>JAQSDJ010000100.1:0-13137 GCA_029945855.1 Lacunisphaera sp.
TCCGGAGGATTCGCCCTACCTGCCGCCGGCTAAAGCCCGAACGCCTGCAGCCCGGCCGGGTCGGTGAGCTGCACGATCGTCGGCTCCGGCGCCGACCAGTCGAGCACGCCGATCAGCAGCCGGTAGTATTCGAGCCCGAAGTAGGCCACGAGCCAGCGGTCGCCCGCCCGGCGGATGACCTCCATGCCGGTTATGTCCGCCCGCAGCGGTCGCGGCGCCACGTCCGGCCAGCGCAGCGGATTGTCCGACACGACATAGCTCCAGGCGTGGTGCCCGCCGAAGAACAGCAGCCAGTCGCCGCCGCGCCGCTGCACGTTGCTCGACTCGCACTGGTTCCACGCCGAGAAGCCGTAGACGATGCCCTCGTCCCGCCAGTGGAGCAGATCGCGTGAGGAGGCCCGCGCCACGCAGCCGTGCCCGTTCTTCTGCACGGCGGTGTAGTAGAGCTGGAATCCGCCGTCGTGCGCGATGACGTGCGCGTCGCGGCAGGCCGCGCCGCCGCTCACGGGGCAGAACGCCCACCCGTATTCCTCGGGCCGGATGACGGGCCGGTCGCTCGCCCGCTCCCAGTGGAACAGGTCGGTCGAGGTCGCCACGCCGATCCGCTGCGTGTTGTCGGTTGCCACCCCGGTGTATAACATCCAGTGCCGGCCGCCGTGGGTGATGACGTAGGGCGCGAAGACATGCCCGTGGTCCCAGCCGCGCACGTCGATGAAGAAGCACGCCTCGTGCGTCTCCCACGTGAGGAAGTCGCGCGTGGTGGCGTGGCCGAAGAACAATTCGTTGCCGGGCAAGCCGCAGCTCACGCCGGGCGTGCCGGCGATGTGATAAAGGTGCCAGGTGCCGTCCACCTCGTGCAGGCAGAAATCCTTCAGGTAAAACCCGGCCGGCGCGTAGCCGGTCTTGAGCCAGTCCTCCTGGTGCCGCCGCTGGCTGGTCGTCGCGTCCCGGTAGCACTTGTAGTCCATGTTTTCAAAACCCATGGACCCATTCATTGACCACGAAAATCGCGGTGGCCACAGATAAAATTGCCGGCCGGTCCGCGGCCCGCTCCGGGATCGTGCTGTATTTTCCGCCGGAGATGGGCTAGCCGTGGTTGATATATGATCACGAAAACAATCCGCGCCAGCCAGGCGGGGGCGCACCTGGACAGCAACGTGCACACGGGCGGCGGGACGGACGACACCCTGACGCTGCAGAAAATCCTGGACCTGGCCGCGGCGGGCGGGGGCGTCCATCTGGTCATGGACGGGGCGGCGCTCATCACCTCGCTCCGGGTTTACTCCAACACGACGATCGAATGCCTGAACCCGCGCTGCGGTTTTTATCAGGCCGGCCACTCCGATTGCGCGCTGCTGATCAACGCCCATCCTTCTGCGGGGGAGATCATCGATCGCAACATCACGCTCCTCGGTGGCACCTACAACCAGAACTGCCGGAACCAGGCGCATCATGTGCCGCCGGACGTGCATTATTCCCTGGCGGAGCGGCTGGTCGTCGCAATCTCCTTCTTCGGCGTCGAGAATTTGCTGGTGCGCGACGTGACGGTGCGCGACCAGCGGACCTTCGCCTTCCTCATCACCAACTGGCTGAAGGTGACCATGGAGAACATCCGGCTCGAACTGCCGGGCTTCATCCATAGCGGCAACCAGGACGGGATCCATCTCCAGGGACCGGGCCGGTTCCTCGTGCTCCGGAACATCCAGGGCCGGACCGGGGACGATTTCATCGCCTTGAACGGGGACGAGGAGACCAACGGGGAAACGAGCTGGGCCCATCCCTGCGCCACCGTCGGCCCGATCACCGACGTGTTGATCGACACGGTCATGGTGGATGACGCCGCGCAGGTCGTCCGCATCCTCTCGCGGGAGAATGCCCACGACCGCATCACCATCCGCAACGTCAGCGGCAATTACCGCAGCTTCGGCTTCTACCTCAGCGCCTGGGACTACAAGGCCAAGGGATTCCAGGGAAATTTTGGTTCCATCCTGATCGAGAACGTCAACCTGCGGCAGACGAAGGCGGATTACACCTACACCGAGCCCTTTCTCTTCCGGGTTTCCGGCCGGCACAAAAGTCTCACGCTGAAAAACATCAATTATCATGACCCGGCGGATGACCGCTACCTCGTCCACCTCGAGGGGCGGACGGATGTCCCGCAGATGGGCGACACCCCCGCCGAGGTCGAGTCGCTGGTCATCGATGGCCTGCACATCCAGGACGCCGGCGAGGCCACGCAGGCCCGCCCGTATGTCCGGGTGAGCGGGCATGTCCGGAATTTCGTCGTCCGGAACAGCGAGATCTTCTGCGCAAAGAACAAACAGGCCGTGTTGATCGCCACCGATGGGCCTTTCGCCAAGGTCGATCACCTGCTCATGCATAACCTCTGTGCGGAGAATATCGCGCGCCTGGTCCATGACCCGGAAGGGAAGATCCAGCAGATCGAAACCAGCAATGTGGTGATGCTGCCGAAGGTCTGAACGTCGGCGCCCGTCAGCGACCAGAGCTGTAGGTCGGGCTTTACGCCCGACTCGTCGGGGATAAACCCCGACCTACAAGAAGGCGGCGGACGCTTCAGACCACCACGATCAGGTTAGGCCGCGGAAGCGCGCGGTCCGTTCAATACGTGCAGCGGCGGGCCTCGTCGGCGAAGGCGTGCAGGAGCTCGGGCTTGGCCTCAAAGAAGTGGTCGGACGGGCTCAGGATGAAGCCGCCGCCGGCGCCGGCCTCGTGGAAGCAGCGCCGGACTTCCGCGCGCGTTTCCTCCGGCGTGGCGGTGGTGAAGTAGCGGTTTTGGTCGAAGCCGCCGATGAAGCACACCTGGTCGCCGATGCGCCGCTTGGCCTCGGCCAGATCCATGTCGCCCCCCATCGCGGGCGGGGTGAAGGTCTCGAGGGCGTTGGAGCCGAGCGCCACGAGCCGTTCCAAAATCGGCATCATGCCGCCGCAGGTGTGATAGACCACGCGCTGGCCCGCCGCCCGCGCATGGGCGATGACCTCGCGGTCGTAGGGGGCGACGAATTCGTCGAAGACCTTCGGCGAGATGACCGTCGAGGAGGCGTCGCCGCCGCCGTGCTCGATGAGGTCGTAACGCGCGCCTTTCATGGAGTCGACGAAGCGCACCTTGCGGTCGCACAGGATGCGCAGGAAGCGGTGCACCCAGGCGGGATCATCGTAGGTCGCGAGGATCATCTCCTCGACGCCGTAGAGGACGCAGGCGTCCTGCCAGCACCCGGGTTGGCCGTAGAGGTCGAAGCAGTTGGTGTTGCCCCGGATCAGGGTGGTGTCGCCGTAGCGGTCGGCGAGGCGGTTGATCGGTTCCGGGTCGCACAGCGGCTGGGGGGCGAACTCGGCGATGAGCTCGATGTCGGACGGCTCCTTGATCAGGCGCTCGGAGACCCACGCGGTGTATTCGTTGCTCTGCAGCTCCATGGTCAGGGTCTTGCGCGGGGTGACGATCGCGTGGCGCACCGTGGGAAACTCCCGGCCGGGCACGTCCTGGTGCTCGAAGCGCCAGGTGGCGGAGGTGATGCGCCGGGCCTCGAGGAAACCCGGCACGTGCTCCGGCTCGTAGAAGGCCCCGCTCGCCGGGTCGGGCCGGTGGGCCTGCACCCAGCAGATCGGGTCGAGTCCGAACGCGGCGAAGAATTCATCGTCGGTTTTCCCGGGATGATACTTGTCCATGTAAGAACGCATCAGGTGATGCGTGGTGGCGGGCAGATGATCTGTCGGCCGGCGATCGAGGGCGGCTACCAGGCGTTGTTTCGGAGACATGCGATAAGGATGAAATGTTGGATTGAGGCCCGGCTGACGGCCCAAACGGGGGGGCGGGCGTCGTCAGGGGGCCGCCGGCTCCGGCCAGTCGCCATGGGTGAGGAACCCGGCGAGTTCGGCGAGGCTGGCACTGCGGGCTTCGCGGACAAAATAACCGGAAGCCGCGCACGCGCAGGCGAGGCGGTCGGCGGCGGGCAGGCCGAGGAGCAAACCAAGGGCGTAGCCGGCATTGAAGCGGTCTCCCGCCCCGGTGCTTTTTTTCGGCTGGGCGCAATAGGGTCCCCAGAGGGTGGCCCCGCCCGCAGGACCGGCCACGGCGGTCGACCGGATGTGGTGGATGACCACTTCGCTGATGCCGAGTCGGCCACGGAGAGCGGCGGCCAGGGCCAGCGAGCTTTCCGGGGCGGCCTCGGTGCAGGCGGGCAGGTCGAGCAGGCGGGCGAGCACGTTGGCCTCGTTCCCGTTGAGGCCGAGCGTGAGGGGACCGGCGGGCTCGAAACCGGGCAGCACGTCGAGCATGCCGCGGATGTCGGCGGGCGCGCGGCCGGAAGGATCCACCAGGTCGATGAAGAACGCCGGCCGGTGCGTGAGCCGGGAGTAAACCTCGCGCTGGAGCAGCGTCCACACGGCGGTCATGTGCGGATAGAGGGTCCAGTCGGTGAGGGCGATCAGGTCGGCCGAGGCGCAGGCGGCGGCGTAGCCGCCATCGGCCAGCAGACCGGCCACCCGTTCCGGGGTGAATTCGGCGAGCTGGGCGACGGAACTGAACATGAGTTTCCCGTCCTGGAACTCGAAGGCGAGGGTCCGGCCGGGCTCGCGACCCCAGCTCCGGGCGGTGCGGAAGCGGGCGGTGACGGGCTGGAACGAGGCGTGGGCGGGTTCGCCCAGCGTGGCATAAGCGTCCACGGGCACGCCGAGGGCCGCGAGGCCGTCCCCCATGTTGATGGCGCAGCCGCCGCAGTGCACGGCGTTGACGACGATCTCGCGCAGGCTGCTGTGGCCGGCGGCGCGGGAGATGAGGGCGCCGAAGTCGGAGATGGCGGGCACGGGGGTGAATTCGGCGAGCGAACGGCGTTCGCCGACCACCTGGATCATCTCATCCACGAAGCCGTCGAAGCCGATGGCGACGGAAGGCAGCGGACGGAGCGGGCCGCGCAGCCGTTCGGCCAGGGCGCGGCGACGGGCGGCGGGACTGCTCATGCGGTGGGGCGGAGTTCGGAGACCAGGCGGATGGCGGCGGGCTCGTCCTCGATGAGTTCGGGGAAGCGGCCGATGCGGGGATCGGCAAAGAAGTTGTCCGTCAGGTCGTCGTTGGCCGTGGAGACCTCGCCGATGATGCACTCGGCGCTGGCGGGGAAGAACTCGTGCCAGACCCCGGGCACGAGCGTCACGCGCGAGCCGGCGGCGAGGGTGAAGGCCCGGCCGCTGCGCAGCCGGCGGGGCTGGCCGTCGACGGGCACCTCGAGGTTCGCGGGCATCTTGCCGGCGCCGGGTTTCCTGGGCCACAGGCGGAGCGTCAGCCGGCCTGCACGGCAGATGATGTCCTCTTTTTTCTGCGCGTGGGTGTGGCAGGGCGTGGTCTGGCCGCGGCGCGCATACATCAGTTTTTCGCAATACTCGGCCTGCGTCGCGAGGTTGATGAGGGTCAGCCCGTAACGGCGGAAATCGCCGAGGCCGAAATCGGTGATGTCCCACGCCGGCTGCGGCGGCAGGGCCCAATGGTGGCGGGCGAAGCAGGCGGACGCCTGCCGAAAGCTGAGATTGATCTGGGAACGTTTCATAGGCGTGGGGTCCGATCCGCCGAAGTGGGCCCATCTCGGCGGCAGACTTCGGCTGGATGGTAGAGGCGGGGGCGGCGGATGGACTTCATGGGGTGACGAGCGCAGCGCAACATAGCCCGGCGATTTGCCGTGTCGATACCGGGGTGCAGCCGGCCGGCGGTTTGAACACAACCTTCCTCGATCATTAGCCGGAAATTTATTTTTCCTCAGTGGCGCACCACCACCAGCGGGACGGCGGCGAGTTTGACTTCCGCGATGGCCCGCGACGGGTCGCGCCGATCGCCACCGGCTCCGACGAGGTAGCGGAACTCACAGTGGTCGGCGAGGTGGACCGGGTAATTGCATTCCCACTTGTTGTTGGCGACCCACGAATAGAGCGGCCCCTGCGGCTCGATGGTCGTGCCGTAGTCCCAGAGGCGCAGGCGGCCGAGCTGCACGAGCGGGGCGTCGAGGGTCGTCCACGCCACGCCGGTGATGGTCCCGCAGCAGGCGGCCCCGTCGAGCACCGCGTAGTAGTCGCAGCACGAACCGGGCAGCTGGTCGAGGCCGGGCCGGACGACGCCCCCGGCGCGATCGAGGTGCCAAGTGCCGCCGGGCACGGCGAACGGGAAGCACACATAGAGTCCCTCCGGATCACGCGTGGCGACCTTGTGGACCTTCGCGGTCAGGGCCAGCTGCGGCCAGGCGTGGTGACAGCGCACCTGCAGCGTGTAGCGGTGCGTCCCGGGCACGGCGTAGTCGAGTTCCCATTCCCGGTAGACGGGACCATCCGCGGTGCCGCGCCGCGCGACCAGGCGGCCGGGATGAATCACGCTGGGAGGAATGGTGCGCGGCGCCATCAGGTAACCCCCCGCCGCGCTGCGGTCGCCGCCGGGGAAATGCTGCCAGACGGGAGCACCGAGGCCCGGCCCGGATCCGGCCTCGAGCAACTCGGTGCCGGTCGTGGCATCACGCAGCGACGCGAGCCCTCGCTGGGTATCGAACGCCAGATGATAATGGGCGTTCGAAAACCCCGCCTCGTCAGAGGCGGCGGCCCGCGGGGCCGGCCCGGAGCGCGCGGGGAAATCGAGTTCCAGTTCCAGCCGGCCGGCGGCAGGGAGTGTCGCTACGACATGGACCCACCACCCGCGGGCGATTTTTTCCAGCTGATGCGGCAGGACGTTGCCCGATCCGTCCCGCACCGTGAAGCCGGCCTGCACGGCGGTCGACTCCCACCAATCCAGGGGCAGGCTCGCGACGCCGGTGTGCGGCGCCGGGTGGGGGTTGACGACGGTGTAACGAAAGGGCCGGCCAGGACGGACCTGGCCCTCGCCGAGCGCGGTGCGGACCCGGTCGAACGCGCCGCCCACCGCCTCGTCCGCCTGGGCCGCCAGCATGGATTTCCGCGCGAAGACCTGTTGCGTCAGCAGGCTCCCGCTGAACGTCTCCGAGTGGCCGAACGTGTGTTCGGCATAAAGGCCGAGGGACGCGCCCAAGGCGGCACGTTCGTCCGGGGACACGATCTTTGCGCCGGGATCAAGCCGCTCCAGCAGGCGCTTGGTGCGCTGGGCGTGGCGAAAGATCAGGACATCGCGCGGAGCGGAGGCGAGGCCGTCGGACCACCAGTCGGGCCAATCGCCGCGGTGGACGGGGCAGTCCGGCGCGTGGGCTTCGAGATGCGTGAAAAATTCCCGCAGCGTGGCGGTCCGGATGCCGATGCGGTCGCCATGCTTGGCGTTCCATGCGGTGATCAAACGACAATAGGCGTCGCCCGGCGGGCTGTTGTCCGTGCAGATGCCCGAGCCCGTGACGAGGAGGAAGCGCCGCGGGTGGCCGGCCTGCTCCAGGCTCCGGACCAGCTCGAAGATCCTGCGCTCGGCGAAACTGATGTCGCGCACTTCCTCCTCCCGGCCGACGCCTTCAATCTCCGCGTCAGGACGGTGGCGATCGACCGCGGGGATGCCGATCCGGCCGTCCGGCACGGTGCCGCCCATCAGGCCGAGGAAGTTGGCGCGGTGATAGGCGAGACCGTTCCATACCAGCACGCGCCGGCCTGCGGGCGACTCCCACCAAAACGGCTGCAGCGGCCCGCCCAGCGGATAACCCCCATGGTGCGCATTGAGGTTGATCGAGAGGTAACGGACGCCGTTTTCGGCCAGCGGATCGATCAACGCCCACGGCAGGCCGTTGATGTCGCAGGACATCGCGCAGTCCAGCGGCACGCCGTGCTCCCGGGCAAAAGCGCGCGCCGGGGCGAGGCTGTCGCGCAGGTGCCCCGCGTCCAGCAGTTCGCTGAGATGGAAACGGCAGGCCGTCAGTTCCAGACAGCCGGAGGCGAACGCGTCGTGCAGGAGCTGCTGCTCCGCGCGGCCCGCGCGTCGCAGATACTGTTCCACCGCCCAGAAGCCCTCGCAGGTGAACTTGAACCGCGCCGCCTCCGGGCGTTGGGCCTGCGCGGGGGCGGTGGCGAGCGCGGCCGCCTGCGCGATGAAATCACGGTGGCAGCCGGCGATCGCCTCCTGCCGGTCGGTGAAGCCGATGTCGATGTGGGAGTGCTGGACGACGAAGAGGGTCCAGGGTTCGGCGGGGTGGGAGGGCGTCATGTGCTTCACGGAGCGGCCACGACCGGCCGCCGTGAAGTCCATTGACTACAGTCGCCCCCGCGGTGCGGGCAAGAGCAGATGCGTCCGGGGAAGTGCACTTGCGCCGCCGGTCGGTCCCGTTATGCCTGAGTCCGAGCCCCCGGCGATCCCGCCGCCCGGGCCTTTTTCCCATGAGCGCCACATCCCGAGAGATTGTGCAGCAGACGTTGGATTTCGCCGGCCCGCCCCGCGCGGCCCGCGACCTGTGGGTCCTGCCCATCGCCGCGGAGCAATTCCCCGCCGCCCTGAGGGAGCTGACGCGCGAGTTCCCCCCGGATTTCACCGCGATCGCCGGACACGAGCGCGCGACCGCCCCGACCCGGGGCGACCCGTATGCCGTCGGCGAATACACCGACGAGTGGGGCTGCACCTTCCGCAACATCCAGCGCGGCGTCATCGGCGAGGTGAAGGATCCGCCGGTGCGCGACTGGACGGCCGACCGCGCGCGCGTCCATCTGCCCCGCGAATGGCTCACCCTCGACCGCGAGGCGGTGAACCGCGACTGCGCCGCGACGGACCGGTTTGCCCTGGCCGCGCCCTGTCCGCGGCCCTTCGAGCAGCTCCAGTTCATCCGCGGCTCCGAGAACCTCTATCTCGACCTGGCGGATCCGCCGCCGGCGCTGCTGGCCTTCCTGCGCGAAATGCACGGTTTCTACTGCGAGGTGCTGGAGGCGTGGGCGCGCACCGACGTGGACGGGCTCCGCTTCATGGATGACTGGGGTTCGCAGCGTTCGCTGCTGATCGCGCCCCGGCTCTGGCGGGAATTGTTCAAGCCCATGTATCGCGACTACGCCCACATCGCGCACAGCCACGGCAAGCGGCTCTTCATGCATTCCGACGGGCACATCGCCGCGATCCTGCCCGACCTCGTGGAACTCGGGATCGACGCGCTGAACGCCCAGCTGTTCTGCATGGGGCCGGAGACCCTCGCCCCCCACGCGGGGCACATCACATTCTGGGGGGAGATAGACCGCCAGCACCTGCTTCCCGCGGCGACGCCGGCGGAGATCGCCGCCGCCGTCCGCGCGGTGCACCACCACCTTTGGCGCGCCGGCGGCTGCATCGCGCAATGCGAATTCGGGGCCGCGGTGCGGCCGGAGAATGTCCGCGCGGTCTTCGCCGCGTGGGATGATCTCACCGTGTTGAAACTTCAGGCCTGACCATTGACTCCGCGTTCGCTCCCGTTCTTGGCTTACCCGGCCGCCGCTCCTCGTTGGCCCGGTCCTCCCTCATGAAATCTCTCGCTGCGTTCTGCCCCACCGTTGCTTCCTGCCTCGCGCTCGCCGCCGTCCTGGCCGGCGGCGTGGCCGTCCGGGGTCAGGGTCTTTATCCCGACGACGCGTCCTACCGTGCCCAGTTTCGCGAGCGCTGCGTGCTGACCCGCGAGGCCATGGCCCGGCAGACGTGGGTGCCCGGCGTGGACCGGGATTCGCGCCGGCGGATCTACCTGGGCGTCGTGAAGCTGGCCACGGGCATCGATGCCGCGACCGGCCTCCGCTATCTGGAGGACGCGGTCGCCGACCCCCAGCCCGCCTGGGGCAGCTTCGAGACCTATGCGTTCATGGATGCCGTGCTGCGGCTGGGCCCGAAGCTGCCGGCCTCGCTGGTGGCAAAGATCCGTGCGCGTCTGGCGACGAGCTTCACGACGGACTTCGGCTTCACCGACAACCACATGCTGCAGTTCCGCACCGCCCGTTACCTCTTCGGGCAGACCTGGCCGGACGGTCCGGCGCTGGCCGACGGCTCGACGCCGGGGCGGTCGCAGCAGGAGGCCGCCGCGTGGATCGAGCGGTGGATCGACGCCACCGTCACCCGCGGGATGTATGAATATGACTCCCCCAATTACCACCACGTCTACCTCCTCTGTCTCGCCAGCATCCATGAATATGCCCGGGACGAGCACCTGCGGAAAAAAGCGTGGATGATGCTGCAGGTGCTGCTCGCCGAATGGGCGACCGAATACCTGGAAGGCGCCTGGGTCGGCGCGCACAGCCGGGAAAAATACGACCAGGTCCTCCACACCCGCGAGCACACCGGGGCGGCGACCCAGTTCGGCCGGCTCTTTTTCGGCGGCGCGCCGCTCCGCCTCGATCTCGCCGAGACCTACTACATGGCGCTGGGTTCGCTTCAGGCCTTCGAGTGCCTGCCGATGCTCGGCCGCATGGCGACGGACCGCACCAAGCCCTATGTGCTGCGGGAACTCAAGGCGCCCCGGCGCGGCCCGGGCATCGCCTACGGCGAGCCGACGTGGAAATACACCTACGTCGCACCCGCATTCGCCGTCGGCTCGTCGTGGGGCGACCTGACCGACGTGGAGCACCACCGCTGGGACCTGACGTGGGTGTCGCCGCAGGACGGCGCCACGTGTTTCTTCATCAACCCGTCTTACTCCGCGCGGCAGCTGCTCCGCTATTTTCCGTCGCGCGAGGATCTCATCCTGGCCGATATCGTGCGGCAACGGCCCTATTATGCCGACCCGAACAAGTGGGTCGAAGGCTCGCCGCACGAGGATGTGTTCCAGCAGGAGAACGCGGTCATCGCGATCTATGACATTCCGCCCGACGAAGCGCGGCAGCACATCAACGGCTTTTTCCCCCATGTCATCGTGGAGCGGCGCGAGGAGGCCGGGTGGATTTTCGCCCGCGCCGACGGGATATTTTTCGGGGTCTGGACCAGTGTGCCGGGCACCTGGCACCCCGAAAAGGACCACGACCGCCTGACCCTGGTGCACCCGAAGACGGCCGTCATCCTGGAGGCCGTCGCGGCGCGGGAGGAAAAGGACTTCGATTCATTCTGTGCGCGCCTGCGCCAGAACCGGCCGCAGTTCGACGAGAAGACGCTGACTGCCGGCTATACCTCGACGCGCGGTCAGCGGATCCAATTCACCCATCGCGGGGCGCGGATCGTGGATGGGGTCGCCGCGAATCTGGACGAGTGGCCGCTGTTCGAGGGGCCGTGGATGAACGCCCGGCGCAACACCGGTGTGATCACGCTGCAATATGGCGCGGAGAAGGTGACGCTCGATTTCAACACGGGCACGGTGAAGCATGAAACGGTGGTCACCCCGTAGCGCCGGCGCGCGCCGGCCCCGACCTCACACGGTGAGTGCATCCACCGGCACGTCCTGATACCAGTAGGTGACGATGCCGAAGCGCACCTGCCCGTTGCCCTCGGCCCGGGCGGAGCGCAGGTGTGCGTTGTTGATTTCGTCCCGGTAATTGATGCGCGCCCGCAGCGACTTGGTGAAACGCACGGGGTCGTTGAGAAGAAACCGGTAGCAGGCCAGGCACGTCTCGCCATTTTCATCGGCGAGGTAGGTCGTGCCGGAATGGTTGTCCGCCCAGACCTGGTTCCAGCTCCAGCTGAAGCCGAAGAAATCCTCCGTGCCGAGGAAGTTGCAGGTTGGATCGGCAGCGCCGTCGACGCGGAACTCGTCATTGCCCTCGCAGATGCCCTGCTTGCCGGTGAAATGCGGGCACCGGCTCACGGCCGTGAGGTGACAGCCGAGGAAGTGGCCGCGACCGTGGGTGTCCAGCAGCAGCACCTCGTCGTCGGGCAGGTTCACCGTGCGGTCGAACCACCGCGCGTGAAAGTAAGCGGTATCCTCCTCCCAGGCCGGCAGGATCTCCGCAGTCACGTAGGCGTAACCCTCGACCTTCCGGTCGGTGGTGTTCACGAGCGCGAGCTCGATGCCCCGGCGAAAAGGCATGGGCAGGTAGCAGAAGAGCGAATTGGTCGGCCGCTTGGCCATCACGAGGCTGGCGAAATGCAGGGACCGGCTCCCGAAGGAATCGCAGAAGAAATCGCCGACCGGCGCGCGCACGGAAGAAAACGGCAGCCCGTCATAGCGCACCTCGAGGAAAACCCCGCGGGCCAGCAGGGTGCGGTCGCCGCCTGCAATGTTGAGCATGAGGTGGATGGTGCGCACCACCCCGGGCCCGGCGAAACGGCCCAGCTCGATGCGGCCGTGCGGCTCCAGGTCAGGGAGTTCCGGGCAGGCATCCCAATGCCAGAGGCTGTTCTGCAGCAGCGAACGGCCAGGGCGGATCTTGCATAGTTCGGCGACATTCATTGGGAAGGCGATCAACCGGGGGTGGCATCGTCACTTCGTCCCGTCCGTCCGCCGCCGCGCCCGGGCCCATGCTCCGCGAAATTCCTGGCGGCAGCGGATGACGTCCGGCCAGACCGGGGGATTGGTGCTCACATTGTAGCCGTGGCTCATGCCCATCTCGGGGCAGACCCAGAGCTCGCCGCCCGGCCGGGGACCGCGCAACCAGAGCACGAACAACTCCTCGATGAAGGCCAGGTAGTCGGCGAACTCGGGCGTGAGCCGGCCGCGGCCGTTGGTCACGGGCACCTGGCAGTGCTGGCTGTTGAACGGCCGCAGGTGGAACAGTTGGGAATGCTGGATCTCGCGCGGCCAGAGGAGCAGCCGGGCGGCGTAGTCCTTCGGCATCACGTGCTTGGAGACGGCGAAATGCGAGTGGTCCCATGTCACGGGCATGGTTTCGCCCGTGGCCCGACGGTAGAGCCGGGCAATTTCGGTGAACTTCTCGGGCGTTTCGGTCGAGGTGTCGCGGTGGGTTTCGATGTGCACCCCGAGGCCGAGCCGGCGGGACAGCTTGATCAGCCGCACGGCCATGGCCGCCGCCGGGTTGGGCGGGGTGTCGTGGTTCAGCAGCTGGATGTTGATGAAATGCACCCCGAGCGCGCGCTGCTCCTCAAGTCGCCGGCGGGCTGTCTTCAGGTCCCCGCAGTCGAAGCCGCTCAGCAACCTGAGCCCGCGGTGATCCGCGCCGGCCTTGATCTCCGGCGTGATGTAGGCGGCGACCCCGTCAAAACCGGCTTCCTTGATGGCCGCCAGCTTCCGGTCCAGCGACCATTCGCGTCGCGGGGTGGGGTAGCCGACCATCGACCAGGTGTGGGCGCAAAGGATCAGGCGGGGCGGGACTGAAACTATT
>JAQSDJ010000100.1:13147-38678 GCA_029945855.1 Lacunisphaera sp.
TGCTGAAATTATATGAAAAGAGAGTTGAAAAAGGCGGGAAAGCCAGCCCATTTTTACTGTGACCGGCATCTGCGCCCGATTCAGGCTGGGCCAGCGGCACAGAGGTCATACCCCGCCATGTTACCCACCCCATTCCTGTCCCGTGCTTCATGGATTTGGTCCGCAGCGTCGTGCGTTGCGCTGGCGGGCGCCCTGCTGGCGGGCGGAACCCGGGCCGCCGCAACGACCGCCGAGGAATCGCAGGCGGACGCCGACATTGCCCGCCGCTATCAGCTCCGGCGCGAGGCGGTCCTGGATGCCGCCATCGCCACGCTGGACCCGGCCGATCCGACCAAGGGCTGGTATCTGGACGTGGCGGCGGCCTTGCAGCGGGGCGAACGCCGCGAGGCGGCCTTGGCGCGCTTCGCCAAGCTCAACGAGCCCGTGCCCAACCAGAACATGTTCTGGACCTATCCCATGGCGGCGGTCATGGCCGCCGGTCACGCCGGTCTCGATGACGCCAGCAGGGCCCGCATCCGGGAACTTTGGAAAACCTACTGGCCGAGCCGCGGCGACACGGAGAACCACTGGGCACTGTATTACGCCAGTCTCTATATCGCGGCCCAAGGCTTGCCCGGGGCCGGACCGGAGCAGTGGTTCAACGGAAAATCCTCCGTGGAAAACATGGCCGAGGCGAAGTCCTACCTGGAGCATTGGATGTGGGTCACCACCAGCTACGGCCAGGGGGAATACGACTCGCCCAACTACATCCAGGAATACCTCATCCCGATGAGCCTGCTGGCCGGCTGGGCGGAGGACCCGGCGTTCCGGCAGAAGGCGCGCATGATGCTGGATTACCTCATCTATGATTACGCCGTGGAGAACATCGACGGCTTCTACGGTGGCGCGCACAGCCGGGTCTATCCCCGGCAGATCGTCGCGCCCGGAGCCACGTCCACTTCCGCGATCGGCTGGCTCCTCTTCGGTTTCCCGGGCCAGGCCGCCGATCCCGCCAACACCCTGCTGGCGATGAGCGGCTACACGCCGCCCCCGATCCTGGAGCGCATCGCGCGCGATGCGGCGCACCGGCCCTACGTGGAGCGCGAGCTCAAGCGCACCCGCTGGCGCATGCGGCACGCCGGACCCGATTCCTTTGTCATCGGTGACAAGCGCACCATCCCCGTCTACAAATACAGCTACGTGGACGCCGACTTCGTGCTCGGCTCCACCCAGGGCGGACTCCTGCAACCCATCCAGCAGCAGACCTGGTCCCTCAAGTGGCGCCCGGCCGACCGGGCCAAGGAGACGGCGAATACCTTTTTCAGCGTGCAGCCCTATTCCTCGCCGGTGGAGGGCACGATGTTCTTCTCCGAGAACGCCGACGTCGTGACCGACCTGATCGCCCGCTCCAAGACCGACTATGACGCCGAGGACAAGCTGCCCGGCGGCTCGCCGCACGAGCAGGTCTTCCAGCACAAGACCGCGCTCATCGGCCTCTACGACCTGCCGGCGGGCAACCGCTTCCCCCATGTGACGACCTTCTTCTCGCGCGATCTCGTCCACACCACCGAGGATCCGTCCGGCTGGATCTTCGCGCAGGGCGGGCCGGTGTATATCGCCTTCCGCCCGCTGGCCCCCGGCGCGTGGCAGCCGAACGACTGGACCGGCCTGCTCCGCTCCGGCCGCGGCGGCTGGATCGGCACGGGCTTCGCCGAGTGGGGGAGCGGGCACCGCTGCTTCGTGAGCGACGCGCTGCGCAACGGCTACGTCGTGCAGGTGGCGCCGGTGCGCGACTTCAAGTCCTACGCCGACTTCCAAGCCGCGGTGCGCGCGTTGCCGCTGCAATTCTCCACCACCGCCGCGCCCGAGGTCACCTTCACCGCGCTCGACGGCAGCGTGCTCCGGGCGCGCTACGGCGCGGTGCCGTCGGTCAACGGCCAGCCGGTCGATTTTGCGGCCTGGCCCCTGTTCGAGTCGCCGTTTGCCGTGGAAAAACGCGGCAGCCGGAAGCTCGAGCTGTCGTATGGCGGCGAACGCTGGCTGCTGGATTTCACCAACAATCTTCGCGGGGAAGTCTCCGGGGGGGCGGCGAAATGAGAAACCTGCTCACCACCCTGTTCGCGCTGGCCATGGCGGTCGCCGGGACCGTTGCCGCCGCGCCGGCCTTGCCGGCTTATGATTTCTACGCTGCGGTCGCGATGACCAAGGCGCAGAAGAATTCCTCCACGCCCGCCGACTCCGGCCTCTATCGCCGCAACGCCGCGGGGGCCTGGCATCACTTCGGCCCGCGCATCCTCGGGGTCAGCGGCCTCGCCGTGCATCCGGCCGATCCGCGCATCGTCCTGATCGCGAGTTCCGACGGCGTGGTGCGCAGCACCGACGGCGGCCGCACCTGGCGCAAGACCACCGGCTGGGAGGTGGCCGATGTGCGCAGCATCGTGTTCGATCCCGTGCAGCCGGAGCTCGTCTACGCCGTCACGGCCTGGGGCCCGCTGCGCTCGACGGATGCCGGCGCCACGTGGCAGCTGGCGCAAAAGGGGCTCACGCTGCTCTTCGGCCAGACGATGGTGGCGGATGCCGCCCGCTCCGGCCGCGTGCTCATCGGCACCGAGGGTGGCATCTATGTTTCCCGCGACGCCGCGCAGAGCTGGCAGCGCGCCAAATTTCCCGAGGTGCCTGTGCTGCGCCTGACCCAGGGAAGCTCCGACGCGAAGGTCCTGCTCGCCACCACGCTGGGGCGGGGCGCGTTTCTCTCCCAGAATGGCGGCGAAAGCTGGACGCCCGTCGATCCCGCGACGGCCGGGGCGAACCTGTATGCGGCGGCCATCGCTCCGCAGGATGCCGCGCTGCTCGCGCTCGGCGGCTGGCAGGCGGGCGTGCGCGTGTCGGCCGACGGCGGCCGGACCTGGACGGATCGCACCGCGGGCCTGCCGGTGAAGAACGTCTTCGTGCTGGCCTTCGACCCCGGCGTGAAGGGCCGCCTCTGGGCGTCCACCTTTGAGGAAGGCACCTTTTATTCCGACGACCTTGGCCGCACCTGGCAGGAGGGCGGCCTCTACGGCGCCTACGGTTATGATTTCATCTTCATCCCGGTCGCCCGCCCCTGACCGCATCCGGCCCAACACTCGATCTCCCTCCCCGTGCCCACCCAGCCTTTTCTCAACTCCGCCTCGTGGATCTGGTCCGCCGAGGGTTCGCATTCTGCGCCGGCGGCGAAGGACGCCACGCCGTCCCATTACCAAGTGCGCTATTTCCGGCGGACGTTTGACGTCAAGGATCCCGCCCAAGCCCGTCTCTCGGTGGATCTGTCCGCGGACAGCCGCTATCTGTTTTATTGCAACGGGGTGTTCATCGGCCGCGGGCCGGCGAAGGGTGACGTCAACCACCACTTCTACGACACCTTCAGGCTCACGCCGCACCTGCGCAAGGGCCGCAACGTCCTCGCGGCGATCGTCCTCGACATGTCGCGCGTCGCGCACCGGCCGGCCCTCCTCGGACCGCCGTGTTCGGTGATGACCTATACGGGCGGTTTCGTGCTCGAAGGCGCGCTCACCAGCCGGTCGGGCAGGGTGATCACCGACCTGCGGACAGACGCCCGCTGGCGCGTCGTGGTCGACAAGGCGCACCGTTTTCAGAACGAGCACACCACCTTTGAGGGCTACCTCGGCTATTTCGAGCATCGTCTCTCGGCTCTCGTGCCGGCGGGCTGGAACACGCCGAAGTTCGATGACTCGGCCTGGTCGCCGGCGCATGTGCTCTTCCGCGCCGAGCTCCGCGAAAACCGCCGCGATCCCGCCAGCCCCTACGGCCTCATGCCGCGCATGATCCCCATGCTGGAGGAAGGCGCGCCGGAGGCCTTTCCCGACGCCTACGTCGCCGGCGGCGGCGAGGTTCCGCCCGCCTGGCAGAAACTGCTCGGCACCGGCCGGCCCCTCACGCTCAAGCCGGGCACCAAGGTCGATCTCGTGCTCGACATGGGTAAGCTGACGACCGCGTTCCCGCACCTCGCGGTGGCCGGCGGCGCCGGCAGCACCGTCCGCCTGACCTACGCCGAGGCGCTCCGTCTGCCGTGGGACACCCCCGGCGCGCAACTGCTCGGGAAGAAGCAGTCGCTCGCCAACCTCGCCTCGCACTTCGCCGATGAGAGCACGGGCTGGACCTTCGACCGCCGCGGCAAGGTCACGGGCTGGTGCGATCTCTGGGAGCCGGCCGGCCGCGACGAGGTCTTTGAGCCGCTCCATTGGCGCGCCTTCCGCTACGTCGGCCTGCAGATCACCGTGGGCCAGCAGCCGCTGAAGCTGCGCGCGGTGCGGCAGCGGTTCACCGCCTACCCGTATCGCGTGGCCGCGAAGTTCCAGTCCTCCGACGCCGCGCTCGACCGGATCTGGCGCGTCGGCCTGCACACGATGCGCATGTGCTCGCACGAGACTTTCGAGGACTGCCCGCACTACGAGCAGATGCAGTATGCCGGCGACACGATGATCACCTCGCAGCTCGCGCTGTTCACCACCGGCGACGGCCGGCTGAGCCGCCAGGCGCTTTATCATTTCGACTGGTCGCGGCTTTCCGACGGGCTCACGCAGGCGCGTTACCCGTCGCGGCTCGTGCAGGTCATCCCGGCATGGAGCATCCACTGGATCACGAACCTCCGGGACTATTTCCTCTGCACCGGCGACCGGGCCACGGTGGCAGACCTGCTGCCCGGCGTGCGTGCCGTGCTCGACTGGTATCGCCGCCACGCCGGCGCCGACGGCCTGCCGTCGAAGCTGCCCTTCTGGAACATCACCGACTGGTGCCCGTGGTGGCCGCGCGGCGTGGTGCCGGGCGCCGACACCGGCGCGACCTGCATCCATTCCGCCCAGTTCATCAACGCCCTCGACGAGGCGGCGTGGTTGGTGCGCCATCTCGGCCGCACCCCCGAGGCTGAGGCGCTCACCGCGGAGGCCGCCGCCTTGCGCCGCACGGCGCACGCGCTCTTCTGGTCCGAGGCCGAGGGCCTCTACTGCGACCGACCCGGCGGCCCGGAGGTCAGCCAGTATGGCAACGCCTGGGCGATCGTCGCCGGCCTCGCCGGCGAGCGGGAGCGCGCGATCATCATGCGGCGTTTCCCTAATGATGCGAAACTCGCGCCGGGTTCCTTTTTCTGGTGGCACACGGGCTTCGCCGCGCTCGCCAAGTGCGGCCGCCTCGACGACCTGCCGCAGCACCTCGGTCCGTGGCACGAGTCGGTCAATTACGGCCTCTCCACCTTCGTCGAGGAGAACAGCTACTGGCGCTCCCTCTGCCACGCGTGGTCGGCGCACCCGGTGCTCGAGTTCCAGCAGCGCATCCTCGGCGTCACGCCCGTCGAGCCCGGCTTTGCCCGCATCGCCCTGGTGCCGCACCGCTGCGGCCTCACCCACGCCCGGGGCAGCGTCTGCACGCCGCGCGGCCTGGTCGAGGTGGCTTGGCGCGCCGCGGATGGCCGCTTCACCCTCGAGGCCACCGTGCCGGCCGGGATTCCCGTCGACGTGCAGCTGCCCGACGGCTCGCGTCACGCCGCGCCCGGCGGCCGGATCAGCCTCACCTGCCCAATCCCATGAAACCTGCCCTGACCCTGGTGGAAGACGGCGACCGCGCGGTGGAGCTCCACCGCGCCGGCGGCGGCCTGTTGCTGCGTTATGTTTACCGCCCGGACACGGCGGCTGACGAGTCGCCGCGGCCCTACGCCCACCCGGTGAATTCGCTCGCGGGCGAGGTGCTGACGAACTTCCGGCCCAACGACCACCGCTGGCACCACGGCCTGAACTTCACCATCAACTGCCTCGCGGGTTTCAATTTCTGGGGTGGCGGCACCTACCAAAAAGCCGATGGCTACCAGATGCGCGGCGATCACGGCGGCCAGCATCACACCGGGTGGTTGGAAAAGAGCGCCACCCGTCTCGCGCACACGCTCGACTGGCGCGTCGGCGCTACCGGCGAGCTGCTGCTGCAGGAGGAGCGCGCGCTGGTCTTTGCCGTGGTCTCGCCGCAGGTCTGGACACTGCGCTGGACCGCCACGCTCAAGAATGTCACGGCCCGCCCGCTCGAGCTCGGCCAGTATCACTCGCACGCCGGCCTCGCCGGCTCGCATTACAGCGGCCTGCAGTTCCGCGGCGCCCGCGATCTGCTCGACGATCATCTCGACGACACCATCGGCCTCATCGCCGAGGGCGGGCTCAGCGGTGAAAAGGCCGTCCACGGCGCCGCCGCCGGCGGGATGGAATGGCACGGGCAGAAGGACACCCCGCAGCGCCGGGTGACCATCCGTTTCGTCAACAACCCCGGCCCGCTCCACTGGTTCGTGCGCCGCCACAATCCCCTCGTGGCGCTGCCGTTCCAATACGAGCACGACCTGTCGCTCGCCCCGGGCGCCACGCTCGCGATCGACCACACCCTCACCTTCACCGACCTATGAATCTCCCCCGTCGCACTTTCCTGCAGGGTCTCGGCGCCGGCGCGCTCGGCGCGCTGGCCGGCTTCACCCCGGCCTCGGCCGCCGAGAGCGCCCTGCCGGCGTTCGACGCGGCGAACAGCGACGCCTACTGGCGGGCCGTGCGCGCGCAGGTTCCGTTGCTCGACGACCCCCTTTATCTCAACACGGGCGGGCTCGGTCCCGTGTCCCGGCCCGTGCTCGAGACGGTGGAGGCCGTGACCCGGCAGCTGCAGGAGCATTCCGAGACCGGCCACAGCCTGCTCCAGCCGGCCCGCGAGGCGATGGCGCGCTTCATCGGGGCGGCGCCGGAAGAGGTGTGCTTTGTCCGCAACGCAACCGAGGGCAACTCCATCATCGCGGCCGGGCTCGCGCTGGCGGCCGGGGACGAGGTCATTTTTGAAACCCACGCGCACCCGGGCGGCTCCTTCCCGTGGCTGAACCAGGCGAAGCTGCGCGGCGTGAGCGTGAAGCTGTTTGAGCCGGACAACGCCAGTGCCGAGGCCAACCTCGCGCGCATCCGCGCCCTCGTGACGCCGCGCACCCGGGTCATCCAGGTGAGCCACATCACCTGCACCAACGGCCTGGTGTTCCCCCTCGCGCTGATCGCGGAGTTTGCGCGCGCGCGCGGCATCTGGTTCCACGTCGATGGCGCCCAGGCGGGCGGCATGATCCCGCTCGACCTGCCCCGGTCCGGCTGCGACTCGTATGCCTTCAGCGGCCACAAGTGGCTGGGCGGGCCGCACGAGACCGGCGTGTTCTGGCTCCGCCGCGACCGGCTCGAGGCCGTCGCCCCCACCGGCATCGGGGCCCATTCGGGCGAACTGCCGCTGCTCCCGGGCGAGCTCAAGTATGAGGGCGCCGCCACGCGGCATGAATACGGCACGCGCAACGCCGCGCTGGTCTCCGGGCTGGCCGCGGCGGTGCGGCTGCAGGAACAGATCGGCCGCGACCGCATCGCCGCCCATGGCCGTGAACTGGCCGGCCTGCTGCTGGACGGTTTCGCCCGGCTCGACGGCATCGAGGTGCTCACGCCACCGGCCCCGGAGCTGCGCGCCTCGATCACCACGATCCGCCATGCGCGGGCCGACGCCCACAAATTCTTCGGTTACCTCATGGAAAAACACCGGCTGCGCTGCCGGCCGGTGACGGAGCAGAACCTCAACGCCGTGCGCATTTCCACGCACGTCTTCAACAGCCGCGCCGACTGCACGCGCATCATCGCCGCCGTGCGGGCGGCGGCGCGCGACCTCTGAACCATGCGCCGCTCAGTCCGTCACTTCCGCGATCAGCTCGATCTCCACCGGGGCGCCGGCGGGCAGCGAATTGACGCCGACGGCCGCGCGCGCGTGTTTGCCGGCGGCGCCGAACACGGCGACCAGCAGGTCGGACGCGCCGTTCACCACCTTGGGCTGCGCCGTGAAATCCTCGGTGCAGTTGACGAAGCCGCCGACGCGCACGATGCGCTTCACGCGCGACAGTTCGCCGACCTGCGCCTTCAGCACAGCGAGCAGCTGCAGCGCGCAAACCCGCGCCGCCGCGGCGGCCTCGGCCTCGGTGCAGTCGCGGCCGACCTTGCCGGCGAGGAATTTTCCATCCGGGCCGCGCGCGATCTGGCCGGCCAGGAACACCAGCGGGCCGGAGCGCACCGCGGGCACGTAGTTCGCGATGGCCGCCGGGATCTCGGGCAGCGCCAGGCCGAGCGCCGCGAGCCGCTGCTCGGGCGTGGCCTCCGCGGCCGCCGCCAGCACGCCGGTGAACGAAAACAGGACCAGCAGAATTCTTCTCATAGTGACGACCAGCCTGCCCGCCTTAACCGGCCCGCCGCAACGCCATAACCACCCCCATCCTTATGATCAGACTGAAATTTCACCTCCTCCTCCTCGGGTTGCTCGCCGGCTCGGTCGGCGCCGCCCCGGCGCCGCAGCACACCACCTATCTTTGCGCGAGCATCAGCCTCAATTATGTCGTCGGCTCGAAGCTGGTCACGCTCAGCGGTCTCTACGAGCGTGGGGCGGATGACGCCTACCGTCACTTCGGCCTGAATTTTCCCGGCATCTTCGCTTTGGCCGTCGACCCGCGCGATCCGCAGGTGCTCTACGCCGCCTCGCTCAACGGCGCGCTCTGCAGCCGCGACGGCGGCAAGACCTGGCGGATCGGCACGAGCTGGGACATGACCGAACCAAAGGATGTGTTCGTCGATCCCAATGCCCCCGACCACGTCTACCTGGCGCTGCCCGACGGGATCGCCGTCTCCCCCGACCGCGGCGCCACATGGCCCCGCCGCGAAAACGGCCTGCCCGAGCGCGGCAAATACACGCAGGTCGTCAAGGTCGACCGCACCCGGGCCGGCCGCGCGCTTGCCGGCTGCGAGTCCGGCCTCTACCTGACCGAGAACGGCGCGGCCTCCTGGCGGCGTGTCTTCCCGACCCAGACCACCATCACCGACCTCCGCCAGTCGCCGCACGACGCGGCGCTCTGGCTGGCCACCACCCAGAGCGACGGCGCGATCGTCTCGCGCGACGGGGGATTGACCTGGAAGAAATTCGCCGGCGTGCCCTCGGCCGAGGCCCTCTACAACGTGGCCTTCGACGCGACCAACCCTTCGCGGTATGCGATCGGCAGCTGGACCTACGGCGTCCTCGTCACCGAGGATGGCGGCCAGACCTGGACGGAGCGCAACGCCGGCCTGCCGGCCGAGCACTACGTCTTCCGCGTCGGCGTCGATCCCGACAACGGCCGGCTTTTCGCCGCGGTCTTCAAGGACGCGATTTTCGTTTCCGACGACTTCGGCCGCACCTGGCGGAAGGACGGTCTGGAAGGCTCCACCGTCTACAACTTCGTCTTCGTGCCCTCGGCGGCGAAATAACCCCGCAGCCCACCGCCCATGAAAGCCCCCTCTTTTGTTTTCTCCATTCTCGCCGCCTGCCTCGCGGGCTCCCTGTCCGCGCAACCCTCCCATCTCGGCCCCATCCCGGCCCGGATCGTCGTCACGCACGCCGACCAGCGCCGGGCGGCTTATGAGGCCCGCGTCGACGAGGTCCTCGCCTGGCGCGTCGGCCTGGCGAAGCCCGGCGAATTACTGCCCGATATGGCCGTCATCGCCGCCAAGCTGGCCCGGCGCGAGGACGGCGAGCTTTGCTCGCGCAGCGTCATCGCGCTGATGCAGGAGCCCGGCAGCGGCCCGTTCTGGATGTTCCCGGTCGTCAACATCGCCTACCTCGGCCGCGACCAGCTCTCCCCGGAGGCGAAAAAATCCATCCGCGACGCCTGGCGTTCGGTCATGCAGATCCGCGGCGACACCGAGAACCACTGGGTGATGTATTATACCTCGCTCTACCTCATGGCGGAGCTTTACCCCAACGATCCGGCGACCAGCTGGTATAACGGGAAAAGTTCCGCGGAGAACCTCGCCGAGGCCCGCGCCTACCTGATCGACTGGATGGACCTGGCCACGACGGTGGGGCAGGGGGAGTTCAACCCGACGCACTACATCGGCGAATACGCCATCCCCATGCTGTTCCTCGCGTCGTGGGCCGAGGACCCGGCGATGCGCCAGCGCGGCCGGATGAAGCTCGACTGGCTCTTCGCCGACCTGGCGGAGAACTCGCTCGAGGGCGTGCTGCACGGCGCGAACGCCCGCACCGACGACACTTCCGTCATCGAGCGTTGGAACGCCCTCGCGACCTTCTTCAACTGGATCTGCTTCGGCAACACGCCGCCGCCCGCCGGCTACGGCGGCTGGGGCCTCTATTTCGCCACCGCGGCGAAGGCCTATGACGTGCCCGAGGTCATCTACCGCATCGCGGTCGACCGCGGCGGCGACTTCCTGCAGCGCGACCTGAAGCGCACCCGCCGCCGCTGGCGCAACAGCGACGTGCAGCTCGCGCCGATCTACAAGACCAACTATTCGCGCCGCGATTACGCCGTCGGCTCCTATCAGGGCGGCCTGAGCGATCCCATCCAGGCTCACGTCTGGGATGTCACCTGGGCCGTGCCCGACCCGCGCGGCGTGCACAACACGATGTTCTCGATGCACCCCGTCTCCTCGGGCTTCGACATGCAGACCTATTTCACCGAGCTGCCCGACCAGATGACCAAGGGCGTCACCAAGGAGGGCAAGGCCTCCTACGACTCGCCCGACAAGTTCCTCGGCTGTTCGCGCTTCGAGCAGGTTTTCCAGGACCTCGACACCGTCATCGCGCTCTACGACATCCCGCCCGGCACGCGCTTCCCGCACATCAACGGCTTCTTCTCGAAGGACCTCGTCAACCTCACGGTCGATCCGTCCGGCTGGATCTTCGCCCAGGGCGGCAACGCCTATCTCGCCTACCGGCCGCTCGCGCCCTACGAGCTGCAGCCGGTCGCCCGCATCAAGTCCTCCTGGACGGGCGAGCGCGCCGACACCGGCGACAAGCGCCTCTACAGCCCGCACCTCAAGAACGGCACCATCGTGCAGGCCGCGAGCGCCGGCGAATTCAAGGACTTCGCCGCCTTCCAGGCCGCCATCCGCGCGCTGCCGCTCGAGTTCAAGCTGGACCCGGTCCCGACGGTGAGATTCACCACCCTGCGCGGCAAGGCCGTCGTCTGCACCTATGGCGCGGCCCCGGTCGTCGACGGCCAGGCGGTCGACTACACCAGGTGGAAGCTCTTCGAGGGCCCGTATCTCAACGCCGAGAAGGGCTCGCGGAAGCTGACGCTCACGCATGGCCGCCTCGAGCGCGTGCTCGACTTCAACACGCTCACGATCACCGACCGGGTGCGCGACAACTGAGCCGACCGACCCCGCGCCGTGCCCCGCCTCGCCCTCAACGTCCGTTCCGACCAGCCCGGGGCCACCGTGAGCCGGCACGTGTTCGGGCATTTCATCGAGCACCTCGGCACGTGCCTCTATGACGGACTCTGGGTGGGGCCGGATTCCCCCGTGCCGAACACCCGCGGCTGGCGCCACGACGCGATCGCGGCCCTGCGCGCCATGGGGACGCCCAATCTCCGGTGGCCCGGCGGCTGTTTTGCGGACGACTACCACTGGCGCGACGGCACCGGCCCGGCCGCGGCGCGACCGCGCGGCGTCAGCGCCTGGTGGGGCGCGCCGGAATCCAACGCCGTCGGCACGCAAGAATTCCTCGACCTCTGCGCCGCGACCGACGCCGAGCCCTACATCTGCGGCAACGTCGGCAGCGGCACCGTGCAGGAGATGCGCGACTGGGTCGAGTATCTCAACGCCCCCGCCGGCGCCTCCACGCTCGCGGAGCTCCGCGCCGCGCACGGCCGGCCCGCCCCGGTCAACGCGCGCCTCTGGGCCGTCGGGAACGAGAGCTGGGCCTGCGGCGGCAACATGCGGCCCGAATATTACGCCGACCTCTACCGCCGCTTCGCCACCTTCCTGCGCGACTTTCCCGGCGCGCCGCTCTATCGCGTCGGCTGCGGCCCGCGCGACGGCGACTACGCCTGGACCGAGGTCATGATGCGCGAGTGCGGCCGGCCGCTCCTCGGCGGCCAGCGGCTGATGCAGGGCCTCGCCCTCCACTATTATTGCGTGCCGGGTGATTTCCCGCCGAGCAAGTCCGCCACGCAGTTCGGCGAACCGGAATGGGACGAACTCATGGCGCTCACCGCGCGTTTGGGCGAATACATCACCGGACACACGGCGATCATGGACCGGCACGATCCGGAGAAATATGTCGCGCTGGTCGTGGACGAGTGGGGTGCCTGGCACGCCCCCGAGCCCGGCACGCCCCCGGGGCATTTCTACCAGCAGGGCACGGTGCGCGACGCGGTGATGGCCGGCTATGCGCTCAACACCTTCATCCACCACGCCGACCGCGTGCGCGTCGCCAACCTCGCGCAGGCCGCCAATGTCATCCATGCGCCGCTGTTGATCAAGGACGGCCGGCTGCTCCGCACGCCGACCTGGGATGTGTTCGCGCTCTACCGGGCGCACCACGAGGGCGTGCAGCTGCCGGTCGAACTCGCGGCCGGCACGCGCCGGTGGGGCGACCTCGCTTATCCGTCGGTCAGCGCCGCCGCCTCGCGCGCGGCGGACGGACGCATCACGGTCACGCTCTGCAACCTCGACTATGCGGCGCCCGTCGCGCTGGCGCTGAACCTTCCGGGCGTGAGCTTCGCCGGCGTGTCCGCCCGCATCCTCACCGCCGCCACGCCGCAGGCGCACAACACCTTCGACCGGCCGGACGACGTCCGCGCCCGGGAATTCACCGCGCTGCAGTCCGTGACATCCGGCTGGGAACTGACGCTGCCGCCCCACAGCGTCGTGGCCCTCACCTTCGCATGAGTTATCCCACCGCATTACCCCGGGCCGCCGTCACCTTGGATCACGGCTTTCTCGCCGGCCGGGCGCGGCTCGTGCGCGAGACGGTGATCCCGTGGCAGTGGGAGGCGCTCAACGACCGCATCGCCGGCGCCGAGCGCAGCGGCTGTGTGCACAACTTCCAGGTCGCCGCCGGCGAGAAGCCGGGAAAGTTCCACGGGCTGTTCTGGCAGGATTCCGACCTCGCCAAGTGGATCGAGGCGGCCAGCTACCGGCTGGGCACGCATCCGGACGCGGCGCTCGATGCCGAGCTCGACCGGCTCGTCGCCACCATCGCCAAGGCCCAGCAGGCCGACGGCTACCTCAACACCTATTTCCAGCTGGTCGAGCCGCAGCAGCGCTGGGCCAACCTGCGCGACTGCCACGAGCTCTATGTCGCCGGCCATTTCATCGAGGCGGGCGTGGCGCACTTCGAGGCCACAGGCAAATCCGCGCTGCTCGACGTCGTCTGCCGGCTGGCCGACCTGATCGACCGCACCTTCGGCCCCGGCCCGGACCAGGTGCCGGGTTATTGCGGCCATGAGGAGATCGAGCTGGCGCTGGTGAAGCTCGCCCGCGTCACCGGGGTGGCGCGCTACCGGGAACTCGCCCGGTATTTTATCGAGCAGCGCGGCCGGTCGCCGAATTATTTCGAGCAGGAGGCGCAACGCCGCGGCGAGGCGGGCAAGCTGCCGTGGCACATGCACCACGACGGGCTCGGCACGCTGCAGGCCGCGCGGCCCGTGCGCGAGCTCACCGAGCCGGTCGGCCATGCCGTGCGCATGATGTATCTGCTTGCGGCCATGATCGACCTGGCCGCCGACCGGAAGGATGCCGCGCTCGCCGACCAGTGCCGCGGCCTTTGGACGGCGATCACCACGCGGCACCTTTATGTCACCGGCGGGGTGGGCACGGAGCCCTACGGCGAGAAGTTCTGCGAGCCCTTCGACCTGCCGCCCGACCGGGCCTACGCCGAGACCTGCGCCGGCATCGGCGTGGTGATGTGCGCCCGGCGGCTGCTCGAGCACGAACTGCGCGGCGCCTACGCCGACGTCATGGAGCGCGCGCTCTACAACAACGTGCTGGCCGGCCTCGCACTCGACGGCCGGACCTTTTTCTACGTCAACCCCCTCGAGGTCGTGCCGGCCGTGGCCAAGCGCCGCTACGAGTGCCACCTCGTGAAGACGCAGCGCGTGCCCTGGTTCGGTTGCGCCTGCTGCCCGCCGAATGTCGCCCGGCTCTTTGCTTCGCTTGGCGACTACGCCTATGCGCAGACCGCGGACGGGCTGGCCGTGCACCTTTACGCCGGCGGCAGCGCCCGGTTCCACGCCGGCGTCGTGCCGGTGCGGCTGGACGTGCGGACGGAATATCCCTGGGCCGAGCGGATCGAGTTCCGGATCGAGCCCGCGTCGGCAGTGGCGTTCACCCTGCAACTCCGGCTGCCCGGCTGGTGCCGCGCGCCGCGGCTGACGCTGAACGGCGCCGCGCAGGCGATTGAAAACATCGCGGGTTACGCGCGCCTGCGCCGGACCTGGTCACCGGGTGATCGCGTCGAGTTGGAACTGCCCATGCCGGTCGAGCGCGTGCGCGCCGACGCGCGGGTGTTCGCGGCCGCGGGCCAGGTGGCGTTGCAGCGCGGCCCGGTGGTCTACTGCGTGGAGGAGGCCGACAACGGCGCGCAACTCTCCGCGCTGGCCCTGCCGCGCGCCGCCAGCCTCGCGGCGCGGTTCGCGCCCGACCTGCTCGGCGGCTGCGTCGTGCTCGAGGGTCCGGCCGTCCGGACGCCCTCCGGGGAATCCCTTTATGCCAACGAACCCCCGGCGCCGGTCCCCGTGCGGCTGCGCGCCGTGCCCTATGCGCTGTGGGCCAACCGCGGCGAAGGGGAAATGCGGGTGTGGCTGAGAGAATCATGAAAATCCGATCCAAAGCTCTTCTTGAACCTGTAGGGCTGCCGCTTGTCGGCAGGCCGGCCCGGCGACGAGCGCCGGCCCTACAAGGAATATTGCTCAGCCTGCTGTTGGTGGCAGCCGCGCCCGCCGCCGAGCCTTTCGCCGACTCCGGCCGGGAGGCGCATGCCATGCTTACGCGGCTGTGCGATGATTTTGGCGGACGCCTCACGGGCTCGCCCGACAACCGGGCCGCCCTCGATCAGCTCGCGGCCGAGCTGCGGGCGCTCGGGCTGCAGCCCGAGATCGTGCCTTTCAAGATGCCCGGCTGGGAGCGCGGCACGGACTCGGTCCAGCTGATCGCCCCGCTGGCCCGCGCGCTGCGCGTGGCGGCGCTCAGCTACACGCAGCCGCATGCCGCGTTCGAGGCGGACGTGGCCGACATCGGTGCGGGCGAGGCGGCCAACTACCCCGCGGACGTGCGCGGCAAGATCGTCCTGCTGGATTCGTCCTCGGCCCAGACGACCCGCGATACGGTGCGTCTGGCGGCCGCGCGCGGCGCCCGGGGCATCCTCTTCATCAACCGCGAAGGCGGGGGCCAGTTGCTGGCGCGCACGGGCAGCTTCGTCGGCGAGGCGCTGCCGCTGCCGGTGTATTCGCTCGCCCAAGAGGAAGGGCGCTGGCTGCAGCGGTTGCTCGCGCGCCACCGTCCGGTGCGGGTGCGGATGGAAACCAGGTCGCGCTGCCGCGAGACCGAGACCGCCAACCTGCGCCTGGTCCTGCCCGGCCGCTCGCCGGAGCGCATCATTGTCGGCGCCCACTTCGACAGCTGGGACCTGGGGCAGGGGGCCATGGACAACGGCCTCGGCACGGCGCAGGTCTTCGCGCTGGCGCACGCGCTGCGCGGCCGCGCGCTGGCCCGCACCGTGGAGCTCGTCTGGTTCAACGGCGAGGAGCAGGGCCTGTGGGGCTCGCGCCACGCCGCGGCGCAGCTCGGCGACGCCCCCGTCGTGGCGATGATCAACCTCGACATGGTCGGCGTGCCCACCGCGGTCAACGCCACCGGCGACGAGTCGCTGTTGCCGGCCCTGGAGCGCTGGAATGCCGGACGCGGCGAGCGCCGGCTGCCGCAGGGCGTGAAAAACATCAACTGGTTCGGCAGCGACCACACGCCCTACCAGCTGGCCGGCGTGCGCGCCATCACCTTCGACGGGGCGATCCCGCGCGAATCCGTGCGTTATTACCACGACTTCGCCGACACCATCGACAAGCTGCCGGAGCAGCTCGTGGCGGACTCGACGGCGGTCATCGGCGACGCGTTGCTCGCGCTGGTGGCCGACCCCGCGATCGGCACCGGCCGCCGCACACCTGCGGAGACGGAAAAGCTATTCACCACCTTCAACCTCGAACGCCGCATGCAAGGCATCGGCTATTGGCCGTTCGAACCCAAGCCATAGGCTGGCAACGGCACTACCAACCTGGATTATCATCCTGCGCCCTTCATTGACCCTGCGGTTCCAAGAATTTACCACCCCAACCACCCCCATACCCCCCGCCCATGCATCTCTTCGGCCTCCACTGGATCGACGCCCTCATCATCATCGCCTACATCATTGCGGTCCTCGCGATCGGCAAGGTCCTCTCCCACGGGGTCAAGGGTGAACGCGACTTCTTCCTCGGCGGACGTTCGCTGGGCAAGTGGTTCCAGTTCTTCCTGAGCTTCGGCACCATGACCGACCCGGGCCAGGCGACCACGACCTCGAGTTCCGTCTACCGTCAGGGCGCGGGCGGGGCCTGGCTGGCGCTCATCACGCTGTTCCTGACCCCCTACTACTGGTTTACCAGCGTGTGGTTCCGCCGCGTGCGGCTGACCACCATGGCCGACCTGTTCGAGGACCGCTTCGGCAAGCGCTTCCTCGCCACGCTCTATGCCGTGACGACGATCATGATGGCGATCGTGAGCATCGCCGGCGGGAATGTCGTGGCCCTCAAGACCCTGCAGCCGCTGATGGTGAAGGAGGCGGCGATCTACTCCGTGGCGGAAAAGCAGATGGTGGCGGAATACTACGAATTCACGGAGCTGCGGAAAGAGCGCGTCGCCACCCCCCTGACCGGCGGGCGGGCGGAGCGCTACGATCTGCTCAAGGACTCCTACGACCGGGGCGCCCTCCAGCCCTACGTGACGTATCTCCATCCGGTGACGTTCTACCTCGTCTCGTCCCTGTTGGTGGCGATCTTCGTCATGCTTGGCGGCCTGAAGGCCTCGGCCGTGGTCGACGGGCTGCAGGCCATCCTTGTCATCATCATCTCGGTGATCCTGATCCCGTTCGGCCTGGCCAAGATCGGCGGACTGACGGGCCTGCACGAGAAGGTGCCGGCGGCGATGTTCAATCTCTTCGGCGGCGGCGGGGCCAGCGAATACACCTGGTATTCCATCGCGGCCCTGCTGTTCGTGCAGTTCGTCGGCATCGTCGGCTCGCAGGCGGGCATGACCATCGCGGGCTCGGCGAAGAACGAAATGGCGGCCCGGCTCGGCGCCGTGACAGGCGGCTTCAGCAAGCGGTTCGTCACCATCGCATGGGCCTTCAGCGGCCTGATCGCCATCGCCCTGTTCGGGCCGAGCCTGTCCGATCCCGACCAGGTCTGGGGCCTGCTGACGCGGTCCCTGCTGCCGGTCGGCCTGATCGGCGTGATGATCATCGGCATCCTCGGCGGGAAGCTCGCGGTGCTCGGCGCGCAGTCGGTGGTGCTGTCCGGCCTCGTGGTGAAGAACCTCTATGAGCCCCTCCTGCCCGGCAAATCGGAAAAACATTACATGGTGATCGCCCGCCTGACCGTGCCGGTGGTGCTCGTGCTCGGCATCGGCGTCGGCCTTTACCTGAACAGCGTGATCGCGCTCCTGAAGTTCGCGATCGTGCTCCTGGTGATCTGGGGCGTGCCGATCACCTTCATTTATCTCTGGCGCCGGCTGACGGAGACCGCCGTGCGGTTCCAGGTGCTGGCCACGGTGGTGCTGGTCGCGGTCATTCCGTGGAGCGTGCCCGCGATCCCGTCCCTGGCCCGCTCCGCCCAGCTGACCCAGATGACGCGCGAACAGGTGGTGGCCGTGACAGGTCCCGCTCACGCCGCGGATGTCGCGGCCGGGCGCGCCCGGACGGAAGGCGAGATCATCACCCGGGAGCAGCACGTCGAGCCGGTCTCGATCTTTTTCGAGGAAGGCGTGGTGCGGGTCGACCCCAAGGACCTGAACTCACCCAAGACCGGCAAGGGCCTGTTCCGCATCGAGGTCTGGCTGCTGGCGGCGGTCGGCGTCGATGTCGCCGGGTTCAACCCCGCGCAGTTGCTCATGACCCGCTACGTCGTCGATGCCGCGTTCCCGATTTTGATGCTCATCGTGGTCAGCCTGCTGACGAAGCCGACGGATCCGGTGCGGGTCGCGCACTTCTATGTCCGCATGAAGACCCCGGTCGCGGCGACGCTCGACGAGGATGCCAAGGAGGTGGAAGCCAGCTACGCCAACCCGACGCGCTTCGACCACACCAAGCTCTTTCCCAAATCGAACTGGGAATTCACCAAGTGGGACCGGATGGACGCGCTCGGCTTCATCGGCTGCTGCGGCCTGGTCGGCTTCATCCTGGTGTTCTTCAAGGCCGTGCTGGTCATCGGGAGCTGAGCGAATGTGTAACGTAATACGTTACACATTCCGCCCCGGCCGCTGTTCGTCCCGCGGCCGGCCGGTTCGCCGCCAGTATCCTCCCGCGCCGCCCCCGGGCGGTTTGTAACGTATTACGTTACACTTTCCCCGGGAGCTTTGGCATGGCGGCACACCGCTTAGCGCAGATGAAGCACCGCGCCCCCACGGTCATCCTCGATGAACCGTGTGCGCGGCTGCGCGACGCGGTGGCGGCGTTCGCCCCCGTGTTTGTCTTCAAGGCGTCGCGCGGCTTCCTGTCCCCGCCGCTTCTCGCCGCGGAGGAATTGCCCGGGGTGCTCGCGGCGGCCGGCGTGGCGCCGCCCTATGTCTATGTGGCGGCATCGTTCGGGGGCTTCGCCGCGCTGGCCTATGCGGCGCGTCATCCGGCAACCCTGGCCGGGCTGGTGCTGGTCGATGCGTCACACCCCCGGCAGAGTCAGACCGTCCTGGCGGCGATTCCGCCCTCCGAGCCGCAGACGCCGGCCTTGGCCGCCTTCCAGCAGCATCTGCAAGGCTTCGGTCCGGTCTGGCACGAGGGCTGTGCCGCGATTGCCAGAATCACCGATCTCGGGGCGGTGCCGCTGCTGGTGCTCGCGGCCGGGCAGCCGGACATGCCGGCGGAGCTGAGCGCGACCACACGGGAAGCCCTGACCCGGAGTTGGCATGGTTTGCAGCTCCGGCATGCGGCGCTGTCGTCCCGTCGCGAGCTGCGCATCGTGGCGGGCGCCGGCCACGACCTGGTGCGGCTGGCGCCAGACTCCGTGCTCGCGGCCATCCGGGAGTTTGTCGTCCCTTGATCGACCAACCGACGTGCGGCCGGGTTACTTCGGTCTGACGAAATCCAGCGCGAATGGCTGGCCGGCCGGGAGCTCGATGAGTCCGCCCTTGGCGGACGCGGGGGCGGCGAAGCCGGCGCGCTCGAGGCTGGCGGTGTGGAGGACGAGGCGAATCTTTTTATCGGCCCGGCTGATGGGGGCGACCTTGAGCGTGGCCGTCTGGCCGTCGGCGGCGACGGTGAGGGCCAGGGTCACGGTGCCGGCGGCGGTGCGCCAGCCGTCGAGCCGGTTGACCGCGCCGGGGCGCAGCCACTCGGCGGGCACGCTGCCGAGCAGGTGCAGGGTGTCGAGGCGGTCATAGGCGAGCATGGCGGCCGGCAGATGGCCCATCATGGCGGCGGCGAAATTATGCGGCTGGTCGCCGGCGAGCTTCAGCGGCTGGCCGACGAGGGTCTGCTCCTCGACCCAGGTGCCGACAGGGGAGGCGTGGTTCGCGCCGGCGTAGAGGATGTCCGCCACCTTTTCCGGGCGGTCGAGGATGAGATGCTGGAACGCATAAAAGAAGCCCATGCCCGCCCAGTTGCCGCCGGGCAGCCAACCCATGCTGACGGGCAGGCCCTGCTTTTCGACCGACTCCAGGAGCGCCAGCGAACCCCTGACGAGTTCGTGGTCGGAGGGGAGCCAGCCTTCGCCGTTGAGATGCGCATCCATGAAGGCCCATTGCGTCAGCTGCGGGATGGTATCCTCACCCTTGAAGCCGACGCGCACGGGCAGGTAAAGGTTGCCCTGGGCATCGCGGCGCTGGTCGCGCTGCCGGTGCTTGTCAAATGCGGCGAGGAAATCGTCGGCGAGCTGGCGGAATTCGCCCGCCTCCTTGGCATGGCCGAGCCTGACGGCCAGCCGCTCGGCGGCGCGGAGGCCCGTGATCGTGCAATAAACCGAAGAATACTCGGAGCCGATGTCGAGGATGCCGCCGTCGCTGAAGCCCGGCGGCAGCATGCCGTGGTAGGCGGCGCCGGGATGCTTGAGCGTTTCCTCCCGCAGCCCGCGGATGCCCGAGACGCCGAGGACGATTTGCGGCCACTTCTTCTCTGCGTAGCTCCAGTCGCCGGAGATCTCGGCCTCGCGCACGACGCCCCAGATGACCTCGGCGGTGGCGCGGAAGATCTTTTGGGGGTGGAGTTCGTCGACGATGCCGTTGGGCAGCTGGTGGGCGAAAAGGGCATCGAGAGTCTCGCGGGCGGACCGCGAATCGCCGAGGTGGGAGGCGAGGTTCGTGATGTAGACGGCGTCGCCGGCCCAGAGGCCGCGGTAGAGCGAGAAGCTGGAGTTGAACTGCGTGTGGCCGTTGATGGTCTCGCGGGCCTGGTAGAGCGTGCGCAGCGAGGCGTCGATCATCGCCTGGATGGCGGGATCGCCGACCGTGATGCGGTCGAAGGGAATGGCGAACGTGCTCCAGCGCCGGCGCGTCTCGGCGAGGGCGTCGGCGATTGGCACCGCCCGCGCCGCGGCGACGTCGGCCGGGCCGGCCTGGCCCGAGAAGACCCAGGCGGCCACCTCGCGGGTGCCGGCCGGGAAGGTGGCCTGCCAGCCTTGCCCCGTGCGGGTCAGGGCCGTGAACGCCGGTTGGGTGGCGAGGAAGGGGCGGCCCTCGAAGGCGACGGTGCCGTCGGGTCCGGCGACGAGCGGGCGCTTGGTCTTGATGAAGAGCGCCGGGGCGAGGTCGCCGGAATAACGGGCGTGCACGAGGTCGGTGCGCGCCGGCTGGCGGTCCATTTCCCGGCCGCAGGCGATGCGAAGCTCGGCGCGGTCCTGGGCGGCGAGCGAGCCGGCGATCAATTCCTCGCGGCTGAGGGCCGTGCCCGCGGGATAGACGGCGATGGTCGCGAGGGTGGAGTTCGGGTCCTGGCCCTGCGGGGCGAAGACGCGGAGGTTGAGCCAGCCGTCGTTGTTCTCGTCCCGGGCGTCGAAGAGGAACACCTGGGGCGCGTGGTGCGGGGCGTTCAGGGCGAGATCGACGACCTGGGTGGCCGCGCCCTCGACCTCCATGGTGGCGGTGCGCTGGAAGAGGTATTTCTTGTAGCTTTCGCAGAAGCCGAGCATCACGCGCTTGGTGGCGCCGGCCGGGACGCGGACGCGGTAGGCGACCGGACGGTTGTTGCCCCAGGCGACATGGCGGAACTCGGGCGAGACGCCTTCCGCCGGCTGGGCCCAATGCGGGACGCCGCTGATGCCGTCGAGGCGCTCATACCCAGGGGTGCGACCATCGGAGACCGCCGCGGCGGTGGGAGCCAGGTGGAGGGTGGTGAGCTCGACCGTGGCGGGGCCGCGACGGAGCTGGGAGCGCATGATCGGGACGCGCGGGCTGTCGGCAAAAGTCTGCGAGACAAACTCGAGCGGCGCGCCCTCCGCGCCGAGTTCGACGACCGTGAGACCCTGCACATACGGCCCGGGGCCGAAGTCATAGAGGAGGGCGCCGCGCTCATTGGCCATCGGCTTGTGCCAGTCCCCGGGGATCCCCAGCGGCTGGTGCCAGGTCGGCATGCCGTAGCGCAGGTCGACGGCGCGTTCCATCGCCGGGGCAAAGGGGGCGAGGCACGCGACCAGGGCCAGGCCGGAGAAAACACGGGGGAGGGGTAGGGCCATGCCGCCACGATTGGGCCGGCGCGGGCCTGCGCAAAATGAATGTTTATGAAAATTACCCTGCGGGGTTGAGCGGCGGGAAAAACCTGCTCTGCTGGACGCTACCACCGATGCGCTTTCTCCTCCGCTTTTTGCTGCCCTGCCTGTTTCTGTCCCTGGCCCGTGTCCAGGCCGCGCCGGCGCCGGCCGTGATCATCTGTGGCGGCAGCATGATGAGCGGGAAGCATTTTTCCGACGACACGCTGGCCGTGATGCGCGCCCACTTTGCCGGCTGCCAGCGGATCGCCCTCGTGCTGCATGCCTCGCTGCCGGCCGAGCGGGACGGGATGGAGGCGCGCCTGCAGAAGGCCTTTGCGCACCTGATCGGGGCCAAGGCGGAGTCGCTGCACCGGCACGACGCCGCGGGGCAGCTCGCGTTGCTGGCCGACGCGGACGGCATCTTCGTCGGTGGCGGCGAGACCTTCGTACTGCTGGGCGAGCTTTACCGCACGGGGCAGCTGGAACTCATCCGCGCGCGCGTGGCGGCGGGCGTGCCCTATGCTGGCTCCAGCGCCGGGGCCAACGTGGCCGGGCTGCTCATCGGCACGACCAACGATTTTCCGGTGGCCGACGTCCCGAGCCGCCGCTCGCTCGGTATTTTCCCGGCGGTCATCAACCCGCACCATCCCCTGCCGGAGGCCAAGGGCGATTTCGACGGGCGCGTCGCGAAAATAGTGAACTACTTGCAGTTCAACCCCGCCGAGACGGTGCTGGGGCTGGGCAACGCCTCGATCGCCCGGCTGCACGACGGCCGCGTGACGCTGGAAACCGGCCAGGGCTGGCTCTACCGCGTCTCGGGGGTGCGGCCACTGGTGATCGGCGCGGCCGTGCCCGAACTCAGTCCGTGACCAGCATCACCCGCAGGAACGCGCTCAAGGGTCTGGCCGCACTCGCCGCCGGGGCCGCCCTGCCGGGTCGCGTGGCCGCCACCCCGGGCGGCACGCCCGACCGGCGCATCCCGCTCCTGCACCTCACCGATCTCTACCACCCGCCGCAGGATCCGGACGACCATCTCGATCTGGCGACGATTGCCGGCTTGCCGGAATACGACCTGCGCGGTGTGGTGCTCGACATCACGAGGAAATTCCTCGTGGCCAAGCCGGAGGGCTGGGACATCGCGCGCGATCCGGGCTACGTGCCGGTCGCGCAGCTCAGCCACCTGACGGGCCACGCCATCCCGGTGGCGATGGGCCCGATCGATCCCCTGAAGCATCCGGCCGACGACGCGCGGGACCGTCCGCTCGCGGAGCAGGGCGGCATCGCCCTGCTGCTGGACGTGCTCGCGCGGAGCCCGGAGCCCGTGACGATCTCGGCCGTCGGCTCGGCCCGGGTGATCGCGGCGGCTTTCAACCGCGAGCCGGAGCTGCTGCGAGCGAAGACCCGCGCGGTGCTGCTCAACATCGGCTCGACCGGCGGCCCCAAGCGGGAATGGAACGTCGGCCTTGATCCATCCGCCTATGTCGCGCTGTGGCGCTCGGGCCTGCCGATCCACTGGTTTCCGTGCGGGACCGACAAAAGCGCGTTCGATCCCGCGCATGAGCGCGGCACGTATTGGAAGGTGCCGCACGCGGTGCTCTTTCGCGACCTGCCGGACGGCCTGCGGGCGTGGCTCGACTACGCCTTCAGCGGTTCGCCGCGCGGCGACATCATCACCGCGCTCGCCGCGGGTGGCCGCGGCCCGGAGTGGGCCAAGGTCCTCGCAGGCGAACGCAACATGTGGGCGACCGTCTCGCTCGTGCTCGGCGCGGGCCGGGTGCTCGCCCGGACGCCCGCGGGCTGGCGCTTCGTGCCGACGGCAGCGGCGGGCGGGTTGGAACTGTGGCCGTTCCGCCTCGATCCGATCCGCGCCACGGTCGACGACGAAGCGCGGGTCAGCTGGCAGGTGGCGGAGGAACCGGCGCCGGTCCGCTTGTTTGGCCGGAAGCCGGGGGCGGATTACGGCGTCGCGATGGCGGTGGCGCTGAACGCACTGTTGCGCGGGATCCAGCTGACCGCCCGTTGATCACACGAAAGGACGCGAATTAAACTCCGGGAAACGACCTGCACCGGGCCGAAGTCGGCAGTCAGATGATCTCGCGCCGGTCGCGATCCGGCAGAACGGGGAACGGCGCGGTGGGCAAGGTCTGATACCAGTAGGCGACCGAGGCGATGTCGTCCTGCAGCGGCAGGTAGCGCGCCCCTTCGCGCCAGCCGAGCGCCTGCATGGTCACGCGCAGCTCGTGCCGGAAGAACACCGGGTCGTGCACGTGGAAGCGATACATCGTCATGCGGGCGCCGGGTTCGCCGGATTTGCCCGTCACCGTCTGAAAGCCGAAGCAGGGCGCGGAGTAGTTGCCCTCGCGGAAACACCACGCGCCGCCGAAGTAGTCCTCCGTGCCGGTGCCGCAGATGGTCGGCCACGCCCGGTCGCCGTCGAGGAACATCTTGATCTCGCCCTCGCCCCACCAGCCGGCGTTGTTCTGCTGCCAGGCCATGAAGGTGCCAACATAGTGCCCGTGGCCGCGCACGCCGTCGAGGATCACGTAGTCCTGCTGCTCGGGCAGCGGACGCGTGCGGCGGAACTGGGCGTGGAAATAAAGCGCCTCCTCCGGCACGGGCTCGAGCGTGTAGTTGATGGTGTAGAAGAACAGCAGGGCGCTCTCCGTGGAGTCGTTGTGCACCGTGATGCGCGCGTGCTGGCGGAAGGGCATCGGAAAGAAGCAGTTCATCCCGCCCTTGGAGTTCACGTTCACCGGCGTGGCGGTGATGGCCTGGTCGGCGTTCCACGACGTGCAGAAGAAGTCGCCGGCCGGGCACTCGATGGCGGGCTGTTCGGCGCCATCCCAGTGGAAGCGGAGGATGACCTGCCGCCGGACCTTCGGGTCGAACGCCATCCAGATATGCCGGATCACGCCGGGTCCCGCGACGTCCATGAGCGTGAAATGCTGCCCGGCCTGCAACTCGACGCAGGGTGAGCATTTCCAACCCGGGCCAAGATCGCGGGCGCTTTGCCAGGCCCGCGGCGACAGCGTGTTGGCGGCGGTGGCCTGGCCGCCGGCGCCGCGTTCGCCGCGGGGATTTTCGGCGGAGATGCTGCGCGACTCGGCGTCGCGCCGCAGACAGAGGTTGGCGAGATCGATGGCCAGTGGGGTCATGGGGCGGGGGAAGGAAGCGTGGTCAAGGCCGGGGCGGGCCAAAGTCGTAGGTCAGCGTCCACTGGCGCGATTCGCCGGGGGCGAGGTGCAGGGCGAGGAAGGGTTCGAGGGACAGGGTGTTGCCATTGGCCCAGAGGACGCACTTGAAGGGGGGGAAGTCGGTGGCAAAGCGCACCCCCGTGAGCCCGGGGTGTGCGAGGCCAGCGGCGAAGGGCTGGCCGGCGGGCAGGCCGAGATGCTCGAGGTGGCCGTCCATCTCACCGACGAAGGCGCGGCGGAAGGTCAGCTCGCGACTGGCGAGGACGTAGCCCGGGTTGTCGGGCAACGACGTGCCCTCAGGCAGGGTCAGGCGCTGGAGCCCGTCGGTCTGCAACGCGAAGAAGGGATGAGCAAACCACTCGAGCACCAGCGGGGCGGCGCCGCGATTGGTCAGCCGCGAGTGCGAGCGCACCTGCCGGCCCTGCAGCTCGATCGTGCGCTCCAGGGCGTAGGACCAGCGGCCGACGGTCTGCGCGGTGCGGAAGACGACGCGGTCGGGCTGCCGCTCGATTTCCCAGGTGCACGGCGCGGTCACGATAATTTTGCCCTGCGCGTCGCGGCCGAGGGCGCCGGCGCCGGG
>JAQSDJ010000101.1 GCA_029945855.1 Lacunisphaera sp.
GGTGCGCCAGCGCCAGCTGGCGCAGGTGAACGAGGGCGAACTGGCGCAGCTGCGCGCGCTCCGAGCGGATGCTCCGGCTGGCGCCCGCCGAGCGATTGCGCCGGGTGAGGCGCTGGCCCGTGCCCTGGAGCATGTCTTTGAGCGCCGGACGGTCGTGCCCTTACATGAGCTAGCGGCCGAGGTGATCCGGCAGTCCTACGGGCAACACTCGCTTGACGATCTCAAGCAGGCCATCGCTCGCGCTCGTGGCCTGCTGCACGCCGATGGGCAGGTTTCCACCCGCGCAGCCTTGGAGTTGGAGCAGGCGCTGATCGCTCGGGTCAATGCTGGGGTCGGTGCGTGCTATGCCTTGGGGCAGCCGGGCAAGTGGGGCGAGGCGTCTTCCCTCTCCATTGAACAACTAGCGGCCGTCTCAACTCTCTTGGATTCGACCGACCGGGTCATGGTGTTTCGGGGCAAAGCCGGCACGGGGAAGACGCATACGCTGGCCGCTACAATCGAAAGGCTCGTCGTCTCTGGTCGTGAAGTCGTCTGCTTCGCCCCCAGCACCCAGGCGGTGGACATCCTCAAGCGCGATGGAGCCGAGCAGGCCCGCGCTGGCCGGCACGCGGCGGCATATTCGCTCGGCGGCGCCGATACCGTGCAGCGACTACTGGTGGATCCCAAGCGGCAGGCTGGGATCGCCGGCAAAGTCGTCATTGTCGATGAATACAGCCTTCTTTCTGTCCGACAGTTGAAGCAACTGGTGGACTTGGTTGAGGCGCGCCGCGCCCGGCTCGTGCTGGTCGGAGATTCGGGACAGCACAGAAGTGTCGAGGCCGGTGATGCCGCCCGGATCGTCGAAAAGGAATCGCGCGCCACGGTGGCTGAATTGCGCGAGGTTCGCCGGCAATCAGTCAACCCCGCCTACAAGGCTGCGGCCGAGGATTTGGCGGCGGGGCGCATGATGGCGGCGCTGCGCAAGCTGGACCGGATGGGTGCCATCATCGAAGTCGAAAACCCCACCGCCCTTCGCGTGCAGATGGTCGGGGAATGGCATTCGGCCACCAAGGAAAGCAAATCTGTCCGCACGCGCGATGGTGTGCAGGAGCGCGCCAAGACCGCCCTCATCGTTGCGCCGACCTGGGCCGAAATCGATGCGCTTAATATCCACGCCCGCGAAAAACTCCGGCAGTCCGGTCAGTTGACCGGAACAGACCAATCGTTTGTTTCGCTCCGGGCCAAGGACTGGACCAAGGCGCAGCAAATGGACTGCCGGAGCTACCAGCTGGGTGACATCCTGGTCGCACACAAGACCACGAAGCATTTTGTTAAGAGTGAGGAGCTAACGGTTCTTCGCCGGGAGAAGGATCGGCTCGTTGTGGCGCGTGGCGCCGGGGAGTTGTCGGTTTCGCCGCGTCAGTCCGGGTTGGCGTGGACTGTATGCGAGGCAAAGGCGATGCCGGTGGCCGCGGGCGACCGGCTCCGGTTGCGCACCGTGGCCCATGTGGAAATGGCCGATGGGAAGGTCAACCGGCTGGCGAATGGCAGCACGGCAACGGTCAAGGGCGTGGATGCCGCCGGCCGGCTGGTCTTGGGCGACGGCTCCATCTTGCGGACTCGGCAGGTCGTGCATGGCTATGCTATGACTTCGCACGCCGCGCAGGGACTGACGGTGGACAAGGTATTTGTCGCAGGCGCAGCCTCGCGCGAGGGGCTATATGTCTCTGCCACCCGCGGGCGCGAAAGCGTTCGTATCTTTGTGCCTGACCGGGCCGGTTTCCTCGATGGTGTCGGGCTCAAAAGTGAGGCGCGGATGAGTGCCGTGGAATTCGCGCGACAGCACCGGCTCGGCACCGGCCTCCGCGCCACCCTGGCGCGCGGCTGGCAGCATCTGCAGCATATGCGCGCGGTCATAATGGGGATTTCGGTCAAGCCGGCCGCGGAAAAACCAGCCCCGGTGATCGCGGTCAAACCGGCGGTGACATTTACTCACAGACCAGCCGCGCTCCTGCAACCGGAATACAGCCTTGGTCATCACGCGACGCCTCGACCGGAAACACGCATGCGCTTATGAGCATCGAATCCTCGCCAATTGCTAATCGTGACTGCCTGATCACGAGTGCCTCGCCCACCTTATGTCTTCGCTTGGAGACTCCCCGGGAACGGCTCGCTTTGCCCTACGCCGGCCTCGTGTCCATGAGCCTCTCGGTCGACGACACCACAATGGCGATAGTTTTTGTGACCCACCGTGTAACGATCAAAGGGCGGAAGCTCTACCCGGTTTACAGTGAGGTTGCGGCTGGTTCGGCCCACGGGCTTGTGCTCGGCCGGCGGATGGAACTGCCGAAACCTGAGCACCATTACCATCCCTCGCAGCCCCCCGAAGCACCGCGCGAGATATACGCGATTGTCAGTATCAGGATCGAGTCGGTCGAGGTCGCGTCTTAGTGGCCTTGGAGCGGAGTTGCGGAACGGCCGGCGGACTTTCGGAACCCACGGTCCGCGTCGGATTCCGTCCAACGCAGTCGCGCGATATTCAGGGACTGAACCCAGTGCGCCAGTGCCACCACTGCGGAGCAACCTCGCGTGTATTGCGGCCAAGCTCCGTATCAGCCGAACAGTGCAATGCAGGCGATAAGTGCCCTGACGGCGGGGAGCGGAGCGCGGCGACCTTGGGAACGCGAGTTATGCTACGCCGGCGGTGAGGAGGAAAGTCCTGCTATGGGAAAATTCCCCAACGCGTGCGTGGAGCGCACGAATCTAATCACGGTGATTCGTGTTTCTGCTTCATTCGCTGTGGGTCCGATACTCAGAAGCTTGCTTCGGCTTGGTTGGTTGGTCGGGTTTAAGTGTGGATTGCATGACTGGCGGATTAGTTTGCGGTGGTCTTGTCAAATGCCTCGGGGCTTGCCCCGAGGATCTTTACGTGAAATTCCTGCGCGCGTTTACGGAATCCCTTGACGCGCAATGGACGGCATGGCTTAAACACCACCATTCCAAGTCGCGATGCGGGCCAGCATCGCGAAAATCTGCCGCCTAGCGGTATGCAATCCATGGCCCAATCCAATTGCTCAAATCTCAACGCAGGCGGAGCTTTGTCCGCCTGTGCCTTTTTTATGCGCACTAAACTACCATCGCTCTGCGCCGTGCTGCTGGCACTTGGCATGTCTGCGGAACTCACTGCCCAATCCACCCCAAGCGGCAAGCCGGCCGAGATCGG
>JAQSDJ010000102.1:0-30841 GCA_029945855.1 Lacunisphaera sp.
GGCTTGGCGGCGACCTGGAAACCCATCCACACCGGCGTGGAGGAAAGGATATCGAGCATCGACTCGGCCGCGTCGGCAATGAGGGCGTAGGTGTGGCCGAAGATACCACCGGCGAGTTTCACGACCGCGAGCGCGGCGTTCAGCCCGATGCCGCGCAGCACGAGCCGGGCGCTTTCCTGGGCGCGCCGGGTGGTGCGGGCATGCGTGTCGATCGGGGGCATCGGCTCACGCTACGGTCCCGGGGGGCGCACACAAGCCCGCACGCCGGCAGGTGGCGGCCAATTTGTAGGGCGGGCTTTATGCCCGACATCGGCCGAGGCAGGTCGGACATACAGTCCGACCTGCCCCAGACCCGCGGGACCGATCACACGCCGGCATTGACCGGCCCGGCCCTGCGGGACTAGCTTCGGCCATCGCGTATGTCCGATACCGCCGCACCCGTCGCCGTTGATCCTGTGAAGCAATTCTCCGTCTTCATCGAGAACCGCGTCGGCCGGCTGAGCGACCTCGTGGGCCTGCTCGCCAAGCACAACGTCCACATCATGGCGATGACCACCATCGACCAGACCGACACTGCCCTGGACCGGATGATCGTCGACGACCCCGACCGCGCCCGCGAGCTGATGGCGGCCAACAATTTCTTCTTCACCGAGTGCGACGTGATCGCCGTGGAAATCAGCGACGAGTCCCAGCTCGGCGCTGTGCTGCGCGCGCTGCTCACCGTCGAGGTGAACATCCACTACGCCTATTCCTTCCTGATGCGGCCGCGGGGCCGCTCCGCCCTCGCCCTCAGCGTCGAGGACAACGACATCGCCGCCAGTGCGCTCAACACGAGCGGCTTCAAGGTGCTCACGCAGCGGGATATCTCGCGCTGACAACCGGTAGGGGCCGTTGCCCTCAACGGCCCGGGCGCTTGGAGGCAAGCGCCCCTACCCTACCCAAGGTCACCCCTTCTTCGCCGCCATCCGCTCGCCCTCGAGCAGGTAGATGCCGGTCAGATAACCGTTTTCATACATCTCGCCGACGCGCAGCCGGCCGTCGAAGGTGATCGGGGTGTCCATCAGCGGCTTCACGCCGGCGCCGGTCATCTTCACGACGACCCACTCGTTGATTTTCGGCATCACGCCGTAGCAGCACATCATCGCGTCCTTCACCAAGAGGAATTCCACGACCAGGCCCTTGTCCATCTTGGTCGGCAGCATGAAGCCGGTCACGGCGACCTTCTTCTGGTCGAGGGCCTTGATCGCCGCGGGGATCTGGTCCGCACCCGAGGGCGGCTGCTTGTTCGCCACCGTCGGATCGTAATCGGGCGGGGTGAATTCATACGCGGCCAGCCGGTCGAAGCCCACCGTTTCGTAGCCGTCGGCCTTCGGCGCCTCCGCCGCCCGCAGCGCGAGCGCGGCGCCGAGCAGCAGGGCGGACAGGCGGAGGAGGTTCTTCATGCGCGCACCGTAGCCACGACCGGCGACTCGTCAAAGAATTTGGCGCCTCCTCACGAGACGGGAGCGATGGTTTCGGCGACGGGCACACGGTAGGCCTTGATGGCCGGCACGAGGCCGCCGAGCACGCACAACCCGACAAACACCGCCGGACTCCACCAGAAGACCGGATTCCATTGCAGCGGTTCGAGCACCACGCCGGTCTGCGCCTGGATAAGGGACGCCACGAACGCCGCCAGCGCCGCGAACACCGCATAGCCCGCCGCCGCCCCGAGCAGGCCGATGGCGGCCGCCTCGCCCACCACCGCGCCAAACACCGTGCGGCGTCGCGCGCCGAGCGCGCGCAGGATGGCGATGTCACGCGCCCGCGCGCTCATCGAGTTATAGATGCTCACCAGCACCGAACCCGACGCCATCACGGCGACGAGCCAGGCGATCAGCGTCAGCACCCGATCCATCCAGCCGATCTTGTTGAACAGCTCCGCGACGATGCTGCCGATGGGATAAGCGAAGGTGAGCTTGCCGCCCGAGGCGTTGAGCTGGTTGTTGAGCATCAGGCCGGCCGCGGGCGCGCGCAGCTGGATGAGCACCGCGCTCAGCTCCGTCGCCGCCAACGGATTGTGGCCGCTCATCGTCTGCACGCCCTCCAGCGGGATCCAGATGACGCGATCCACCGGCGTGTTCGTCGGCTCGAGCACGCCGACGACGGTGTATTCCTCCTCGTGGTCGTGGGCCTCGGGATTAAACGCAACGCCGTGCGAAGGATGAAACGTCGTGCCTGTCTTCCAGCCGAGCCGACGCGCCGCGTAGCTGCCGACCACCGCCTCGTGCTGGCCGATCGCGAAAAAGCGTCCGCCGGCCCCGACCGCGTATTTCCGGCCAGGCAGATACTCGATGTCGGCAAACAGCGCCGGGACCGTGCCGGCGATGCGCCAGCCTTGGAAATTATCACCCAACGCAAGCGGGATGGCCGCCTTCACCGCCGGGTGACGGCGGATGAGCTCATAGTCTTGCGCCGTGATGTTGCCGGGCGAGGCCTCGAGGTGGAAGATGGCGTTGAGCACGAGCTGGAGCTTGGAGCCGCGCGCGCCGAGCACGGCGTCGAAGCCGGAATTCGTCGCGGCGAACACGGCCTGCGACTGCGTCTTCACCACCCACACCGTCAGCAGCAACCCGGCGGCGAGCGCGATGCTGGCCGCCGTCACGAGGGTCGCGAGCGCGTGCTGGCGCAGGCTGCGGTAGATGAGGTTGAAAATCATTTGGCCGCCTCCGCCAGCGCCCGGTTCATCGCCGAAAAGTCCTGCATGTGCTCGAAGGCCGCCAGGACCCGCTCATCGTGGCTCACGAGCAGCAGCGCCGCACCGGTCTCGTGACAGACCTCGCGGATGAGCCCGAGCGACTCGCGGGCGTTGCGGCGGTCGAGGTTGCCGGTCGGCTCGTCGGCCAGCACGAGCTGCGGGTGGTTCGCCAGCGCCCGCGCCACCGCCACGCGCTGCTGCTGGCCGGTCGAGAGCTGCCGCGGGAAATGCCCGAGCTTGTCGCCCAGGCCCACGCGCTGCAGCAGCGACGCCGCGTAGGCACGGTCCACGCCGCGACCGAACGCCATGCCAAACTCCACGTTCTCGAGCACGGTGTGGCCCTGCAGCAGGTTGAAGGTCTGGAAAATATAGCCGATGCTCAGGGCCCGCAGGCGGTCGCGGGCCGCTTCGCCGAGCCGGGTCACATCCCGGCCGTCGAACCGGATCGCGCCGCTGTCTGCGGCGAGGATGCCGGCGATGAGATTGAGGAAAGTCGTCTTGCCCGTGCCGCTCTCCCCCCGCAGGGCCAGCTGCGCGCCGGCCTCGAGCGCAAACGCCCGCACGTCCACCACCGGGTGCACCCCGCCGCCCGCCGGCCGGGGGTAGGTCTTTACGAGGTCGTTGATTTCCAGCAGCGGCATGGAGGTGAAGTGTAAGCGAAACTGGCAGCCATGATTAAGCCAGCTTAGACGTCAACCGTTCTGCCCCCGCGTCGTTTGATTTAACTGGCCTCGTCCCGGGCTGATTGGCAGGGTCACCCTCCTGTAAGGCAACCCTACACACACCCCTAGAAAGATGCTTACTCATACTGCTTGGAGAAAAACGGGCGCGCTGGCTTTGCTGCTGGCTGCCATCGCTACCCCCGCCTTCGCCGGCGAGGCAGACATCAAGATTCCCGACCTCACGCATGTGCGTTTCGAAGGCTTGGGCGGCATCAGCGGTTTGATGCTGATGTATCTCGGCATCGCCATGTGCGCCATCGGGGCCGCCTTTGGCCTCGTGCAATACACGCAGACCAAGGCCCTCCAGGTGCATTCCTCCATGGCCAGCGTCTCCAACATGATCTGGGAGACCTGCAAGACCTACCTCTTCACGCAGGGCAAGTTCCTCGCCATCCTCTGGCTGCTCATCGGCGCGTGTATGGTCTACTACTTCGGCTTCCTTTCGCACAATTCCGCCTTCCACGTCGTCGTCATCCTGCTCGCCTCCGTCCTCGGCATCCTCGGCTCCTACGGCGTCGCCTGGTTCGGCATCCGCATCAACACCGTCGCCAACTCCCGCACGGCCTTCTCCGCCCTCAAGGGCAACCCGCTCAACACGCTCTTCATCCCGCTCCGTTCCGGCATGAGCGTCGGCCTGCTCCTGGTCTGCGTCGAACTGTTCTTCATGATCTGCATCCTCGTGTTCCTCCCGCGGGAACTCGTCGGACCCTGCTTCATCGGCTTCGCCATCGGCGAGTCCCTCGGCGCCTCCGTCCTCCGCATCTGCGGCGGCATCTTCACCAAGATCGCCGACATCGGCTCCGACCTCATGAAGATCGTCTTCAAACTCCCCGAGGACGACCCCAAGAACCCCGGCGTCATCGCCGACTGCACCGGTGACAACGCCGGCGACTCCGTCGGGCCGACGGCCGACGGCTTCGAGACCTACGGCGTGACCGGCGTCGCGCTCATCGCCTTCCTCGCCCTCGCGCTCACGGAGAGCCAGGAACTCTGCGCCTTGCTCATCATCTGGCTGTTCGTCATGCGCGCGCTGATGATCGTCACCTCGCTCGTCTCGTATTTCATCAACGAGGCCATCTCCAAGGCCAAATACGGCAACCTGAAGGACTTCGACTTCGAGGCCCCGCTCACGCACCTCGTCTGGATCACCTCCGCGGTGTCCATCGGCATCACCTTCGTCGCCTCCTACTTCCTGCTCGCCCACCAATCGGGCGTGAATCCCGCCCTCTGGTGGGTCCTCTCCGTCATCATCAGCTGCGGCACCGTCGCCGGCGCCCTGATCCCGGAGTTCACGAAGATCTTCGTCAGCACGAATTCCCGCCACGTGAAGGAAGTCACCAACTGCTCCAAGCACGGCGGCGCCTCCCTGAACATCCTCTCGGGCCTCGTGGCCGGCAACTTCTCCGCCTTCTGGATGGGCCTCGTCATCATGCTCCTGATGGCGGTGTCCTACTACTTCTCGCAGAACGCGGCCGTCCTCGCCCTGATGCCGGCCAAGTTCCTGTTCGCCGCGCCGATCTTCGCCTTCGGCCTCGTGGCCTTCGGCTTCCTCGGCATGGGCCCGGTCACCATCGCGGTCGACAGCTACGGCCCGGTCACCGACAACGCCCAGTCCGTCTACGAACTTTCTCAGATCGAGGGCAAGCCCGGCATCGCCGCTGAAATCGAGAAGGACTTCGGCTTCAAGCCCGACTTCGAGAACGCCAAATACCAGTTGGAAAAGGGCGACGGCGCCGGCAACACCTTCAAGGCCACCGCCAAGCCCGTGCTCATCGGCACCGCGGTCGTCGGCGCCACCACCATGGTGTTCGGCATCATCATGCTCCTGCAGAAGCTCTACGAGATCCAGGTCGCCTCCGGCGTCGCCGGCCCGTTCAAGGAGGTTGTCGGCGCGCTCTCCATCGTGCAGCCCGAGATCATCCTCGGCCTCATCATGGGCGGCTCCGTCATCTACTGGTTCACCGGCGCCTCGATGCAGGCCGTGGTCACCGGCGCCTACAGCGCCGTCGTCTACATCAAGGAGCACATGAAGCTCGACGCCAAGACCGCCTCGGAGGCGGACTCGAAGGAAGTCGTCCGCATCTGCACGGTCTACGCCCAGAAGGGCATGTGGAACATCTTCATCGTCGTGTTCTGCTTCGCCCTGGCGCTGCCATTCTTCAACGCCTACTTCTTCATCGGCTACCTCATCGGCATCGCCTTCTTCGGCCTCTTCCAAGCCATCTTCATGGCCAACGCCGGCGGCGCCTGGGACAACGCCAAGAAGATCGTCGAGGTCGAGCTCCGCCAAAAGGGCACCGACCTGCACGCCGCCACCGTCGTCGGCGACACCGTGGGCGACCCGTTCAAGGACACCTCCTCCGTCGCGATGAATCCGGTCATCAAGTTCACCACCCTCTTCGGCCTCCTCGCCGTCGAGATCGCCGTGACGATGACGAACGTGAACGCCAAGCTGGCCATCGGATCCTTCTTCTTCCTCGTCGCGCTCGTGTTCGTGTATCGCAGCTTCTACAGCATGCGCATCCCCGACGAGAACAGCGCGGGCATCTGAAGCTGATCCGGGCTCAACCCTTCAAGGCCGCGGCATCCGCCGCGGCCTTTTGTTTTTCCTTCACGCCCACGGATCGAACAGCACCTTGATCGCCCGCTTGCTGCGCAGCAGCTCTACGCCCTCGGCGTAGCGCGTGAACGGCAGCGTGTGCGTCATGAGCGGGGCCAGCCGCAGCTTGCCTTCCGTGATAAAGCGCAGCGCCGTCTCAGCCGCCGCGCGGTTATGTTCGCCGTAACCGGCCAGCAACAGCCCGGGCCCGAAGAGGTGCCGCGTCCCAAAGCGCACCTCCTCGCGCAGCACCCCGAACAGCGTCACGCAGCGTCTTGTGCGATCCATCAAAAATTCAATCGCGGCCGGCACGCCCGTCAGGTCGATGGCGTCGTCGCAGGCCCCGGCCCCGCGCGACGCCGGCCACGCGGCCGCCTCCGGCGCCAGGGTGCGGTGCGCGCCCAGGGTCGCCGCCAGTTCGCGGCGTTCCGCCACCGGATCAAGCCCCACGACCTCCGCCGCGCCGTGCGCCCGCGCGAGCTGCACGGCCACGAGTCCCGCCGGACCCAGCCCGGACAAAGCGATGCTCCGGCCGGCAATGCCGCCCAGTCGCGCCAGCTGCTGGAAGGAAACCTCCACGCACATTGCCAGCTCGAGCGACGCGACCTGCGCCACGCCGAGGTTGGCCGGCACCTCGATCAAATCCTCCGCGCGCAGGTTGTTGAATTGCGCGTAGCAGCCCTGCGGCCGCCGGCCGGTGTCGCGCCACACCGCCACGCGGGCGCCGACCCGCAGCGCGGTCACGCCCGGCCCGAGCGCCACCACCTCGCCCACCGCCTCGTGTCCCGGCTGGCCCGGCAGGTAGGGATAGTCCAGCTGCATCCCGGGAAACATCGGCTGACCGCCGAAGATATGCAGGTCCCAGTGCGGGCAGGTGGCCACGCCGAGCACGCGCACCAACACCTCCCCGGCGGCCGGCACCGGCACCGGCACGTCCTTCCACGCCACCCGGCCGGGCGCCTCGATCTGCAGAAGTTTCATGCGGTCGGGAAGCATCATGGAATGATCAATGGTCCTTTCGCGCGGCCGGCCAGTCCAGCACGACCCCGAGCACCGGTTCGCGTTTCGACGCGATCAGGGCCCACGCCTCCGCCGCACGCTCGACGGGAAACCGGTGGGTGATCAGCCGCAGCGTGTCGAGCCGGCCCGCCGCCACCCATTGCAGCGTGGTGGCGAGCCGTTCCGGCGTGGCGCCCGAGGCGAGATCGAAGGAGATCTCCGCGTGACGGAACTGCTGCAGGGTTGTCTGCAGGTCCACCTCGCCCGCCGGTCGATAAAAGCCCGCCACCACCATGTGACCGCCACGCGCCATGAACGGCAGATAGTCCCGCATCAGCTGCGCGCTGCCGGTCGTCTCCACGAGCACTTGCACTGGACCCAGTTTCAAATCACGCACGGCCGCCGCTCCGTTGTCGCTCCCCGCGAGCAGCGTCGTCCCGAATCGCGCGAAGCGCGCCAGCCGGTCCGGGTGGCGGCCGATCATCACCACCCGCGCGCCGAGTTGCGCCAGCGTCTGGCCCGCCCACTGCCCCACGAGGCCGTCGCCCGCCACCACGGCGACCTGTCCGGGGGTCACGGGCGACCGGGTGCCGCAGTTGTAGCCGACCTGCGTCAGCACGAGCCCGGCAAACGCCACCGGGTCCATGTCCGCCGGCAGAGGCAGCAGCGCGCCCTGAGCGCAGACGGAAGGCGAGACGTGGCCCGCAAACTGGTTGTCAAACATCCCGCAAACCTTGCTCATCGAGGCGAAGACCCAGTCGCCCGGCGCGAACCGCCGCACCGCCGCGCCGACCGACAACACGCGCCCCACCTTTTGGTAGCCGGCCACCATGGGGAACGGCGCGGGATCGCCCGGCCGCCACGCGACGTCACCGGAAATCCGCTCGCCCCGCAGAAAGGATCCCTCGGTGCCGTTGCTGATCCAAGAATGGTGCAATTCGACCACCACATCCTCCGGCCCGGGCTCCGGAGAGGTGATTTTCTTGAAAACCACTTGATTGGGTCCGGTGAAGACCACCGCGTGCGATTCCATGCGAGGCCAGTGGGGCGGAGTCGCGGACCTGCATCAAGCCGCAACGACATGATATTTCATCGCCACGGGAGCGAGGGCACGGCGGGACTCAGCCGGCAAGCCCAGCTGATCCGGCCAAGTATTGAGGTCGATGGACATGCATGAGTTGCCGCCAGATTTTTCCCCTCTCCGTGCGCATATCTTGTTCAGGTCATAAGCTGGCGGGTTGATTTACGTTTTGACCCGTGGCGCTAATACCACGCAGAGTGACATGCATCACCCTTCCTCTGTGGGATGGGCGGAGCCAAGTTCAGCCGGTGCCCAGGTTCAAGGAACCCATGGCACCACAACCACTATGCAATTTCCGGTCATCATTCAGGGCGGCATGGGTATCGCAGTCTCCAACTGGCGGCTGGCGCGCGCCGTCTCCCTGCTCGGCGAGCTCGGCATCGTCTCCGGCACCATGATCGCGGTCATCCTCGCGCGGCGCCTGCAGGAAGGAGACCCGGGCGGCGATATGCGCCGGGCGTTGGAGCATTTTCCCATCCCCGGGGTGGCGGAGCGCGTGCTCGCCGATCACTATCGGCCGGAAGGTCGGAAAACGGACGGGGCGTTCAAGCTGACCCCCATGACCACCCTTCAACCCGGCATGGCGCTGACCGAGCTGACCGTGGCGGCGAACTTCGCGGAGGTCTTCCTCGCCAAGGAGGGCCATCAAGGCCCGGTGGGCATCAATCTCCTTGAGAAAATCCAGCTGGCCACGCTGCCCTCGCTCTACGGCGCGATGCTGGCCAACGTCGACTATGTGCTGATGGGCGCCGGCATCCCGCGGCAGATTCCCGGCATGCTCGACAGTTTCGCCAAGGGTGAGGCGGCGCAGCTCCGGATCGACGTCACCGGCGCCCAATCGGGCGAGGAATTTTACACCAAACTCGATCCTGCGGCCCTGTGGCGGCAAACGGCACCGTTGCTGCCCCGGCCGAAGTTTCTCGCGATCGTCTCGTCGGCAACCCTGGCGATGACCCTGGCCAAGAAATCCAACGGCCAGGTCGACGGCTTCATCGTCGAAGGCGAGGTGGCCGGCGGGCACAACGCCCCGCCCCGCGGACCGATGCAGCTCAGTCCCGCCGGCGAACCGGTCTATGGACCGCGCGACGTGCCGGATCTGGTGAAAATCCGCGACCTCGGCCTGCCCTTCTGGCTCGCCGGCGCCTACGCCCGGCCGGAGAAACTCGCGGAGGCGAAACGCCTCGGCGCCGCCGGCATCCAGGTTGGCACGGTTTTCGCGTTTTGCGAGGAGTCGGGCGTGCTGCCGGAATTGAAGCTCGCCGCGATCCGGGCCAGCCGCGCCGGCCGGGCCAAGGTGTTCACCGATCCCGCCGCCTCACCGACGGGTTTCCCCTTCAAGGTGATGCAGGCGCCGGGCACGATGTCCCAACCCGAGGTGTATGCGGCGCGCGAACGCCTCTGCGATCTCGGCGGCCTGCGGGAGACCTACCGCCGGGAGGACGGCAGTGTCGGCTATCGGTGCGCGTCGGAACCGGTCGATGACTATGTCCGCAAAGGTGGCAATGCCGCCGACACCGTGGGCCGCATGTGCCTCTGCAACGGCCTCGCCGCCACCGTCGGCCTCGGGCAGTTGCAACGGGGCGGAGCCGAAGCACCGATCATCACCGCCGGCGACGAGGTGGCCGACCTCGCCCGCGTCGTGCCGGCCGGCGCCGAGAGCTACCGCGCCGAAGACGTCATCCGCTACCTGCGCGGGTAGACGGCGGACCGCCCGGCATAATTATGCTTCGACGCACCCGTCGCCAGAGGGTGCGTCTCTGAGAAGCGGGTCACGCGGAAGAAACACGGGGGCTGCCGTCCGCCAAGCCGAGACCACGCAAGTCTTTCCCGTTGCCAAACCGAACGACCCGAACAGCGTGCACGGCTGTCCGCTGCCCCCCGCCATGAAACAAAAATATTTCCATCTTTTCCTCCTGTCCGCGGCCGCCCTCAGCCTGGCCCTGCCGTCGCGGGCCGAGACCGTCCTGAAAAAGGACGTGGCCAAAATCTACGCGAAGATCTGCGCCAACTGCCATGGCAAGAATCTCGAGGGCGCCCTGGCCCCCTCGATGCTCGATGATGTCTGGTCGCACGGCGGTGACGATGCGAGTCTCGCCGCCCTGATCAGCAACGGTGATCTGGACAAGGGCATGCCCGCCTTCGACTCCCTCATGACCGAGGGCGACATCCGGACGATGGTCATCTACATCCGTGAACAGCGGGCCGCATTTTCCCGCAAGCGTGTGACCCAGCCCACCCCACAGGACATTGTCGGCGCGGGCGGGGAGCGCTTCCGCATCGAGACCATCGCGGACAAACTCGCCACGCCGTGGTCGATCGCCTTCCTCCCGGACGGTCGCATGATCTTCACCGAAAAACCCGGCCGGCTGCGGCTCGTGGAAAACGGCCAGCTGCTGCCCGCCCCCATCAAGGGCACGCCTGCGGTGCGCGATGCCGGCCAAGGCGGCCTGATGGAAGTGGCGGTTCACCCCCAGTATGCCGAAAACGGCTGGATCTATCTCGCCTACTCCGACCCGGCGAAAGATGAAGCCGGCAAGGAAGTCAGTCTCACCACTTTGGTGCGCGGCCGCATCCAGGACGGGACCTGGACCGACCAGCAGACCATCTGGAAGGCGCCCCTCGAGTTCTACCGGCCGGGCGGCGGCGTGCACTACGGCTGCCGTATCGCGTTCGACGGCAAGGGCTATCTCTATTTTTCCCACGGGGAGCGCGGCCGGCAGCAGGAGGCGCAGGAACTCCGCCGCCCCAACGGCAAGGTCCATCGCATTCACGACGATGGCCGGATCCCGGCCGACAATCCCTTTGTCAACGCCCCCGGGGCTTTCCCCTCGATCTGGACTTACGGCAACCGCAACCCCCAGGGTTTGGACTTCGATCCACGCACCGGCCTGCTCTGGTCCACGGAACACGGCCCGCGCGGCGGGGACGAACTGAACCTCATCCGCGGCGGACGCAACTATGGCTGGCCGGTCATCAGCTACGGCATGAACTACGATGGCTCGGCCCTCACGGACAAGACCGCCCAAGATGGCCTGGAGCAACCCGTCATCTACTGGACCCCCTCGATCGCCGTGTGCGGCATCGACTTCTATGAGGGCAAGGCGTTCCCCCGCTGGACCGGCAATCTCTTCGTCACCGCGCTCGCCCAACAGGAGCTGCGCCGCCTGGTGATCGACGGTAAAAAGGTCGTCAGCCAGGAGATCATCTTGAAGGACATCGGGCGTTTGCGGGATGTCGCGAGCGGCCCCGACGGCGCGCTCTACCTCGCGGTCAACAGCCCGGACCGGATCATCCGCCTGGTGCCGGCCAAATAATCAGACCCCCATCCTCAGGCCGGGCCCGGCGGCGGCATCCGACCCTCCAGGGCATCAATCCCGTCGAAAATCGTCTGGATATCGGTGCGCGCCATCAGGCCCTCCTGCTCCTTCACCTTGGCGATCACGGCCGCGCCGCGATCCTTCCAGCCCAGCTTGCGAATATACTCATTCCAAACGTGGGTCTGCGCCCGCGACGGACGCAAGGCGCGGGCGAAAATCCATTCGGCGATTTCGGCGTCGGTCCCGCCCTGGGCCACCCGGCCCTCGATATCCTCAAATTTGATCCCCAAAAAACCGCAGAGCTGGCCGTCGAGACCGAAGGAGAGGCCATAGTTGCGCTGGAAGTCCTCCGGCAGTTTGCCCGCCAGCTTGAGGCGCATCTTGTCCAGCATGCGGCCCAGATGGTGCAGACCACCGACGGTCTTGTCGTAGGGTGAGCGCAAACCTTCAATGCCGGGCATGGCGGCAGGTTTGCACAGGAGGGAACGGAGGCAAGGCCGGAGACCCAAAACCGGTCGTGCTCAATGTCCTCCGTTTTCTCCTGTAAAATAATCCGGCTTCACTCCGGCAGCTTCTCCTCGCACTGCCACTGCGGCCAGGTCTGCCGCACAAAACGCTGCATCTCCCCCACCAGGGCCCGGACGAGCGGCGGGAGCTCGCCGTTCCAGAGCACCGCCACCTCGACCGGCTCAAATCCTTCCAGCGGCAGCACCCGCACCTGCGGATGCTTCACGATTGCCTCCGCATCGATGCTTAAGCCGATGCCATAGCCGTTGGCCACGTAGCGCGTGACCAGGTCCATCGAGCTCGCCTCGATCGACTGCGGCCAGTCCACGCGGTGCGCGCGGAGTCCTTTCCGGAAAAGCCGGCTCATCGCCTCGGTCGGCGGCAGGCAGATCAGCGGCTCCTCGATCTCGCCGCGCGCCCAGAGCTCGGCGGCCGACTTGATCTTGGATTTCCTGGGCACGAGGAGCACGAGCGGGATCCGGAGCAGGCGGAGGCAATGAAGGTGCGCCGGCGGCTTCGCGTCGAGCGAGGCGACGGCGAGGTCGATCTCGCGGTCGAGCAGCCATTTTTCCATCTCCCCCTGGTAGCCCGAACGCAGCGCGAGACGGAGGCGCGGCTCCGCCTGCCGCAACCGTTCCACGACCGCCGGGAGGTAGTCGCGCAACACCAGTTCGGAGGCGGCGATCCGCAATTGCGGCGCGGACTGCCGGCGCAGCTTGTCGGCCACCGGCCCGAGCCCCTCGAAGAAAGGCCGGATAAAATCGAAAAGCCCCTCGCCCGCGGGCGTGAGCTTAAACGGATTGCGCGCAAACAGCTTCACGCCGAGATCCTGCTCGAGCAGAAGGATCTGGCTGCTGACCGCCGGCTGCTGAATGCCATAGGGCATGTTGCGCACCGCGCGGCTGATGCCGCCATGACGGGCCACGTAGTAGAACAGCTCCAAGTGGTGGATGTTCATGCGGCCCGCAAACTGCGGCGACGGCGGCGGCGACGCAACGCCGTTTCGGAAACGTGGAACGGGATTCGCCGGCGATCGGTTGGTCACACCCCGCCCGATGGCCGCCATTTGGCTTATCGAAAACGGGGCCGCCTGCGGTTCCAGAATCCTGCGCAGCGTGGTCATCGACGTCCTTATCCACGCATTGCTCGCAGCGGTCATCCTTCTCCTCGCTGCCGGTTGAACCAAGTTGCCGTCGGGCGCGGACGGTAGCGCCAGTCAAAGCGCTGATGACATATGCTCGATTCCAGTATTCAATTATTGTAGAGTGCCAAATCGCCGGCGCGGTGCTGGCGGCCATGTCCTAATCCTTCCGCCCATGAAAATTGATGCCCCGTTTCTGCGCCGCACCGCGCTGGTCGTCCTCGCGGCAGCATGCATTCTCACCCTCACCGGCTGCGTCTCGGCCCGCTATAAATCAGCCAAGAAGGCCACGCTGCGGTTGCCCCTCGAACTCACCGCCGAGCAGCCGGCGCTGAGGGCCACCGTCGACGCCGTCGTCATCTTCCGCGGCCCCGGCTCATGGAAACGCGACACCTATTGGGACGAATATTGTGTCAGCCTGGTCAATCGCGGTGAGATCCCATTCGTCCTCGAGTCCGTTGGGATCGTCGATTTCCACCAGGATAAAAGCGCCCCGGGCGACAATCCTTGGCTGCTCGAGAAGCAAAGCCTTTCGCGGGCGGAGGCGCTCAACCGGAACACGAAGGACGTCGCCATCCAGATAGGCGGGATTTACGCCGGCGTCAACTTGGCGGCGGGAGCGGCTTTTGTCGGGGCGGGCATGGCGGGTATCCCGGGGGCAATCGCCGGCCTGATGGTGCTCCCGGTGTGGGTGACAGGCACGGTGGTAAGAAATGTCAGCGGTCGACATGCCATTGAGGACGAATTCCAGCGCCGCCGGCTCCTATTGCCCCTGACGCTCGCCCCGCATGGGACGGCCGAGGGCAGCCTTTTCTTCCGGATCTCGCCGGCCCCCCAGCGGCTGGAGTTCCACGGCCGCGCCGGTGCCGACCCTTGTGCAGTCACCATCGACCTCACCCCGCTCGGTCCGCTCCACATCAAGCCGGCGCAACAAAGCCCGAAACTGACCGTCGCCAGCCCCGGCCCATCCGTCCATGAAGACTGACGCCGGCTGGATCACCGACCGGCGCTTCGCCTACCATCAACGCGGCTATCGGCCAGAAGGTGATCCTGCCGGTTATCTAGCGGCGTCCTTCAGCTCCCATTCCTAAGGCACCACTCCGCAGACCGCCCATCACGCCGGTCAATGGTGGTCATTCGGTTTTTCGATTAACGCTCCCGACGCGCCTTCCGCTAGTCTGCGCGCATGAATTCGCGCCACTTCCTCCTGCCGCTCGCCGGCCTGCTTGCCCTCGCCTTCACCGGCTGCATGTCACTCCACAACCGCCGCCACCATGAGGCGAGCAGTGTCGTGCAATTCCTTTACCCGGACAAGGACCAGCCCTTCATCCAGCCGCAGATCCCCACCCTGCGCCTGCCGCTCCGGGTCGGCGTGGCCTTTATCCCCGCCGGCCTCGGCGACGGGCGCGGCGGCTTCCGGCAGATCCAGGCGAATTTCACCGAGCAGCAGAAGACGGAGCTGCTCCGGAAGGTCGCCGGCCAGTTCAAGGCCCTGCCCTTCGTCCAATCCATCGAGATCGTGCCGACCACCTACCTGCGGCCCGGCGGCGGCTTCGAGAACCTCGACCAGCTCCGCGCCATGATGGGCATCGATGTGATCGCGCTCATCGCCTACGATCAGGCGCAGAACTCAAGCGACACCGAGGCGAGCATCGCCTATTGGACCATCGTCGGCGCCTATATTGTCCCGGCCCAGCGCAACAGCACGCACACGCTGATGGAAGCCGTGGTCTACGACATACCGAGCCGCAGCCTGCTGTTCCGCGCACCCGGCACCAGCACCATCCAGAACCACTCCACGTTGTTCCGCGCCGGCTATTTCCTCCAACAGGCCTCGGCCAAAGGCATCGAGGAGGCCGCCGCGCAAATGACCGCCAACCTCTCTCAGGAACTCGAACTCTTCAAGGTCCGCGCCAAGGAGGAGCCGACCGCCATCAAGATCGAGCACAAGCCCGGTTATACCGGGGCCGGACGCCTCGACGGCTGGTTTGCCGGCTTGCTGGCCCTGTTCCTTGTCGCCCGCTTCGCCTCCTCGCGTCCATGAAGCTCGTGCGCATCCCGTTCCTGCTCTTCGTCCTGCCGGCCGGCCTGGCTTGGATCATTCCGGCAGCCCAGTGTGCCGGGCTCTACGCGCGCACGTCGATCCTCCACGGCGAATGGTGGCGGCTCTGGACCGGTCACTGGGTGCACTTCTCGGCCTCGCATCTGGCCTGGAATCTGGCGGTCCTGCTCGGCGCCGGGGCGTGTCTCGAACGACGGCACCCCGGCTTGTTGCTCGTCTTCACCGTGATCGCCGCACCCCTCATCAGCCTGACCCTCATGCTCGGCGAGCCCGCGATGCAAACCTACGGCGGCCTGTCCGGCCTCGCCACCGGCGCAGTGGTCCTGCTCGCGCTCACCGAGCTTGACCGGGACAGCCGGGATCGCGCGTGGGGGTGGGGCTTGCTGATTCTGGTTGTAGCCAAGATCGCCTTCGACGCCACGCAGACCTCAACGCTGTTCGCCGGCTTTGGCACACAAGCGGTCCGCTCCTCCGTGCTGGCCCACGCCGCCGGGGCGGCGGCCGCGTTCGGCTTCAACTTCGTCCGCCGGATCGATCCGCGATTTGTGCCCGACCAACCTGCCCCCATCCAAACTCCATGAACATCCAACCCAAACTCCCTCGCTTCATCGCGCTGGCCCTGCTGGCGGCGATCATGCTCGTCCTCTCCAGTATCTCCACGTCCGCCGCCGAACGCGTGGGCACCTATGATTCGCGTCTCGTGGCCTTCGCCGCCTTCTGGGACGACGCCCACCAGACCCGCTTGAATGCCCTGATCCAGGAGGCCCGCACGGCCAAGGAGAAGGGCGACCACGTCCGCTTCAAGTCGCTCGACCAGGAGCTCTCCGCCCTCCAGCATGAGTTGCACATGCAGGTGTTCAGCACAGCCCCGATCGACGCCGTGCTCGCCAGTCTCTCCGACCGCCTGCCGTCATTGCTGCGGGAAGCCGGCGTCAGCCGGCTGGTGTCGCGATGGGATGAGCCGGCGCTGGCCTGCGTGCCCACCGCGGACCGCGTCGACGTGACTGACCGCCTGCTGCAGGAATTCCATCTGCCGGCTTCGCGCCAGCAGCATCTGGATCAGCTCCGGACCGTCAAGCCCCTGCCGCTTGAACGCGCCCGGTTGCTAAGTCAGCAGAATAAGCTCTGATCTCCGGCATTCCCCGCATGCCCACCTCCCGCAACTACGCGCTTCTGCTATCCGGCCAGTTTCTCGGCGCCTTCGGCGACAACGCCATCCTCGCCGTCATCGTGGGCCAGCTCACCTATCTCCAGAAAGCCGGAGTCATCACCGGCGCCGAACTGCGCACGAGCAACACGCTCTATACCAGCCTGCTCTTTTTGCCCTACGTGCTGCTCGCGCCGTTGGCCGGTTACCTCAACGACCGCTATGCGAAGACCTCGTGGCTTGTCGGGGGCAATGCCCTGAAACTCGCCGGCACCGGCCTGTGTGCGCTGAGCGTGTGGTTCGGCCCGACCTGGCAGGGCCTCGGCTACCTCGTCGTCGGCATCGGCGCGTGTTTCTACGGTCCGGCCAAATACGGCATCCTGCCCGAGATCCTTCCGCGTGAGCGCCTGGTGAAGGCCAATGGCACCGTCGAGCTGCTCACGCTCGTCGCCATCCTCGGCGGTGCCATCGGCGGCTCGGTGCTCGCCGACGTTTTCAGGGATCGTGTCGCCGTCTCCTACGCGGTGCTCGCCGGGATCTTCGGCGGCGCGCTGCTGCTGAATTCCCTCATGACCGCCACGCCGCACAAGGCCCACATCCGGCTCGCCGACAGCATTGGCGAATTCACCACCCACCTGCGCGACCTGCTGACCGCCCCGCGGCTCTGCCGGATCCTGATCGGCACGGCGCTCTTCTGGGTCTGCGGCGCGGCGATGAAGATCAACTTCCAACCCTGGGGCCTTGAGGTGCTGCACCTGCCGGACAACACCCAGATCGCCCTGCTCGGTCTCTGGCTCAGCGTCGGCGTGATGGCCGGCAGCGTCCTCGCCGGCCAGCTGCACGCGGTCGGCGACCTGCGCCGCACCCGGACCTACGGCTTCGCCCTGGCCGGCATGCTGGCGCTGCTCTGCACGGTCAACTCGTTCGGTTTTTGGCGCACGCCCGTCGTGCAGCTCGGGCCGCTGCTGCTCGTCGTGCCGGTCGTGCTGCTGCTCGCCGCCACCGGCCTCGCCGCCGGATTGTTCCTCATCCCGCTCAACGCCGCGCTGCAGGCCGAGTCCAACCCGGACAAGCTGGGCAAGACCATCGCGGTGCAGAATCTCTTTGATAATCTCGGCATGCTGACCGCCGGGATCTTTGTCTTCGCCAGCGTGAAAACCGGACTCAGCTCCAGCGGCGTATTCCTCGGCCTCGCCATCGGGGTGGTCGCCGTGGTCACGTGGCTGCGATTCACCCGGCGGCCGGTTGTCTCATGAAAACCCTTCTGCGCCTCATCGCCCACCTCTGTTTCCGGTTCCGCGCCTACAATACGGAGGCGCTGAGCACGCCCGGTCCCGTGCTGCTCGTGCCGAACCATGTCTCCTGGCTGGACTGGCTGTTCATGGCCGCCGTGCTCGACGACGACTGGAAGTTCGTCACCTCCAGCACCACGGCGCAGCTCAGCTGGTTCCACCGGAAGATGATGATCAACTCGCGCACCTTCCCCGTGGACAATTCCTCGCCCTACGCCGTGCGCGACATGGCGGAGCACCTGGAGAAGGGCGGCCGGCTCGTGCTGTTCGCCGAGGGGCGGATCACCCTGAGCGGCAGCCTGATGAAGATCTACGACGGCACCGGCTTCCTCATCCGCAAGACCAACGCCAAGGTCATCACCTGCTACCTGCGCGGCGCGAGCCGGGTGCGCTTCGTGCGGCATCAGGGCTGGCACCGGTGGTTCCCGCGGGTCACCGCCCATTTCGGTCCGGCGCTGGCCGCCCCGGACTTTCCCGGCGTCCCCCATACCGTGGCCCGCGCGAAGGTGACGACCTGGCTCCGCGACCGCATGACGCTGCAGCAATTCGAGGCCGAGATGGCGCACGGCCCGCAACACCTGCTCGCCGCCGTCTGTGAAACCGCCGCCAACATCCCTGGGCGCGTCGCGCTGGAGGACGTCACCTTCCAGGAGCTGACCTACCGCCGGCTGCTGGCGGGCGCCGACGTGCTGGCCGGCAAATGGCGGCAGCTTTTCGGCCCGGCCGCCGGCGAACACGTCGGCGTGCTGCTGCCCAACATGAACATCCAGCCGGTCGTGCTGCTCAGCCTCTGGGCCGCACAAAAGGTGCCGGCCTTGCTCAATTTCTCCACCGGCATCCCGGTCATGCTCCAATGTGCCCAGCTCGCCGACCTGAAGCACGTCATCACCTCGCGGCAGTTCCTCGCCAAGGCCCGGCTCAACGTCGCGCTGCTGGCCGAGGCCGGCATCGTCATCCACCACCTCGAGGACATCCGCCCGCGGATCTCCGGCTTCGCCAAGTTCACCGCGCTCGTCCGGCACACGCTCGCTTGCGGCGCCGGCCTGCGCGACACGCCGCTGCGGACGGAGGACACCGCCGCCGTCCTGTTCACGAGCGGCTCGGAAGGCTTCCCGAAGGGCGTCCGGCTCTCGCACCGCAACCTGCTGGCCAACATCCGTCAGGCGGGGGCGGTGATCGACCTGACGGACGACGACCGCTTCTTCAACGCGATGCCGATGTTTCACAGCTTCGGCCTGACGGGCGGCACGCTGTTCCCGCTCGTGCGCGGCTGCTACACTTTCCTTTATCCGTCGCCGCTGCACTACCGCGTCGTGCCCACGCTGGTCTACGACCGCGCCTGCACCTTGTTGATGGGCACCAACACCTTTCTCAACGGCTACGCCCGCAAGGCCCATCCCTACGATTTCAACTCGCTGCGCTATCTCATCGCCGGCGCCGAGAAGGTGCAGTCGGCCACCCTCGACACCTGGGCGCGCAAGTTCGGCGTGCGCATCCTCGAGGGCTACGGCGCCACCGAGTGCAGCCCGCTGATCAGCCTCAACACCCGCATGGATCCCTGCGTCGGCTCCGCCGGCCGGCTCGTGCCTGGCCTCGACCACCGGCTCGAGCCCGTCGAGGGCGTGGCGGAAGGCGGCCGGCTGTTCGTCCGCGGTCCGAACGTCATGCAGGGCTACCTCAACGCGGAACCCAACGCCGCCTTCCGCGCGCTCGACGGCTGGTATGACACCGGCGACATCGTCCACGTGGATGCCGACGGCTACCTCCACATCCGCGGTCGCCTGAAACGCTTCGCCAAGGTCAGCGGCGAGATGGTCAGCCTCACCGCCGTTGAGGACGCCCTCGCCGGCGCCTTCCCGCAGTTCGGCCTGCGCTGCCAGGTCGCCGTCATCGCCCGGCCCGACGAGGACAAGGGCGAGAAACTCATCGCCGTCACCAATGAGTCCCGGCTGCAACTCGCCGACGTGCGCACTGCGATCAAGGCAAAGGGCCTCAGCAACCTCTGCGCCCCGCGCGAGATCGTGGTCGTCGCCAGCATCCCGAAGCTCGGCACCGGGAAGACCAACCACCGCGAGCTCGAGAAACAGGTCACGACCTGAGGGCCGGTGCGGTCGCCCGCCGGACGACACAGTTCGGCACAAATTTCCGCCCCGGCCGACCGGCCACTGGCGCGGATAAGGAAAATCTGCCAAGGTGGGGCATGGCCGCATTGTCCGTCCCCGAGCTCGACGCCTATTTCGCCCGCACCGGCTACACCGGACCGCGTGAACCGACGCTGGAGACGCTGCACACCGTCTCATTCCACCACGCGACGTCGATTCCATTTGAGAATATCGACGTCATGCTCGGCCGCGGCATCAAGCTCGCGCCGGCGGCGCTCTACCAGAAACTCGTCCACGACCGGCGGGGCGGCTATTGTTTCGAGCAGAACGGCCTGCTCCTCCTCGTCCTGCGCGCCCTCGGCTACCGGGTGACGCCCATCGGGGCCCGCGTGCGCTGGCAGATCCCGCGGACGGTCACGCCCGCGCGCACGCACCTGTTTCTGCGCGTGCATCTGGCGGACGGCGACTGGCTGGCGGACGTAGGCATGGGCTCGGCTTCGCTCACGGGCGCCATCCCGCTGGAGTTCGACCGCGAATTGCCCACGCCGCACGAGCCGCGCCGCCTCGTGCGCGAGACCGGCCGGCTGTTCCACCAGCTGTGGACCGGCACCGAGTGGACCGACTGCTGCGAGTTCACGCTCGACGAGATGCACCCCATCGATTGCGAGCTGGCCAACTGGTGGACGAGCGCCAGCCCCGCCTCGCATTTCAAGACCGGGGTCACGGTCGGGCGCGCGGAGCGGGACGGGACGCGCAAGGGGATCCGCGCCGGTGAATTCACCCACCGCCGTGGCGCCGAGATCCTCGCGCGCATCCAGATCGCTTCCCCTGAACAACTCCTCGCCGTGCTCGCGGAACACTTCGATCTGCACCTCCCCGCCGGCACTGTGTTCGCCCCGGCCTGATCGAGCAGGTGCGGCACATCCGCTGGGGCCGGAGTTGTGCGAAACAAAACCAGGCCACCGTCCGCAATAAACTCTGGCGTCAGCCGCCGCGGGGGATTTGCTGGCGGCAACACCGTCCCCGGTTCCCGCGCATGAATCCCTTCGCCCTGCTCGCCCCGCTGTTTCTCGTCTTCGAGCTCTGGCAGCTGGTCGTCAGCGAGCGTTACATGGGTATCAAGCAGATCCGGGTGAACGCCGACCCGCGCGAACTGCCGATGCCCGGCTGGATGTCGGCGCTCTGGGGCGGCGGCCTGCTGGCCTATTATGTATGGATGACCACGCTGCTGATCCATCCTGTCGGCCGCGCCCAAGGCGTGGTGCTGCTGCTCGTGACCCTGATCGGCTATGGCTTCCGCTCAACCTGCGGGCTGAAGTGGGTGTTGGTCGTGCTTACCTTTGAGGGTTCGATCCGCATCGGCATGCTCATTTCGCTGGTCGGCATGTCATGGCGGGCGCTGGGCCGGGCGTGAGCCCTCCGGTTTTGCCGTCTTGCGCCAGCCCAAGGCGATATTTGCTGATGATCGAAACTGAAGCCGCCGTCGTCAGCCGGCTGGCCCGGTCGCGCCCGGCTCCTTTAGCCTTGAGAAACCGCCCATCCCGGGGGAAAACCTGCGTGCGCGCGTATCGCCTATGAATCTCGAACCTGCCCCCCGCCTCTCCAAGACGGTGTTTCTGCTGATTGACGCCGGCTTGTTGCTCACCGCGTTCATCATCGCCTACTTCGCCAAGGATCCCTTCGCCCCGCTGCCCTTTATCAGCACGGTGCTCTTCGTCGGCGCCGCCGGCGTCGTGGGCCTCATTCCTTTCCTGGTCGATTACGCCGCCGATTCCGCGGAATATGTCCAGCAGGAGCGCGAGAAGGTCGCCGAACAGGTCCAGCGCCTGCACGCCGCCAGCGAAAGCCTCAACCGCGCCGCCGCGCACATCAAGGCGGTCGAGGAGGCCGTCCACAAGACCGCCCACGCCGCCGAGAACCTGCCCTACCGCATGCAGGAAAAACTCGCCGAGTTCAACGCGCAGTTCGCCCAGACCGAGGACGAGGAGAAGGAACGCCTGAACGAGGAACTTGCCACCCTCCGCCTGGCCGAGAGCGAGCGTCTGCAGACCATCGCCGACAAGATCCACAAGTCCGCCACCGAGCTGTCCACCCTCGAGACCACCACGCGCAAGCAGATCGCCGCGCTGCAGGAGGCCGCCACCAAGCTCGACGACAAGCTCAAGTCCACCCTCTCCAAGATCACCGAGCTCAGCATAACGATCGCCAGCGCCCCGCGGCCCGAACCACCGGCGCCCCGGGCTGAAAACAAACCCGTTTCCATGCCGACCCGCGCCGAGCCCGTCGCCCCGGTCGTTGAAACCAAGCCCGAACCCGCTCCGTCGCCCGCCCCCGCCAATTTTGAACCGGTCGAGGCCACCCGTCCTGAGCCGGTCGAAGGAGTCGTTGAGTCGGTCGCGGTGGTCGAAACCACCCCCGCGCCCGTCGCGGAACCCAAGCTGAAGAAAGCCCGCGCGCCCCGCAAACCCCGGCCCGAGGAGACCCTCGCCGCCATGTCCGAGCCCGTTGCCGACAGCGCGAGTGAATCCTCCCAGTCCGACACGCCGGACGAAAACGCGACCGCCGAAGCCGCCCCGCGGCCGGAAGCCTCCGTCTCTTCCGACGGCGCCACGCGCCTGCTCGCCACCGCCTACATCGGCATCGGCAACAAGCTCTACCTCCGCGGCGACGGCCCGGGCCTGAGCTGGGACAAGGGTGTGCCCATGCAATTCGTCTCCATCGGCAAATGGGGCTGGGCGACCGACGACGCCACTGCGCCCATCGCCTGCAAGCTCTACAAGAACGACGAGACCCCCGCTCTCTCCGGCGAGGTTTTCCTCGAACCCGGCAAGCACGTCGAGGTCACGGCGCTGTTCTGATTACCGAGGGTGTGGCTGCGGCTTCCAGCCGTAGGACTACACCGACTGGAAGCCGGTGCCACTTTCAATAATGCGGCGGACGCTCGTCCGTGCTGTCGTCCGGTTCGCGGCCCGTCGTCACCTGCCCGCGCAGCCGTGCGATTTCCTTCCGCAGTTTCGCGACCTCCTCGGCCAGCTCGAGCATGGCCTTGTCCTGCTCGGCGGTGTGCCGCTGCAGGTGCGCGTAGCGCTCCTCGAGGGCGGTCAGGCGCGGGGATTCTTCCATGCGCGCACGATGCAGGTTGCCGACGGTTAGGCAATCCGTCATGGAATCCGCCTTCATGAAACGATTCGGGCCACTCGTTCTCCTGCTGCTGGGCATTTTTGTCGCCACGTCGTGCACCACGACGCCGGCGTCACCGCCACCGGCGCCTCCCCTCATCCTCGTCTCGCTCGACGGCTTCCGCTGGGATTACCTGCAGAAATACGACGCGCCAGCCCTTCGGGCCCTCGCGGCGGACGGGGTGCAGGCGCGGCGCCTGACGCCTTCGTTTCCCTCGAAGACTTTTCCCAATCACTTCACCCTGGTCACCGGCCTGCGCCCGGAACACCACGGCATCGTCTCGAATTATTTCTTCGATCCGGCACTCAACGCCTCCTTCAACAAGAACCTGGCCGCAGACAACGCCGACCCGCGCTGGTGGCAGCAGGGTGAGCCGGTCTGGATCACGGCGGAAAAGCAGGGCGTGCGCAGCGCCGTCTACTATTGGCCGGGCAGCGAGACGACCATCCACGGCGCGCGGCCGAGTATTTACCGCCCCTTCGACGGCAAGGTCTCCTCCCTTGAGCGCGTGGACGGCCTGCTGGCCTGGCTGGACCTGCCGGCGGACCGGCGCCCGCGCTTCTGCGTGCTCTATCTCGACGTGGTCGACGTGGTCGGCCACCGGGCCGGGCCCGATTCGCCCGAGACCGCCGCCGCCGTCAAGGACGCCGACGACGCCCTCGCCCGCCTGCTCGCCGGCCTGGCCGCCCGCGGCCTGCGCGATTCGGCCAACCTCGTGGTCGTCTCCGACCACGGCATGTCCGAGCAGAGCCCCGACCGGGTCATTTTCCTCGAGGACCTCATGAATGTCTCGCAGGTCCAGGTCGAGTCCACGGGGGCCAACGGCGGCGTGCGCCCCAAGCCCGGCACGGTCACGCCGGCGGAGCTCGCCGCGTCGATCCGCGCCAAAGCCCCGCCCCAACTCCAGGTCTACCTGCGCGAGGAAGTGCCGGAGCGCTTTCACTACCGGGACAATCCGCGCATTCCGCCGGTCGTGCTCATCGCCGACGATCACTGGAACATCGAGAGCCGGGTCGGCTGGCCTTACCTGCAGCACCGCTACGGCCGGGGCAACCACGGCTGGGACCCCGCCACGCCGAACATGGGCGCGCTCTTCATCGCGCACGGCCCGGCCTTCCGCCGCGGCCACGAGTTCGCCGAGGTGGAAAACATCCATCTCTACAACCTGCTTTGCACGGTGCTCGGCCTGCGGCCGTCGCCGAACGACGGCGACGACCGCCTTGCCCGCGAGGCCTTGGTGCGCTAAAACCGCATTGCGGGCCGGCCGGCCGGGATTACGTTCAGATCGATGAAACGTCTTATCGCAGGCGTAGGGCTGCTCGCCGTCCTGCTCGGCCTGGTCTCCTGCACCACCCCGGCCGCGCCGCCGCCGGCGCAACTGCTCATTCTGGTCTCGGTCGACGGTTTCCGCTGGGACTATCTGCAGAAATACGAGGCCCCGGTGCTAGCCCGGCTCGCGTCCGCCGGCGTGCACGCGACACGCCTGACGCCGTCCTTCCCTACCAAGACGTTCCCGAACCACTACACCCTTGTCACCGGCCTCTACCCCTCGCACCACGGTATCGTCGGCAACTGGTTCTTCGATCCGGCCTCCGGCGAGACCTTCGGCATGAGCAAGCCCGCGAGCAACAGCGAGGAACGCTGGTGGACCGGCGGCGAACCCGTCTGGATCACGGCGGAAAAACAGGGCGTGCGCAGCGCCTGCTTTTTCTGGCCCGGCTCCGAAACCTCCCATGACGGCGTCCGTCCTTCCTTCTTCAAACCCTTCGACAAGAAGTTGCGCGCCGCCGATCGCGTGGCCGGACTGCTCGGCTGGCTGGCCCTCCCCCCGGCGGAGCGGCCGCGGTTCGCCACCCTGTATTTCGACGTGGTGGACGACATGGGCCACCGCCACGGACCCGACGCGCCGGAAACAGCGGCGGCCATCAAGGAAGTAGACGAGGCTCTCGCTCGGCTCCTCGCCGGGCTGGACCGGCTCGGCCTGGGTGCCCGCACCGATCTGGTGATCGTCTCCGACCACGGCATGTCGGAGCAAAGCCCCGACCAGGTCATTTTTCTGGATGACCTGATGAAAATCTCCCAAGTGCAGGTCGACTCGACCGGGCCGACCGGCGGGGTGCGGCCCAAGCCCGGCACGGTCACCGCGGCCGAACTCGCCGCGTCGATCCGGGCCAAGGCCCCGCCCCAGCTGCAGGTCTGGCTCCGGGATGAGACCCCGGCGCGTTTCCATTTCCGCGGCAACCCGCGCATCCCTGATGTCGTGCTGCTGGCCGACGACCACTGGAACTTCGAGAGCCGGACCGGCTGGCCGAAACGCGTGCTCACCTACAACCAGGGCAACCACGGCTGGGATCCGGCCACGTCGAACATGGGCGCGCTCTTCATCGCGCACGGCCCGTCGTTCCGGCACAGGGTGGAGATCCCCGAGGTGGAAAACATCCACCTCTACAACCTGCTCTGCGCCGCCCTCGGCCTCACCCCGGCCCCGAACGACGGCGACCAGCGCCTCGTGCAGGCCGCGCTAGCCAAGTAGCGCGCGCAAATCCGCCGGACTCGTCACCGGCGCCTGGCAGGCGTAGTTCTCGCAGACGTAGGCCGTGGCCCGGCCGTCGACCGGCTGCATCGCCGCCAGGTCGGGTTTGCCCTCGGCGAGCCAGCTCTGCCCGTCGGCGCCATCCGCCGCCAGCAAGGCGCGCCGCAGTCCCAGTTTCTCGTGCACCACCACCGCCAGCGCCCGAAAGTCCGCCGCGGCCGGATCGCCGGCGAGGACCACCATGCGCGGCTCGGCCAGCGCCAGTTCCAGCGCGCACAACATCTGCGGCAGCGCATGCGGCGCCCGGCTCCACTGCCGGCGGAATGCCTCGATGGTGCGCAGCGCCCGCGCACGATAAGGTAGGGCGAGTCCTCCGGACGAGCCGTCTTGGTGTGGCTCATCGGGGACGATTCGCCCTACCTTCCCAATCATCCAATCCAGCCGGATCAGGTTCATCGCCGCCACCGAGTTGGGCGCGGGCTCCGCGCCGTCGTAATCCTCCTTCAGCCGCACGATCACCGTGGGATCATCCGCCCGGGAATTGAAGTAGCCGCCGTTGGCCTCATCCCAGAAAAGTTCGTCCATCTTCACCTGCAGCCGCTCCGCCCACTGCAGCCAGCGGTGGTCGAAGCCGGCCTCGTAGAGATCAAGCAGACCCTGGATCAGCGCGGCATAGTCCTCGGCAAACCCGGGGATGTCGCTCCGGCCCTCGCGCCAGCAGCGGTAGAGCCCGCCGGTCCCGGCGTCGTAAAGCTCCCGCTGGATGAACTCCGCGGCACGGGTGGCGGCCAGGAGGTAGGGCGAGTCCTCCGGACGAGCCGTTGCCAATACCTGATGTCCTTTCGCCAGCGCGGAGATCATGAACCCGTTCCAGGCCGTGATGATCTTGTCGTCAAGATGCGGCCGCGGCCGCCGGGCCCGGGCGACGCGGAGTTTCTCCAGGCCCGCCAGCAATTTCTCCTCGGCGGCCGGCAGCGCGAGCTTGAACGCCGCCGCCGTGGCGGTGACCGACCGGCGCTGCCGCAGGATGTTCTTCCCCGTGAACTCGCCCTGCGGGTCCGACGCGACGTTGCCGGCCGGCTGCACATCGAAATGCGTGCAGAAAAAATCCGCGTCCGCCCCCAGGACCGTTTCGATCTCCCCTTTCGTCCACGCATAGAACGCGCCTTCGGCATGTTCCGTCTTCCCGGCCGCCAGCAGGCTGTCCGCGTCCTCCGCCGAATAAAACCCGCCCGCCGGGCCGGTCAGGTCGCGCCGCACGTAGTCAAAGATGTCCCGCGCCAGCCACGCAAACACCTCGCGGCCGGTCGCCTGCCGCGCCTCGAGACAATTGAGGGCGATCTGCGCCTGGTCGTAGAGCATTTTCTCGAAGTGCGGCACGTGCCACTGCTCGTCGACGGAGTAGCGGTGGAAGCCGCCGCCGAGGTGGTCGTGCAGGCCGCCCTCCGCCATGCGTTGCAGTGTGTGCGCCGCCAGGTTGACCGCCTCCTGTCCGAGTTCCGTCGAGCCGCCCTGCAAGGCCGCGGTGCGGAACAGGAAATTGAGCACCGAGGCGCGCGGAAATTTCGGGGCCCCGCCGAACCCGCCCCACTGTGCGTCGTGCGCCTCATAGAAATACTGGAAGCACTTCTCGAACGCCTCGCCCGCCGCCTCGTGCAGCGGCAGCGGTTCCCCCTCCGGCCTGACCTCATGGGCCCCGCCCTCGGCGGCATAGCGCTTGAGCGCCTCGACCACCTCGGCGGCGCCGGTCTCGATCTTGTCGCGCTGGTCACGCCAGTGGCCGGCGATGGCCTTGAGCACCGAGATGAATCCCGGCCGCCCGGACCGGTCGTTTTTGGGGAAATAGGTGCCACCGAAGAACGGTTTGCCGTCCGGCGTCAGCCACGCGCTCAGCGGCCAGCCGCCGTGTCCGGTCGTGTGCTGCACGTAGGCCATGTAGACGCGGTCCACATCGGGCCGCTCCTCGCGGTCCACCTTCACCGGCACGAAGTCGCGGTTGAGGATCGCCGCGACCTCCGCGTCCTCGAAGGATTCATGCGCCATCACGTGGCACCAGTGGCAGGTCGAGTAGCCGATGCTGAGGAAGATCGGCTTCTGCTCCGCGCGCGCCTGCGCCAGCGCCGGCTCGCCCCACGGCAGCCAGTTCACGGGATTGTCCGCGTGCTGACGCAGGTAAGGGGATTTTTCGGCGGCGAGAAGATTAGCCATGCGGGAGCCTACAAAGCATCACCTGGGCGGTGAGGTAAACTCTCTATTCACCTTCTGTTGCATTCGAAATGTCGCGCCGCACTGTGGCCGTTTTGAGATAGCCTGCGCCACGCCCGCAATGATTCAGCCTCCACGTTCATCCCCTCCTTCCTCCTTTGCCCGGGTGTCGCTTTTTTGGCAGCTCCAGCTCGCGGGCTGGGTGACTTATGCCGTGCTGTCCTTTCCGATGAAGCTGCTAGGCTTCGGTTCGCCGGGCTCGGCGCTGGCGGTCACGGCGTGCCAGCTACCGATTGGTCTCGCGCTCTCCACCGGACTGCGCCGGTTTTATCTTTGGGCCCGGCCCGCCGACCGGCCCCTGGCCCGTGCTTTCGCGATGGTGCTGCTGGCGTGCGCGGTGGCCGGCACCCTTGATACGCTGGGCAGTCTCCCGCTTAATCGGTTGCTGGGCGTCCCCGACCGGTCCGCGCTGGTCGACTCTGCGCTCTATTTCGTCCGGGCCGCCGTCTACTTGATCTGGAGCCTGGGCTATTTCGCAATCAAGGCGCAGCTTTCGGCACGCGCGCAATCGTTACACGCGGCGGTGGCCGGGGAAAAACACCGGCTGGAACTGTTGCGCTACCAGCTCAACCCCCGCTTCCTGGCGCAGTCCCTCAAGGCCATCGGCCAGGAAATCGACCAGAATCCCGCCGCGGCCAATGCTATGACCCGGTGCCTGGCGGAGTTCTACCAAGGCATGCTGCGCCAGAACCGCGCGGAAACCCCGGCCACCATCGGCGACGAGATCGCGCTGGTCCGGACCTACCTGGAACTGGAGCGGCTGCGGCAGCGCGACGCCCTGCGCGTGGTTTACGTGATCGACGAGTCCCTGCTCAACCTGCCGCTCCCGCCCATCGTTCTCCTGCCGCTCGTCGAGAAGGCCGTCCGCCAGCGCCGCGGTTCGGCGCAGGAGCCGCTGACCCTCACCATCACCGTCCAGCCCCGCGGCGACGGACAGATCCTGATCGAGGTCGCCAACTCGCGCCGGCAGCACGGCACGCACCAGCCCTTCCCCGAGGCCGCGCCCGTGGAAAACATCGACATCCGCACCAGCCTCGACCGTCACTATCCCGGCCGCCATCGCTTCACCCAGACACAGGACAGCCTGAGCGAGCGCGCCACCCTCTGCCTGTCAGTGGCGGACTGAACGGCCGGGCGGGCGGATTCGCGCTTGGCGGCGGTCGTGACGGCTGCGACCTTGCCCGCCGTGCTCGCCGCCAGCCTCGCCGCCTTCTTCTTCGCCCTCAACGCCACCTGCGCCAGCCGCAGCGTGCAGGCGTCCGGCTCCATGCACGCCAACCTCGGGCGGCTCCTCGTCGCGACCTGTGTGCTCGGCCTCTTCGCCCACACCCTCGGGCACGGCTTCGCCAGCGCGAGCACCGGGTGGTTTTTTTTGAGCGGCATCATCGGCATGGGCTTGGGCGACCTCGGGGTCTACGCCGCCCTGCCCCTGCTCGGCGCGCGCCTTACCGTGCTCATGACACAGTGCCTCGCCGCCCCGATCGCGGCGCTGGGCGAATGGCTCTGGCTCGGCACCCGGCTGACCGGCGCGCAGACCCTCTGGGGCGCCGTGATTTTGGGCGGGGTCATCCTCGCCCTCATGCCGAGCCGAAGCAGTCCGCCCCGGGTGCGGGTCCGGCCCGTCGGCTTTCTCTTCGGCCTGCTCGCCGCCGCCGGCCAGGGCCTGGGCGCGTTGGTCAGCCGCAAGGGCGTCGATGCCGCCACCGCCGCCGGCGAGGCGGCGCACAACGCCACCTTCGGCCTCAACGCCGCCTATCATCGCATCATCGCCGGCCTCGTGTTCACCGGGCTGTGGTTTCTGGTGCTCCACCTGCTCGGCCGGCTGCCCGCCCGTCCGGCTGCGAATGCCGACCCTGCGGTGAAACGCCGCGCCCGGCTCTGGCTGCTGGCCAATGGCCTTGTCGGTCCGGTCCTTGGCGTCGGCTGCTACCAGTGGGCGCTGGCCACCACCCCCAGCGGCATCGTGCTGCCGATCGCCGCCACGACCCCGCTGCTGGCCATCCCGATCGCCTATTGGCTCGAGGGCGAGCGGCCTTCGCGGCGTTCCTTGCTGGGTGGGGCGGTCGCGGTCGCTGGGGCCGTGGCACTTACGTTGGCGTAAGCCGGCCCTTGACGGCGGCGGGGGGACGCGGCTCACTCGCCGGTTCGCCATGCTGACGATCGCCGACGTTTCCAAGTCCTACGGCACCCGGGAGCTTTTCTCCGAGGTGTCGTTGTTCGTCGCACGCACCGATCGTTTCGGCCTCGTCGGCCCCAACGGCGCCGGCAAGTCCACCCTCTTCAACCTCATCCTCGGCGAGGAAGCGCCCGACGACGGCACCATCGAGTGGGAGCGCGGCGCGGACTTCGGCTACCTCCCGCAGGAAAGCGCGCCGGTCGGCGAGGAGACCGTCCTCGCCATCGCCACCAGCGGCAAAAAACTCGTCCCGGAAACCGACGACGACTACGACATCGACTGGACGCTCGAACCGCGTGCCAAGAAGATCCTCGCCGGCCTCGGCTTCCGCGAAAGCGACCACGACAAGCAAGCCAAGTCCTTCTCCGGCGGCTGGGTCATGCGCGCCCACCTCGCCCGCCTGCTCGTCAGCGAGCCGGCGCTGTTGCTCCTCGACGAACCGACCAACCACCTCGATCTCGAGGCCCTGCTCTGGTTCCAGGACTACCTGTCGCGCTACCCGGGCGGGCTGCTCATCGTGTCGCACGATCGCGAGTTCCTGAACTCGCTCTGCAACGGCATCCTCGAGCTCCGCAGCAGCACGCTGAACAAATACACGGGCAACTACGACGACTACCTGAACGAGAAGGACGCGCGCAAGGAGCAGCAGGCCGCCCAGTTCAAGAACCAGCAGCGTGAGATCGCGCACCTGCAGAAATTCGTCGACCGCTTCGGCGCCAAGGCCTCGATGGCCTCGCGCGCCAAGTCGAAGGAGAAGCAGATCGAGCGCCTGAAGGACGTGGCCGTCGAGGAGCCCTGGGAGGACCTCAAGCGCATCAATTTCCGCTTTCCCCAGCCGCCGCGCTCCGGCCTGCGCGTCGTCAACCTCAAGAACGTCCAGCAGGCCTACGGTGACCATGTCGTCTACACGGACCTGAACTTCGAGGCCGAGCGCGGCCAGAAGATCGTGCTCGTCGGGCCCAACGGCTCCGGCAAGTCCAC
>JAQSDJ010000102.1:30851-38589 GCA_029945855.1 Lacunisphaera sp.
AGATCCTCGCCGACGTCATCCCCATCCAGGGCGGCACGCGCGACCTCGGCAGCAACGTCGTGCCCGGCTACTTCGCGCAAAACCGCGCCGACAACCTGAAGCTCGACCTCACCGTGTTCGAGAACGTGATGGAGCTGCGCACGAACGAGAACCAGCTCACCGAGCAACAGGCCCGCGCCGTGCTCGGCGGCTTCCTCTTCCGCAAGGATGACGTCCACAAGAAGGTCTCGGTGCTTTCCGGCGGCGAAAAATCCCGGCTCGCCCTCGCTCGCCTCCTCGTCAACCCGCCCAACCTGCTGCTGATGGACGAGCCCACGACGCACCTCGATATCCCGTCGATCGACGCGCTCGTCACCGCGCTCAAGCAGTTCGAAGGCACGTTCATCTTCATCAGCCATGACGTGTATTTTATCCGTGCGCTGGCGCAGACGGTCCTGCACGTGCACAGCGGCCGGCTCACGCCCTACGCGGGCAACTACGACTATTATCTGGAGAAGTCGAAGGCCGGCAACGCCCGCGCCGCGCTCACCGCCGGCTTCACCGACGCCCGGCCCCCGCAAGCCGCCGCCGCGGCACCGAAGCCCGCCGCGCCGAAGAAGCCTAATCCGGCTGACCTCAAGAAACTCCGCACCGAGGTCGGCCAGCTCGAGCAGAAGGTGGTCGAGCTCGAGACGAAGCAGAACGAACTCACCGCCGAGCTCGAGGCGCCCGAGACCTACGCCTCCCCCGGCAAGGCCCAGCATTTGAACCGCGAGCTTTCCGTCATCGTCGACCAGCTGCAGGCCGCGACCACCGCCTGGGAAGTCGCCGCCGCCCGGCTCGTCGAGCTGGAAAAGCAGTAGGGCGGGACCGCGCCGCTCACACCCTGACAGACCGGCTGGTCCCGCCCCGTTTGCACTCTGCCGGTCACCCCGACCGGCAAATTTATCGTCCGCTCAACCGCGGTTGGTGAAAAGATTGCGGGCGGCCAGGAACGGCGCCGTGGTAAACGTGGGTTTCGCGGCGGCCACGGCCGCGGCGCTGGCCTTGGCCTGCGCCAGGGCGTCGAGTTCCTGCTCGCGCACCTTGACCCACGCCTCGCGGCGGGCCACGTCGGTCTCGCGCAGCGCGAGCTGCTGCTCGCGTTCCTTCAGGGCGAGGCGGTCGTCCGCCAGGCCGCGGCGGGCGGCCTCGAGCAGGGCGTGGGAGCGGTCGTATTTCTCCCAGGCGGCGTCCAGCTCCGCGGTGCCCTGGGCCTGGCCGTTGGTGACGAAGTATTGCGGAGCCGGCTGCGTCGGCTGACCGTGATGGGCGTGGTCGACGAGCAGCCGGAGGCGCTGCTCATATTCCTTCAGGCTGGCCTCCTTCTCGTGCATGGTTTCGATGTCGTGGGTGAGCTGCGAGCGCAGTTTTTCGAGGTGCGCGGCCTCCTGTGTGTCCGTCGTGGTGTGTGGATTCATGGGTGATGCGACTTGCACCATAGCAGCCCGGTTGCCCGGCCGCTAGAGGCCCCGGGGCTATTTACCCGGGGTTTACCGCACTCGCGCCGGCTTTTACCCAAATATGAAAGCGCCGGCGGGCTCGCGTGAAAATTCACTCCCGGAACATCACTTCCTCGCGGTCGAACATCTTCACGCACAGCGCGAGCGCCGCGGCGGCGTAGGCGCAGGTGGAGCCGAAGATGAGCGCAAGATAGGGCCAGTGCCACACGCCGGAGAGCATCTCCTTGCACGCGAGCGAGAGGTTGAGGATCGGTACGAGCGCCGTCTTCGCCGTGAGCTCGATGCCGGGCAGCATGCCGAGCATGGCGGGCATGATGACGACGATGATCAGCGGCGACACGTAGCTCTGCGCCTCCTTGTAGCTTTTGGCAAAGAGCGAAATCGTCAGCAGCACCGCGGCAAACAACACCGCCACAGGGGCGATCAGGGCAAACACACCGAGGATGCCCACCGGGTCGATCGAGGGCATCACGCCCGCCGCCTTGGCCGCACCGCCCACCGCCTGCGCCGCCGCCGCCGCCCGACCCCCGCCGGTGAAGAAGCTGCCGCCGATCGCGAGGCTGACCCCGGTTGAGAGCAGGGTCAGGCACATCGTCGCGATCGAGGCCGTCATCACCATGAGGAACTTGCCGAGGACGATGTTCACCCGGTGCACCGGGCTGCAGAGCAGCGTCTCCATCGTGCCCCGTTCCTTTTCCCCCGCCGTCAGGTCGATGGCGGGATACATCGCACCGGTGAAGCACAGGATGATGATGATGTAGGGAATCAGCCCGCCGATGATGTTGCCGCCGACCTTCTCGGGCGGCGCCACGTTCTGGCGCTTCACTTCGAAAGGCTTCACCACCTCGGCGGCCAACCCCCGGTCGGCCAGCCGGGATTCGATGGTCTTTTCCCGCAGGTCACGGAAGAACCGCTCGACCGCCGAGGCGCCCAGGCCGGACTTCATCTCGCCCTCATAGTGGTAGAGCATGACGGTCGTGGGGGCGCCGGCCTTCAATCCGGCCTCGAAACCCGCGGGGATCTCCACCGCGAGCCGGACCTTCTTTTCCGACACCATCTGCTTGTAATCCCCGGCGGCCGGAACCACGCGGAAGCGTTGGTCCGCCTTCAGGGCGGCCACGATGCCGGGCGAATCCTCGCCGCCGAGGATGACGATGCGCGAGGCCTCCTCCCGGGCGGACTTGATGACCTTGGTCATGACCGCGCCGATGCCAAACATGAGCAGCGGCATGATGAGCGTCGGGATGACGATCATCGAGATGAGGGTGCGGCGGTCGCGGAGCGAATCCCGCAGCTCCTTGAGATAGACGGTGACAATGTGGTGCCAGTTCATGGTGCGTGGTTCCTCAGTTTTTCAACGCCGCGAGGAGCGCGGCCTCGCCGCCGACGGCCTGGACGAAAATCTCCTCCATGTCCTGCTCGCCGAAGCGCGTGCGGAGCGCGGCCAGCGTGCCTTCCGCCACCAGCCGGCCGCCATGGATGATGCCGATGGTGTCGCAGAGCTTCTCCACCTCGCTCATCACATGCGTGGAGTAGATGACGGTCTTGCCGCGGTTGCGGCACTCGCGGACGAACTTGACGATCGTGCGCGCCGTCATGACGTCGAGGCCGAGGGTGGGCTCGTCGAAGATCATCACGGCGGGATCGTGGATGAGGGTGCGGGCGATGGAAGTCTTCTGCTTCATGCCGGTGGAGAACTTGTCGCAGCGCCGGTCGAGGAACTCGTGCATATCGAGCTCATCGGCGAGGCGTTTGACGCGGGTCCTGATCTCCGCGTCGGCGAGACCGTTGAGCCGGCCGAAATAGGTGATCATCTCGCGGGCGGTCAGCCGGCCGTAGAGGGCGGTGCTGGCGGCGAGAAAGCCGACGTTGGCGCGCACCTGGAGTCCCGCCGTGGCGGCGTCGTGCCCCGCGAGCGTGCAGCTGCCGCTGGACGGCTTGAGCAACGTGGCGAGCAGGCGGAGCGTGGTGGTCTTGCCCGCGCCGTTGGCGCCGAGCAGACCGTAGATCTGTCCGGGATGGCAGGTGAAGGACACGTCGTCGACGGCCTTGATCAGGCCGCGCTTCTTGTCCTTGAAGGTTTTCGTCAGGTGGAGGGCTTCGATCATAGGTAAAAGGGCTGAAGGACTGAAGAGCTGAAAGGCTGGGGGTTAAAAGTCCGAAATCCGGTTGTTCTCCGATGCATGGTTGTGGGCTTCAGCCTTTCAGCCCTTCAGTTTTTCAGCTTTTCGCTCACAGGCTCATCCGCTCGCGGAATTCCTGGGCCTGGCGGCGGGAGAGCTCGACCTTGAGGCCGCCCTTCAGCTTCACCAGCAGGCCGCCGCTGAACCAGGGCTCGATGCCCTCGACCCAGGCGAGGTTGATGACCTGCTTGCGGTTGGCCCGGAAGAAATGCTTCGCATCCAGCCGTTCCTCCATCGCGGTGAGCGAGCGGAAGAGCTGTGGTTTCTGGTCGTCGAAATGCAGCCGCGTGTAGTTTCCCTCGGATTCGAGCAGGCGGATGTTCTTCACCGGCACGAACCAGCAGCGCTCACCCTCGCGGACGAAGACCTTGTCCTCCAGCGTCAGGCGGTGCGTGGCGACGCCCGGAGCCGGCGCAAACGGGGTGGCGCTGCCCCGCGAGCGGATTTTTTCCAGCGCGGCGACGAGCCGGTTGGGATCGACGGGCTTGAGGAGGTAATCGAGCGCGTTGAATTCGAAGGCCTTCACCGCGAACTCGTCGTAAGCGGTGGTGAAGATGACCAGCGGCAGGGGTGGCTCAAGCTGCTCGAGCAGGCTGAAGCCGTCGGCGCCGGGCATCTGCACGTCAAGGAAGATCAGGTCGGGCTTGAGGGCCGCGACCCGTCCGGCCGCGTCCTCCGCGTCCACGGCCTCACCGACGATCTCAATGTCGGCGTGGGCCGCGAGCAGGCGGCGGAGTTCGTTGCGGGCGAGACGCTCGTCATCGACCAGGAGGGCTTTCATCGGTCCGGCGGGTTGAGGGGAATAAGCACGTCGGCAGTGACGCAGCCGGCCGGCTCGGCCAGCAGGGTGAGCGTGGCGAGGTCGCCGAACAGGAGTCGCAGCCGTTCCGAGGCGTTGCGCAGGCCGACCCCGGTGGAGGAGCCGGCGCGGGCCGCCGAGCTGCTGGCGGGTTCGGCGAGGTCCCCCGGATTGGTCACCCGGATGTTGAGCGCCGCCCCCTCGAAGCGTGCGGTGATGACCAGTTCCCCGCCCGCCCGGCGGGTGCCGATGCCATATTTGACCGCGTTCTCGACGAGGGTCTGCAGCAGCATCGGCGGCACGTTGAGCAGCCGCACCTCGTTCGCGATGTCCCAACGGACGCGCAGCCGGTTTTCGTGGCGGATCTGCTCGAGCGCCAGGTAGTCCTCGACAATACGGAGCTCATCCTCGAACGGCACGGTCTCGAGCTGGCCCGACTGGAGCGAATAGCGCAGCATGTTGGCGAGGCGGGTGACGGCCTCGCGGGCGCGCGGCGCATCCTCGTCGATGAGGGCGCGCAGGCTGTTGAGCGAGTTGAAGAGGAAGTGCGGGTTGACCTGCGACTTCAGCGCGCGGAGCTCGGCCTCCTTGACGCTGGCCGCGAGCCGCAGCTGTTCGACCTGCAGGCGGTTCAGGCGCTCGAAGATATGGTAGAAGAAATAGAGGCACAACCAGCCCACCATCATGAGGGCGCCGTTCACCAGGCTCGAGGCCATCAGCAGCCAGATCGGATACTTGCTGCCGTATTCGAGGCGGAGCAGCCCGAAATCGATGGTGTAGCCGACGGTCGTCCACGCCGCCGACAGCGCGAGCGCCATCAGGAGGATGCGCGGGATGAGACGCCGCCAGCCCAGCTCCTTCCAACCCCAGCGGCTCAGGTAGATCCGGGCAAAATGCGTGAGCAACAGACCCTCTGCGACCACCCGCGCCAGCGACAGGTAGATCTCCATCGGCGTGGACTTGTTGGCGACCGTGTTGTCCCGGAACAGCGTGATAAAGACGATCTGCAGCACCAGGAAGAACATCCAGCCGCCGGCCTGGCACAGCACATACAGCCTTTCTTTCGCGCGTTGCAGCCGGCCCTGGGTGTCCTGCGTGGAATCCGTTTTCACGCCCGAGTGAACCATGACCGACCGGGGGGCGGCAAGCCTGCCGCCGGGGCGAGACCAAGTCGGGGAGGAGAGCTGTTCAACGGACATGGGCGGCATAAAGCGGTGAAAAGATCGTCCTGACGGGACGATTGGGACGAGCGGACTGGCGGCGGGATGAGCGGGCCTGCGCCGGAGGTTGCCTTGCCCCGGAGAATACTCCTTGATTTTCACTCCCCATGACCGGCTGGCTTTCCTCAAATTTCGACTACCTGGTCTTCGTCGCGATGGTCGGCGTGATGTGGGCGGGGCTGGCCCTCTGGCTCAGGCGCACGGGCCGCCTGGCCACCCTGCCGAAGTCCCTCTGGCTGCTGTTGCTCGTGTTGCTCGCGGCGGGCTGGTTCATCGTGGACCAGGCGGGCCACGCCGCCCAAAGGAACCAGCGCCAGCAGGTGGAGCTGCTGGTGCCCTACTACGTGCAGGAACTCCAGCAGCTCGGCCACGCCAACCTGCCGGACAATGTCGCGGCCGACGACCCGCTTTACCAGCGGTTGATCCGGACGCAGATCCGCTGGCTCAAGCTCAACCCGGCGATCGCCGACATCTATACCTTCCGCCGACGCGCGGATGGGGCCGTCGTCATGCTCGTGGACTCGGAAACCGACTACGACCACAACGGCCGCTACGAGGGCGAGCGCGAGCAGCGCACGGCACCCGGCGAGGTCTACACCATGATCACGCCCGCCCTGGAGCGCGCCTTCCGCGGCACGCCGGCGTTTGACGACGAGATCATCACCGACCGCTGGGGCACCTGGGTCAGCGCCTTTGCGCCGCTCCGCGATCCCACCGGCAAGGTCGAGGGGGTCCTCGGCGTGGATTTTGACGCCCAGGAGTGGCTGGCGCAGCGGACCCAGGCCCGGGGGATGTGGCTGGGGGTGCTCGGCGGCATCGTCCTGCTGCTCACGGGATCGGGCCTCAGCATCGCCGTGTTGCGGCACGAGCTCGGGGCGCGCCGGGCGGCCGAGGGCCAGCTCCGCGAACAGACCGAGTTGCGCCGGCTGATCTTCGACCATGCGCCCGCCGGCGTTGCGCTGGCGGACATGAACAACCGGCTGGTCGAGGTCAACGAGGCCCTCTGCCGCATGCTGGGCTATTCCCGGCCCGAACTGTTGCGGATGACCTTCCTGCAGATCACCCACCCGGACGACGCGAAGAAGAACCTGCGGCTCGATGATCTCCTGGTCGGCGGGGAAGCCGGCTCCGTGCACGTCGACAAACGCTATATCCGCAAGGATGGCACGGTGGTGGAGGCCGAGCTGGTGGTCGGCCTCGTCCGCGATGATCGGGGCGCCCCCAAGTATTATGTCGCCCATGTGGCCGACATCACGGACCGGCGGCGCGCGGAGGCCGAACTGCTCACCCATCAGCAACAGCTGGCCACCATCCTCGCGCACATCCCCGTGATCCTTTTCGCCCTCGACGCCCAGGGGGTCTACACGCTGTGCGAAGGGGCCGGTCTGGCCCCGCTGGGCCGCCGCCCCGGCGAAGTGGTCGGCCAATCCGCCTTCGACCTCTACGCGGCCCGGCCCGACATCATCGGCGACCTCAAGCGCGGTCTGGCCGGGGAGACCTTCACCAGCCAGCGCGAATACAACGGCATGGTCTTCGAGCTGCGCGGCACCCCGCGGCGCGAGAGCGACGGGCGCATCAGCGGCGTGATCGGCGTGGCCCTCGACATCACCGCCCGCGCCCACGCGGCCCGCGCCCAGGAGAAGATGGAACGCAAGCTGCTCGAAGTGCAGAAACTGGAGAGCCTCGGCGTCCTCGCCGGCGGCGTGGCCCACGATTTCAACAACCTGCTCACCGCCATCCTCGGCCACACCGGCCTGGTGCGCCTCGCGCTGGGCGAGACTTCGCCGGTCCTGGGCAGCCTCGGCCAGATCGAGCAGGCCTCGCAGACCGCCGCCAGCCTGTGCCAGCAGCTCCTCGCCTATGCGGGCCGGGGTCAGCTCAACCCCGCCCCGGTCGAGCTCAGCGCCCTGGTGCGGGACACGACCGACCTGCTGCGCGTCTCCGCCGGCAACCTGGCCCGGCTGCAATTTGACCTCGCCCAGGACCTTCCGTCCATCAGCGCCGATGCGGCGCGGATCCGCCAGATCCTGCTCAATCTTGTCCTGAATGCCGCCG
>JAQSDJ010000103.1 GCA_029945855.1 Lacunisphaera sp.
ATCCTGCCCTACATCCGAAAACCCTCCTCCCATGAGACTGCCCCTTACCGCCCTGCTCTCGTTCGCTGTCGCCAACCTCGCCGCGGCGGCCGGGCGCGAGACGATCAACTTCAATCCCTACTGGAAGTTCCTCAAGGCCGACCCCTCGGCAAGCTCGGGACCTGTCGGCCCGGCTGATCCCGCGTTCGATGACGCCACTTGGGCGACCGTCTCCGCACCGCACACCTTCAACGACACCGACACCTTCGACAACTGGTCCACGCCCGGCCACCGCGGCGAGCAGATCCAGTGGAGCGGCCGCACCTGGTATCGGAAGAGCTTCGACGCCCCCGCCGCGTGGCAGGGCAAGCGGGTCTTCATCGAGTTCGAGGCCGTGCGCCAGATCGCCGAGGTTTACCTTAACGGTCAAAAACTCGGCACGGCCAAGGGCGGCTTCACGCCCTTTGGTTTCGACCTGACGCCTTATCTGAAAATCGGGGAGGCCAACCTCCTCGCCGTCATGGCTGACAACCGCTTCATGAAGGATCCACTGGATCCATCGGTCTCCGCGCAGGCCGCAACCGACGCGAAGACCCATCCGAACCTCGCCCAGCTCTCCGCGAAATTGCAGGAAAGCATCCCGGCCACGCTCGACGAATTGCAGGCCGACCAGATTCCCTGGAACAACCCGCACTGGCACCCGGCGCACGGCGGCATCTATCGCAACGTCCGTCTCATCGTCACCGACCCGCTGCACTTCACCCTCCCGCTCTACAGCTTTCTCCAGACCGATGGCCCCTACGCCTACGCCACCGACATCACGGAAAAATCTGCCACGGTCGGCCTCGATATTCCCGTGCGCAACGACGGCTCCACCCCCGCCGACGGCGAGATCCACGCCGACATTCTCGATGCCGACGGCCGGTCCGTGTTCAGCAATTCCGTCCGCGTCGTCGTCCCCGCGGGGGGCAGCACCAAGCTCAAGCTCGGCGGCACCGTGGCCCATCCCCGCCTGTGGGAACCGGCCTACCCTCACCTTTATCGCGTTACCCTCCGCCTCACGTGGCGCGGACAAACGCTCGATACGACCGAGATCCCGCTCGGCATCCGCGCCATCCGCTGGGACGCCGGCGCCGGTCTGTTCGTCAACGGCGCGCACCTGAAGCTTCATGGCTGGGGCCAGAAGGCCACCAACGAATGGCCCGGTCTCGGCGCCGCCCTGCCCGACTGGATGCAGTTCCTCACCCTGCAGCAGATGCGCGACGCCGGCGGCAATTTTCTCCGCTGGGGCCATGTCCCCGGCGGACCGGCGCAGATCGAAGCGGCCGACCGTCTCGGGATCATCACGCTCCAGCCGGGCGGCGATGGCGAACACGACACCGTCGGCGGCGCCTGGGCGCTGCGCGTGGCGAATTTCCGCGATGTTCTCATCTACTATCGCAACAACCCGTCGATCTTCATCTGGGAAGGCGGCAACCAGAAGGTCAGCAAGGAGCACGCCCAGGAACTACGCGGGCTGATGGACCTCTATGATCCGCACGGTGGCCGGGCCTATGCCCACCGCCGCGCCGACGCCATCACGGCCAAGTTCATGGACGTCGGCATCGGCACCGAGGGCGGCCGCGAGATCGCCCGCCTGCCCGTCGTCGAGGGCGAATACAACCGCGAGGAATCCCCCCGCCGCGTCTGGGACCACGCCTCGCCGCCCAACTTCGGCTATCCCGAGGCCAAGGGCCAGACCTACCAGCTCACCTCCGAACAGTTCGCCGCCAACCAGGTCGGCCATTACGTCAAGAAGCTCGGCGCGTCCGAGCATGCCGGCGGCGCCAACTGGCTGTTTACCGACAGCACGAGCGGCGGCCGCGTCGCCGTCGAGGTCGCCCGCACCAGCGGCGAGGTCGACGGGGTTCGCCTGCCCAAGGAGGCGTATTACGTCACGGCGGCGATGTTCCGCGACGATCCGCAGGTGCACCTCATCGGCCACTGGACCTACCCGGCCAAGACGAAGAAGACCGTCTATGTCGCGTCCAACGGCGACGACGTGGAGCTTTTCCTGAACGGCCAGTCCCTCGGCCACGGCAAGGTTTCCGACCGGTATCTCTTCGCCTTCAGGGACGTCGTCTTCGCCCCGGGCGAACTCAAGGCTGTCGCCTCCCGCGGCGGAAAAATCATCGCGACCACCGTCAAGCGCACCGCCGGCAAGGCCGTCGCCCTGCGCCTCACGCCCATCACCGGCCCCGGCGGACTGCTCGCCGATGGCGCCGACATCGCGCTCTTCGATGTCGAGGCCGTGGACGCCGCCGGCACCCGCTGCCCGACCTTCCAGAAGCAAGTCGACTTTGAATTCACGGGTCCCGGCACGTGGCGCGGCGGCTACAACAGCGGAAAGATCAATTCGACCAACCACCTCTTCCTTGATCTCGAGGCCGGCATCAGCCGCGTCTCTGTCCGCGCCGGCCGCACCCCGGGCAAGCTGACCGTCACCGCCCGCACTAAGGGCCTGAAGCCCGCCAGCGCCAGCGTTGAATCGAAACCGTTCGCCGGCGACCTGCCCGCCCTGCCCGTCGTGGCGCTCGGGACCGCCCCGGTCCGCACTGTGACCATCACCGCCGCCACCAACGCGAAAGCCGCCGGCCCGGCCATGCTCGGCAAATTCATCCAGACACTCAACTACACGGCCCCCAACGCCTCGATCGTCCACGTCGAGATCAACGCCGCCGACGGCAAGAACGCCTACGTGAACATCGATTCGCCCTTCACCGCCCTGCCGGCCGCGTTGCGCGGCGCCGACTGGGTGCAGGCCGACAACCGCGACGCCCTCTACAGCGCGGTGGATCTGATGGAACTCGCCGTCGCCGGCAACACGACCGTCTGGATCGCTCACGACAACCGCCTGCCGCGCCCCGCGTGGCTCGTGAAGCAATTCCAGCCGACCAAGCTGTCGATCACCGTGGCCGGTCAGAAAATGGATCTCTTTCGCCGTGAAGCTTCCGCCCCCGGCGAAAGCCTGACGCTCGGCGCCAACACCGAGAACACCAGCCTCACCGAGGGGAACATGTATCTGGTGTTCGTGGGCGAAAGCCGCTGATCGAGGTGGAGCGCGGCCTCCGGACGCGCTGAACCATGCGCATATCCTGAAAACGCGTCCTCAGTGTATAGACCGGAGACATGGGTTACACATGGACGGAGACATGGGTA
>JAQSDJ010000104.1:0-13741 GCA_029945855.1 Lacunisphaera sp.
AAGAGCGCCCGCGAGCGGGCTGGCCCACCTGGACACCATTCAGTTCCCTCATGACTAGAGCGGAACATCCACCCAACTGCATGAGATCGGCTCAGCGCTGGATGCGCGCCGAGCCGCCCTTGGCGAACGCCTTCACCTGCTCGACCGTCGCCATGGTGGTGTCACCGGGGAACGTCGTGAGCAGCGCGCCGTGCGCCCAGCCGAGGTTGACGGCCTCCTGCTCGGACGCCCCGGAGAGCAGCCCGTAGAAGAAGCCCGCCGCGTAGCCGTCGCCGCCGCCCACGCGGTCCACGACGTCCAGCTCGGCCATCGGCGACTGGTAGGTCTGGCCGTTGACCCAGGCGACCGCGCCCCAGGTGTGGCGGTTGGTCGAGTGCACTTCCCGCAGCGTCGTGGCGACCGCCTGCACGTTCGGGAATTTCTTCGTGGCCTTCTCGATGACGGCGTAGAACGCCGACGGGTCGAGCTTGCCCTTGCTCTCGACGTCCTGCCCCTCGATGCCGAGGCCCTTCTGCAGGTCCTCCTCGTTGCCGACGAGCACGTCCACGTGCTCGACGATGCGGGCGAGGACGTCCACCGCCTTGCCCTGGCCGCCCCAGATGTCCCAGAGCTTCTGCCGGTAATTCAGGTCGAACGACGTGACGGCACCGGCCGCCTTGGCCGCCTTCATCGCCTCGATGATGAGTTCGCCCGTCGTCTCGGACAGCGCCGCGAAGATGCCGCCGCTGTGGAACCAACGCACGCCGCCGCCGAAGATTTCGGCCCAGTTGAAGTCGCCCGGCTTGAGCTGGCCCGCGGCCTCGTTGCTGCGGTTGTAGAACACCACCGGAGCGCGCACGCCCTGGCCGCGGTCGGAGTAGACCGTCGCCAGGTTCGGCCCGCGCACGCCGTCGTGCTTGAAGCGCTTGTAGTAGGGCATGACCCCCATCGCGCGCACGCGCTCGGCGATGAGGTCGCCGATCGGGTAGTCCACCATGGCCGAGGCCACGCCGGTCTTCAGCCGGAAACAGTCGGACAGGTTGGCCGAGACGTTGAACTCGCCGCCGCTGACATGGATGTCGCAGTGCGACGCCTTGCGAAACGGGATGATGCCCGGATCGAGGCGGTGGACGAGGGCGCCGAGGGACACGAAGTCGAGGGCGCCGGTGGGACGGATGTTCAGGCCGGTTTTCATAGGTGAAATTTGGGACGGGGGTGGAAGGAGCGGGACGGACTTTTTCGCCCATCCGTCCGCCCCCGGCGAGAGTTTTTTCCCGGCCGCCGCGTCTTATGAGCCCGGTTAACACCCGCCGCAGAAAATCCATCGGGCTTTTTTTGACCACGGATTTCACTGATGAACACGGATAAAGACCGGGTTGGTCTCCTGGTGGGCGGGCACGTCCCTGTGCCCGCTTTGCACGTCCCTGTGCCCGCTTTGCACGTCCCTGTGCCCGCTTTGGGCCACGGTCGCACCTCGCGTGAACCCTGCCGGCAGAGGGACCTGCCGGCCCACCCTCTTGTTATCCGTGGTTAAGCCGCCTTGGGCTTCCCGAAAATTTAGCCTTGGGTTTGGACCTGCGGGTGTTCTCCTCAACCACGGTCCATGAGTGACGAAAAACCAACTTTGCCCGGAAATCCGGCGGTGCGCGGAGTTTCCGGGACAAACACCGGGCCGGCAGCAGCAGGCAACGGCGCGCCACCCCCGCCACCCCCGACCGCCACTCCTTTCCCTGCCGGGACGCAACCGCCGGCCGGGCAAACCCCGGGTTTGCAGAAGCCCACACCGGTGCTCCCTTCCGTCCCCATCGAGTTCGCGATGCCCGCGCCGAAGCGGCCGATCGCCATCCCCCGGCACCTGGGCTGCCTCGTCAAGATGCTCTTCGGTTTCGCCCTCCTGCTGTTGATGGGTTACTTCGCCCTCATCGCGCTGAACCCCAAGGCCCGCGAATGGGCCACCTCGGGCGCCAAGGACGGCAGCGGCGGCCCCACCCCCTTCAATGCGGTGAACCAGGTCCTCGCCATCCCGGCCCAGGCCATCGGCAAGACCAAGGATGTCGTCGCCGCCGGCGATGCCCGCGCGGGCGTGCTCGACGGCGTCATCGCCGAGGAGGAGGGCAAAAAGAAAAAGAAGGGCGCCGCCGACACCCATGTCGTCACCGATCCCTTTGCCGCATCGTCCGCCCCGGCCGGCGCGGGCGTCAGCAAGGCGCGCGCCGCCGCGGCGGCCGACACCGCCGGCGCCGGCGGCCCGGCGGAACAGGGCGTGTCCCGTTCCGCGCTGCTCGCCATGCACGAGAAGATGGGCGAACTCCCGGATCCGTCCGATCCCGCCGCCCGGCCGGACCCCGTCGCCCCGCCCCCGCCGCCCGATCCCCCGGCGCCCGCCCAGGTGAAGCTCGCCGGCGGCATCGTCATCGCGAGCGCCTCGCCCGCCGACGGCCCCGTCGTCCGCACCTCGTTCTTTTATTGGATCGTGAAGCAGAACATCACCGGCGTCTTCCAGAGCCCCCCGCACCGCATCATGCTGAACGGCCAGCTGGTCTATGAAGGCACCGAGATCAACCGCGCCCAAGGCATCACCTTCGACCATCTCGACCCCGCGAAGAAAGTCATCGTGTTCCGGGACAACACCGGCGCCCTCGTCACGCGGAGCTACTGACAGGACGAAACCTGAAAGGCCGGCCGCCACCCTTTCTTTCCAGTCTTGTTTAAACGCAGAGTGCGCGGAGAACACGGAGAATAACGATGGGGGTGGGACTATCAGTCCCGCAGTTTGCTGTCTGAATCCGTGTCTATCCGTGTTCATCTGTGGTTAAAAATGCCTTGGTTCAGTTTTCGGGTGCTTGCTTCGCCCTGCACCGCAAGTGCCGCCGGATCCGGGAGTCGCGTTGAAACGAGCCCATCGTTCTCATAATCGTTCTCGTTCTCCCGAGGGGTTTCGTGGGCCGAATCGAGAAAGAGAACGATTACGAGAAGGAGAATGAATCCACCCTGGGCTGGTTCGGGACCCCGCCCCACTCACCGCTTGCGCCATTTCTTCATCCCGCTAAACCCTGACGGGATTAGGCTCCCTCTCCCATTCATGCGGTCCCCTCTCAGCTCATCCCCCCTCCGCCACCCCGCTGGCTGCGGCCCGGAGTCGACTGAACGAGGTTTTACCATTGTTGAGGTGATGGTGGCGGCGACCATCCTCGTGGTCGGATTCATCGGCCTGATTGAGGCGGTAAAGGTCACCTCCGACATGATGGACCATGCCCGCCGGCAAACTTACTCTACCCAGATCATCAATCACGAAATTGAAGCGCTGCGGTTTCTCAGCTGGGACGTCCCAGGCAGCACCAACGACATCGTCGGCCTGCCCACCGCCAGCACGGCCGTCGCCATTGATCCCCAGCTCTGGCCGAATTGGAGCAGCACTGCCACCTATGTCGCCAACCAAGTTATAGCCTATAACGACGCTTGGTATCGCTGCATCCTGGCGCACTCAGGCCAGACTCCCCCCAATGGCACCTACTGGACCTCGATCACCACCGGTGCCACCACCGACATCGTATCTTTCTCCGGCGCGACCTACACCCTTGCCCGCACAGTCACGAATCCCGATCCGGTTACCAATATCCGGGAAGTGAACTTTACCGTTACCTGGGTGGTGAAGACCAGCCGCCGCGATGCGAGTAACAATCCGCTGACCTTCACTTATCGGCGGAGCAATTCGGCCTGGTTCGGCAAATACGGCCTGAACCTGAGCTACCAACGGCAGTGAGAATGAAACCATTCAAGTCATCCGATCCGTTGAATGCCCACGAAAGGGCACGAATGGACACGCATTCGAGCCTAAGTCGGAACGATGCCATTGAACCCGATTCTCGAATGCAACCGACGAGACCGGAAGGTTGTAGGAATTTGACCACTAAAATGGATTCATCAACGGATGAATCCTTCCACAACCGGTTCCGACTGATCGTCTCCGCCACTGGGTTTCGGGGGCCGGCTTATCGCCGGCTGATTTTCCCGGCCTGCGGAAAGAGCCTAACCGAAAACCCTCATGTCCGCAGGGTGAAGGGCCGAGCTCCCGCGAGGCCGTTCGCTGCATCTGCCCATCGCGAACGCCCGCAAGGCGGGATCAGCGATCCCGCCCTACTCACTACCCGCTACTCACTACTCACTACTTCATCCCCCGCCTTCACGCTCGTCGAACTGCTCGTGGGTATGACCCTCTCGCTGATGGTCATGACCGCCGTGCTGTCCAGTTACGTTTTCCTCGGCAAAAACTTCACCCGCACTCTCGGCATCAGTTCGGCCAATGAGCCGACCCTTGAGAGCCAAGGCCGTCGGGCCGTGGCCTATTTCACCCAGGACGTGCAAATGGCCAGCGGCCGGACCGGCACGGTGAGCGCCACGGAGGTCACCCTCATTTTACCCACCAGCTCAGGCACCAAGAATATAACCTATTATCTCAATCTCACCGCGTCCCCGGTCACGGTTTACAGCGTCACGGTGCGGGCAAATTCCCTGGCTCGGATCGACCGGAGCACCAGCACCAGCCTGACCCTGTTGACCAACCTGCTTAGCACCACTGCCGCCCCCTCATCGCTCAAATATGCCGATGCCTACGGCAATCCCTATACCACCTACGTGGACTACCTTCCCGGCATCAAACTGATCTACTTTTCCTTGTCCGCCCAGGCCGGCAGCAGCTCCAACGGCACCCTGACCCAAGTTTATCAGTTTTCATCCGCCCCATTGCTCCTGCGCAACACGCCCCTGCTTTACTGATGCCCCCCCATCCACAGAAAGGCTCTGTCTCCCTCGTCGCGCTCTGCTGTGTCGCGGTGCTGGGCATCGCTCTCGCCAGTTTTCTCGCCGTGAGCAGTCAATCGATGAAACTCAGCAACCGAGGCTACGCCAAGGATGTGAGCCGGCAGCTAGCAGAAATGGGGTTGGAGCGCGCACTGCGCGGATTCTCCTTTGACGTCTTCTCCGGCGGCTGGACCCCGTCCGGCAACACCGCCAAGCGGACCCTTTCGATCAGTAGCAGCAACTACGGCACCAGCGGGATCACGGCCACGGTTAACATCCGGGTGGATAATTATCGCACAACCAACAAGGCCGTAGGGTGGAGTGCATTCACCAACTACGCGGTCAATGATTATGTGTGGTATCAAGGTGTGTGGTATCTCTGCATATCCGCCCCCCCGGCCAAACAGAATCCCTCCAATACCACCTACTGGACCGCCGCACCGGCCCCTTGGACAGCAAGCGCCAACTACCGGATCGGCAACATCGCCATCTCCGGCGGCAATGCCTACCGTTGCACCGCCGATAACTTCAACAAACTCCCACCGAACGGCAGCTATTGGACAAGTTACGCCGCTTCGACCTGGAGTTCGGCCACAACCTACAGCGTGAACGACGTGGCCTTCGCCGGCGGCACCGCCTACCGCTGCATTGCAGCCTCCACCAATAATTCGCCGCCGAACACCACCTACTGGCTGAGCAGCCCGGTCATCTACTCGGAGGGCGTGGCGACCTTGCCCGACAGCAGCTCCGCCCCGATCAAGACCCAGCTCCGCGCCTACATCGCCCCCGCCGCGCTTTTTCCCAATGCCATTGCCGCGACCACCCTCGTGACCTTGTCCAGCACCGGGACGGTGGACAGTTACAATTCGCCGCTGGCCACTTGGAGTTCAACCCAGCCGTATTCGCCCGGCGATGTTGTCCGTCTCGGTGCATCAGGGACGACCTACTATCGCTGCACCACGGCGAACACGAATCAGACTCCGCCGAGCGCGAGTTGGACCACCACCCTTCCCCTTGGCTATTCGGCCGTCATCGCCGGCGGCAGCACCTCTAGCACCGCCGTCTCAGTGGTTAGTGCCGTAATCGGCGGCTATGTCGCCGCGCCTTCGTCTACAATCTCTCCCTATGCGTCAAACGCCTACTCCGGCTTTAGCCCCGGCGCAACCACCCCCAGTCTCACGAATTCTGATGGCTCCGTCACTTCACCTCACGCTTCGGCAGCCAAGGTGGATCTCACCCGTATCAGCCGCAGCCCGTATATTCCCCAGTTCGATATCCAGACCATTTCCACCGGCACCAACCTGCCGGCGTCGCGCGGTAACGGGACAAGACTATTTCAAGGGCCGCTTTCGTTGGGCACCGCCGGAGCGACCACTCCAACAATCTATAACATCACTTACACCTATGACACAGGTTCTACTACCGGTATAAGCACCTCGGGCAGTCCTGGCACGCCTTATCCGGGATTGGACCTCTATGAGCCTAATCACGATCTGACCATCGTTGGCCCGGTGATTCTCAATGTCACAGGGCTTTTCAATATTTATCAAGGAAGCATCACGATAGCGAGCGGTGGCTCACTGGAGATATATTTCACGGGAGCTCTTGATATCGGATATCCTACTGCTGTGGCTTCAGCGGGAATTGATAATACTACAAATGACCCGACGAAAATGATAATCGTTGGCACCAGCACAGCGAATACAGTTAATAGTCATTATGTGCGAACGCGGCGCCCCTTCTGCGGGTTAATCTACATGCCAAGCGCCTTTCTGACTATGACGAACAGCGGCCCCAATGACCTTTACGGTGCTTTTTCAGCCAAGAACATCAATTTTCAGAATACCGTGAACTTTCATTACGACACCGCCCTGCGGTCCGCCGGTGCCATCGGCACCTTCATCGACGCTCCCTATGTCATCACGGAATGGCGCGAACTCACCGACCCGAACGAGCGCGCCGTTCTGCCCTGAGTGCATGTTGGGTCTCGGGTCTGGCGTCTGGGGCCTGGGATGAGGGTCCGCTCCCGCGGCTTTCGGGCGGCAAATAGGACTTGCGCTGTTTGATAGATGGGCCCTTGTTTCAAACGCGCAATTCGAATGGGATGCCGCCAAGGCCGCCAGCAACCTCGCCAAACACGGCGTCACTTTCGATCAAGGCACCCGTGTTTTTGCCGATCCCGCCTGCCTGACGATAATTGACCCTCGCCACGCCGACGAGGTCCGCGAAAACACCACCGGTCTCGTGGCCGGGGTCATCCTCCTCACCGTCACCCATACCGACCGCGCCGGCGTCATCAGGCTTATCTTTGCCGCAGTTTCGCGCAGCGAGAACTGCGGACAAACGCCGGGTGGCCAGCAGGCCACAACGGCGCTGCCCGTCGCGCCAGTCGAAATGAAAGAAAAGCCTACCATGCCGCTCGTTAGAACCACCCTCGCGGAGGTGCTCGCCAAACCGATCACCGCCGCTGAACGCGCCCGTCTGGCCGCACTCGCCGCCAAACCCGACTCGGAAATCGATTTCTCCGATCAGGAAGATATCACCCCTGAGAAGATTGCCGCCGGGCATTACCGCATCGTCGGCCGCGGCGGCCGACGCGCTGGAGCCGGCCGCAAACCCACCGGGAATCGTCCGGTGAAATTGCGCCTGCCGCCCGCCGTGTTGCGTTCCCTCCGGGCCGAGGCCCGCAAACAAGGCACCACTCTGTCCGTCGTCGCCACCGCGCGCCTGACCGCCCGATGAAAACCGGCAAGCGCCCATAGGCCCATAGCGGGGGTCATGCTTCACTTTTTACCCCTGGAGTCTCGCGTAATTAGACTGACGTCACGATGCAGCTGGTAGGGCGGACCACCCCGGTGCCCCCCCAGGGCAGTTTCATTCTCATTCTCGTTCTCGATCCGGCCGGCCAGTGCAGCCCCCCGAGAGAACGAGAACGATTAAGAGAACGAGAACGATCGGCTCGTTTCAACGTCCTCCGTCCTCCCTCTTCACCTTCACTCTCACTTTCACTTTCCCCTCCCTCCCTTTGACGCCGGCCAACGGGGTTGACTACCGCACCCGGTGGAATACTGCTTCCCGCATGAAAGAGATCATTTTCGAGGTGCGCGAGGACGAGGCGGATGGCGGCTACACCGCCGCGGCGCTGGGGGTCGGCGTGCATACTCAAGGCGAGTCCTTGGAAGAATTGCGCGCCAACGTGAAGGAAGCCGTCGATTGCTACTTTGACGAAACCATGGACGCCCCCAAGGTCATCCGTCTTCACTTTGTCCGCGACGAAGTGCTGGCGCGATGAAACTGCCGCGTGACGTCTCCGGGCCGGAACTGGTCAAGGCCTTGCACCGACTCGGCTATCAAGTGGACCGACAAAGGGGATCGCATGTGCGCCTGACCACCCTGCAAGGCGGTGAAAATCACGAGGTCGTGCCCAACCATCACCCGATCAAAACCGGCACACTCTCGGGCATTCTCAAAAGTGTCGCGGCCCACCATAAACTCACCGTCGAAGACCTCGTCCGGCAGCTCGGTCTGTAGCACCCCTCCCTGCGCCACGCCATCCCCGGCCTCGACCAGCCTGCGTGGCGGCAGCTTCCAGCCGCAGTATCCAGCCAAACCATCGGCTGGAAGCCGATGCCACCCCCCGACCCGACCGAGCGCGCCGTCCTGACCTGATCGTTGGGATCAAACCTGAGACCTGAAACTTGAAACCTGAATTTTATCAGTGAATGGTTCCGCGGCCAGCCAGTCTCAGACCTCGGCTTTCAGGTTTCAGCTTTCCTCCGTCCTCTGTCCTCTGTCCTCTGTCCTCCGTCCTCCGTCCTCTGTCCTCCGTCCTCTGTCCTCCGTCCTCTGTCCTCCGTCCACCTTGACGCCGCCCCCCCGGCCTGACTAGTTATCCGGCAGCCACCTCTCCTTCCTTTTTGAGCCTTTCCAACCCCTTCAACCGCCATTCCCGCCGCGGGCTCCTGATAGAGCTTAACCCCTATCAGATCCTCGCCGCGGGCATCAGCCGCATGGAGGAATCGCCCGTCACCCTCGACTGCGCCGCGGAGTTCGACAGCCATGACGACGCCGGCCTGCGCCAGTGGCTCGGCGCCAACTTCGAGAAGCAGAACACCTGGGTCCCCGTCGTCTGCGGCTTCGTCCCGCCCGAGGGCCTCCTCCAGCGCGAGAGCATCCAGACCCGCAAGCTCGCCGAGCCCAGCTACCTCGAGAACCTCGTCCGCGAGCAATACAAGATCGAGAACCCCGACAGCTGGAAGCTCGCCACCCTCAGCCCGCAGGACGGCGTCCTCGTCGGCCCCGAGGGCACGCAACGCCCCGCCCTCGTCTGCGGCGTGTCCCACACCAACGTCCACCGCGTGCAGCAGCGCCTGCTCGACCACCGCCTCCTCCCCTACCGCCTCGAGCAGGGCATCCTCCCGCTGCTCGGCAGCATCGCCGACTTCAAGGCCCGGCGCGACGACAAGCGCGCCATCGTCGTCGTCGTCATCGAGCACGAGCACACCACCGCCTACATCCTCGGCAAGGAGGGCGTGCACACCCCGTCGGCCGTGCGCCACGGCTTCGCCTCCATCGTCCAGGCCGCCCGCAAGGAATTCGGGCTCAACGACGCCGTCGAGATCCGCGACCGCCTCCAGCTCGCCGACGAGGAACTCCTCCTCCGCGCCACCAAGTTCGTCCGCGCCATCGGCCGCGACCTCAAGCCCCTCGTCGATTCCTACGAGATGACCACCGGCCAGCCCGTCGGCGAGATCTACTGCGCCTACCTGCCCCCCGCCCTCTCCTGGATCACCGAGCCCCTTTCCCAGGTCGTGGGCCGCACGCCCTTCGTCATGGATTGCGCCGCCTGGCTTCCCACCGTCGGCATCCAGATGGCCGATGGCGTCCCCGCCTTCGGCTCCCACTGGCTGGGCGCCCTGAGTCTCGTCGCCGGCGCCAACCTGACCAAACCCGATGACCTCCAAGGTTGACAACCCTTACGTCGGGCCCTGGCACGTCGACTGCCGGCTCTCCGCCCAGCTGCCGAGCGACGACCTCATCCGCGGCCGCTTCATCGTCAACGCCGTCGCCGCCACCCTCGCCACCGGCGTGGTCATCTTCACGCTCTGGCTGCTCTACCTCAGCGGCACGCTCCGCAGCGAGATCGGCTATTGGCAGAACCAGATCGCCGGGCACCGCCGGCAGTATGCGGAGCTGAACCTCGCCACCCGCAAGCTGGAGATCAAGGTCGCCCGCCTCGACGCGGCCTACAACCTGATGGGCGCGCACTACCGCGCCTCCGACCTCATCGTCAGCTTCGGCCGCAGCCGCCTGCCGCGGATGAGCATCACCAGCCTCAACGGCTTCGCCGGCGGCGTGGTCGTGCGCGGCCAGATGCTCGAGCCCTCCGGCCCGGCCGCCCAGACCCTGCGCCGCTACGTCGCGGACCTCCGCAAGGACCCCGTCATCGGCCCGCTCTTCAGCACGATCGCGCTGGTCTCCCTCGACCGCGAGGAGAACGCCGACGTCATGACCTTCGAGATCGCCTGCAAGCTGAAGGAGGGCCCCGCGCCATGAAGGAGCGCTTCCAGCAGTTCCTCGCGTTCAGCCGGCTCAACCCGGTCATCGTGGCCAGCCTCACCATCATCGTGCTGATGGGCTCGGCCTCGTATTTCCTCTGGCACAAGCAGCACGTGCTCAACGCCGACCACGAGACCGCCCGTCGCACCGGCGAGACCATGATGGAGTCGCTGACCGGCCAGACGCGCATCAACAGCGAGCTCGCCGCCGCCACGGCCGCGGTGGATTTCATCGACCGCAACCTCATCAACGAGGCCGACCTGGCCGAGAACCTCGGCTATTTCTACTCGATCGAGGCCACCGCCCGGCTCCGCTTTTCCCAGCTGAACCAGCTCAGCTCGCAACCCCAGCCCGAGGGCAGCCTGTTCAAGCCCGTGCCCTTCACCGTCCGCGCCACCGGGCCCTACCGGCAGATCATGCGCCTGCTGCACGAGATCGAGACCGGCCCGCGCCTCGCCCGCATCCGCACCTACTCTTTCACCCAAAGCGAAGGATCCGGGGGTCCCGTCGGGCGCGACAGCGCGGCCTCGATAGCGAGTGACACCCCTGATCTCGTCACCATGGAGCTCACCCTCGACCTGCTCGCCCGCCCATGAAGCCCGGCCGGATCACCCTCCTGCTCCTCGCCGCCGCCCTCGCGCTGCCGGCCGTCGCCCAGGTCGCCCTCCCGGGGGCCAAGGCCGACAACGCGCAGACCCTGGCCCTCAAGCGCATCGCGGACCGCTACGCGCTCACCAAGGCGCGCATCGCCTCCCTGCTGGAGCCGCGGATGAATCCCACGCCGCTCCCGCCCGCCCTGCCCAACCCCTTCTTCCGCCCGTCCGATCTCCCGCCGGTGGAGGACACCCCCGTGGGCGGCGTGGACCCCACCGTCCTGCCCACCGGCCCCGACGAGAGCGACGCCGGCACGCTCGCGAAATTCGTCTCCACCCTGAAGATCAGCGGCCTGACCGTGCGCAACGGCGTCTCCCTCCTCACCCTCAACCAGACGCTGTGCAAGGCCGGGGACATCATCCCCCTCGAGGTCAAGGGCCGCACGGTCTACATCCAGGTTCTGGCGATCACGGCCACCGAGCTCACCCTCGGCCTCAACGAGGAAAAGCAGAGCATCCGTCTCCGGCGGTGAGGGTGGCGTTTCCCCGCACACCCCGCCCTGACGGGCACCCCTCTTCATAGAGGGGATTTGTTGCTGGGGTGAATTGACTCCCCTCTATGAAGAGGGGTGGCGCGCAGCCCGTTCGGCAAGCTCAGGGCCTTGAGCAAGTCGAAAGGCGACGGGGTGTGTAGGCCGTAAGCGTCGAAGCCTGTGAAATAAGCGACGCCCCTACGCCTCCCCGACCCCAATTCGCTTTGTAACGTATTACGTTACAAATATCCCCAGTCGCCCCCGCGGCGCTTTGTAACGCATTACGTTACAAATTTCCTTCCCCGATCTCCCGTTTCAGCTCGGCCAGGAAATTCTCCAGATACGCCGTGCGCGCCCGGGCCTCGCGGCGGCCGGCGGTCGTCTGCATCAGGGCCTCGAGCTTCAGCAGCTTCGTGTAGAAATGGTCCACCGTCGCCGTGCGGTCGTCCGGCGCGCGTTTTTCGCAGAACGGATCCTCGGCCGCATACAGCGGCCGGCCCAGCGCGCCGCCGAGCATGAGGCAGCGGGCCAGCCCGGCCGCGCCGATCGCTTCCAGCCGGTCGGCATCCTGCACGACCTTCGCCTCCAGCGTGCGGGGCGGGAGGCCCGCCGAGAAACTGTGCGCCTCGACGGCGTGCGCGATGTCGGCCAGCAACGCCTCCGGCCAGCCCCACTCCCGCAGCCACCGCACCGCCTGCGCCGCCGCCAGCCGCGAGGCCTGCGCCCGTTGCGGCGAATCCTTCGGCACCGTGACGCAGTCGTGCAGCCAGGCCGCGGGCACGACGATGTCGAGCCGCGCGCCCTCGGCCGCCGCCAGCCGCCGGGCGTTCACCACGACGCGCCGCACATGCCCGAGATCGTGGGCCGCGTCACCCGGTTGCGCCGCCAGCACGGTGACGCAGCGTTGTTCCAGGTCGGTGAAGTCGTCGGACATCCGCCGAGCAAAGACCGGCGCTGAACTTGCTGCAAGAACTGTAGGGCCGGGGCAATCGTTCTCGTTCTCTTTCTCATTCTCTTTCTCCCGGCGGGCTTGAGAACGAGAAGGATTAGGAGAACGAGAACGACCCGGTGAAAAACACGCTCGCCCTCGCGGCCGCGGCCCCCTCACATCGACCTTTATGCCCGTGAAGCACCCTCCCGACGAAGCGCCCTGGCAGGCCGGCCTGCATGGCGCGCAGGCGCTGTTCCGGCCCGGCCTCGTGCTGCAGGCGGTCGCGCTGGGCCTGGTGCTCGCCTACTATTTCCTGCCGGCGGCCCGCGGCTTCTTCGAGCGGCTGGCGGCCTGGCGCACGGAGGGCGGCTTCGTCTTCTCGGCGCTGGCGGGCGCGCTCAGCGGCGGCGTGATCCCTTTTTTATATTTGCGTTTGAATCCCGCGACCCGCGCCGCCAACCCGTGGCCGCTGGTGCTTTTCTTCGCCGGCTTCTGGGCGTGGAAAGGCGCGGAAGCCGACCTCTGGTATCGGATCATGTCCGCGGTCTTTGGCGACGGCACCGGCGTCGCCACGATCGCGGTCAAGGCGGTCTGCGACCAATTCCTCTGGAATCCCCTCTACGCCGCCCCGGTGGGCATCGCGATTTTCGCCTGGAAAGACGCCGGCTTCCGCTGGGCGCCGGTGCGGGCGGACCTGCGCGCGGGCCGCTGGTATTATCGCCGGATCTTCCCGGTGCTGCTGACCCAGTGGACGGTGTGGGTGCCGGTGGTGTGCTGCGTCTACGCGCTGCCCCCCGCCCTGCAGGTCCCGCTGTTCAACGTCGTGCTCTGCTTCTGGTCCCTGCTGTTCAACCACCTCATGAACAGGCAGCGGCAGGCCGGTTTGTAACGTAATGCGTTACAAACCCGGCTGCGGCCGGCGACGGCGCAGCTGCGGCATCTTGCCGCAGATTCATCCCAGACCATCGGCTGCCCAGCGGCCGGCCCGTGCGACAAGCTCAGGGTGGTGAGCGAAGTCGAACCACTCAGGGCCGTGAGCCCGTCGAACCGGGAAGCCGATGCCACCCGGCTCAGCCGGGATCAGGAGTTGGCGTGGGCCAGCGAGCTTGCTCGCGCCCCAAGTGCGCCCGCCAGCGGGCCGCCCACGATCAGCGCAGCAGCCGCACGATCAGCTGGCAGCGGCTCTGGACGGCGAGCTTGCCCATGGCGGTGGAAAGCTGGTGCTTGATCGTCGGCTCGGCCCGGTTGACCGTCGCGGCGATTTCCTTGTTGGACAACCCTTCGCACACCAACCCGACCACCACCCGCTCCGCCGGGGTGAGGCCGGCCAGCTTTCCCTGTAGGGG
>JAQSDJ010000104.1:13846-37977 GCA_029945855.1 Lacunisphaera sp.
CACCCCCCCGACCTACTAGGCAGCAGGCAACTCGCCCCCGCCAGGTAGCTGGCGGGCACGAGCCGGGGATTTTTCTCTGCGACCATGGGTGGGCCCGCGGGTTACTTCAGCGCGTCGCGGTTCGCCTGGTCGAGCTTGGCCTTCGCCAGGATCTCCGGGGCGACCTTGACGCCAGCCTGGGCGAGCGCGGCCTCGAGGAGCACCTCGCCCTTGAGGTAGCCCGTGCACAGCGCGGCGATCTTGCCGTCGCGGCCGATGATGAACTGCTGCGGGATGCCGCCCACGCCGTAGAGCTTGCGCGAGGCGCGGTCGTCGGACTTCTCCAGCGGGTCGTGCGAGAAAAGCATGTCGGGGTATTTGGCCTGGTTGGCCTTTACCCAGGCGTCGAACTTCGCGCGGGTGTCGCTCGTGCAGGACGCGAGAACGACGACGCCCTGGTCCTTGTAGTGCGCGGCGACCTCGTTGGTATGCGGCATCGAGGCGATGCACGGGCCGCACCACGTGGCCCAGAAGTCGAGGATGACGACCTTGCCGCGGTAATCGGAGACCTTCACGGCCTGGCCGGCGGCATCGGTCGCGGGAAAGTCGGGCGCAGGGGCGCCAACCTTCAGCATGGCCACGGCCGCGGGCGGCGCCTTGGGTTTCGTTTCCTCGCGGGTGTAGATTTTTTTCGGCAGGTCCTCGGGCGCGAGCTTGACCCCGGCGCGATGGAGCAGGTTGCCGAGGGCCGGGGCGGATTTTTCCCCGGCGCCGACATAGCCGCCGAGCAGGTTGCCCTGGGCGTCCAGCACCAGGTTGTTCGGAATCGGCAGCATCATGCCACCGGTGAGCTGCATCGCGATGACCTTGCCGAAATGTTCGCGCTGGCGGGCGGTGAACTCCTTCTTCTCCTCGACCGTCATCTCGGCGGGGGTTTTGGCGGGGGCCGCGAACTTCCCCACGGGATCGAAGATCACCGGGAAGGAGAACTTGCCCGCCTGGTCCGCGAGGAACTTGTCGTAGTCCTCCCGCGAGCAATAGGAGATGAGCGCGACGAACTGCACGTTCTGCCCGGCATAGTGGCGGGCCCACGTCTCCTGGAAGGCGACGAAGTCGGAGGCGTTGAGCGCGTTCCACACGTTGAGCACGACGGTCTTGCCCTTGGCGAGGTCGGAGAATTTCACCGGCTGGCCATCGGGACCCTGCGCGGTGAAGTCGGCGAGGGGCAGCGGCTGCCCGTTCACCAGCTTGCCCATCCCCTCGAAGAACGGCGGCGGCGGGTTCTTCGCCGTCTCCGCGGCCTGGATGGCACTCTGCTTATCCTCTTCGGCTGCGGCCACGAGCGCCGCCTTGCCCTTGGTGGCGAGGGCCTCGTCCACCTTCACGCCGGCGAGCGCGAGCGCGCCCTCGGTGCGGGCGTCGCCCTCCCCGCCGTTGCCGACGATGGTGGCGACGATCTTGCCGTCGCGGCCGATCACAAACTGCGTGGGAATGCCCACGACGCCGTAGAGGGCGGAAGAGGCGCGTTTGTCAAAAGTGGCGGAGCCGCGTTCGTTCGGGTCGGCGGCGAAGAGGATGTCGGCGTATTTCGGCTGGTTGACCGGCATCCACTTCTCGAAGGCGGCGCGCGTGTCGCTCGTGCAGGAGGCGAGGACGACGACGTCCTGGTCCTTGTATTGCGTGGCGATCTTCGCGGTGTGCGGGAACGAGGCGATGCACGGTCCGCACCACGTGGCCCAGAAGTCGAGGATGACGACCTTGCCCTTGAAGTCGGAGAGCTTCACATCCTTGCCCGCGAGGTCCTTCATCGTGAAGTCCGGTGCGACCGCGCCGGCGGCGAGGGTCGCGGGCCGGGCGGGCGCGGGCTGGTCGGAGCCCGGCGCCGCCTTGATCGTGGCGGCGGGCATGGCGCGCACGGTGGAGCCGGCGGGGAAGAATTCCTTCGGTTTGTCCTCCTCATTGACGCTGACCCCCGCGAGCATGAGCAGGTTGGCCAGGCCGGCGTGCGTGCCGGCACCGTAGCCGACGTAATTGCCGACCAGCTTGCCCTCGGTGTTGATGACCAGCGTGGTGGGCAGCGGCGTCAGGGCCCCGCCCGAGAGCTGCATCATGATGGTCTTCTTCATGGCCTCCTTGTCGCCGGAGGCCGGCTTGCCGACCGGGTCGAACACCGTCGTGAAGGTATACTTGTCCTTGTTGGTCGCGACCCACTTGTCGTAGTTGGGCCGGGTGTCGAAGCAGCAGATGCCGAGGAAGACCACGCCCTTGGGCGCATACTTGCGGTGCATCTCCTCGTAGTGCGGCATGGCCTGCTGGCAGGGGCCGCACCAGGTCGCCCAGAAGTCGAGCACGACGGTCTTGCCCTTGGCGTAGTCGGAGAATTTCGCCTCCTTGCCGTCGGCCGTGATCACGGTGAAGTCCGGCAGCAGGTCGCCGGCCTTGAGCTTGCCGTATTTTTCCGCGAACGGCGCCTTGGGCGCCGCCGGGGCCGCGCCGGCGGCGCTGCCGCCCGCGCGCATCGCGCCACCCGCGGCCACGAGCGCGTCCATGTGCTCCTTGGTGAGCTTGATGCCGTTGCGGGCGAGCATCGAATAAACCATGGCGCTGACCTTGTCCCCCATGCCGATCGTGCCGCTCCAGAGCGCGCCGTCGGCGTTGAGGACGGCGGTGGCGGGATACATGCCGACGCCGAAGATCGTGTTGGTGGTGTTCTCGGCCCAGGCCTTGCCGGCCGGATCCCACGCGACCGCGAAGCCGGGGTTGGGATTGGCGGCGACCCACTTGTCGAAATCGGCTTTGTCGGTGGCGGAAAACACCGCGAGCGCCTGGAGCGACTGGTCCTGGTAGGCCGCGGCGGCCGCGGCGAACCAGGGTTGCGGGCCGTTGCCGGTGCAGAACTGCAGCAGGAGCGTCTTGCCGCGGAAGTTGGACAGCTTGACCGGCTGGCCGTCCTTGCCGGTGACCGTGAAGTCGGGCACGACCGCTCCGCGGGCGATGCTGCCGAACTTCTCGGGCGTGAAGCCACCGCCGGCCGGCGCAGGTGCGCCCATGCCGATCATGGCCGTCGACGCGGGCATCGCCGCGGTCTTGGTCATCATCGGGATCGCCTGCGGGCCTGCTTTCTTCGGCTCGGGCGGGAGCGACGCGAGGTCGACCTTGATGCCGGTGCGGGCCAGCGCGTATTCGAGACGGTAGTCCTCGCCGGGGCCGCCGCCGCTCAGGATCTCGCTGATCTTCCCGTCGCGACCGACGACGAACATCGTCGGGAAACCCGTGATGTGATACTGCGTGTTGAAGACGGAATCCTTCCACCCGTCCCGGCCCAGCGGATCGAACATCATCGGGAAGGCGTATTTCGACGCATTGCGCGCCATCCAGCCATCATAGGCGGCCTTGGTGTCATCCGCCGTGATGCCGAGGAGCACGACGCCCTGCTCCGCGTATTTGCGGTAGACGCGGTCGTTGTTCGGCATCGCCGCCTGGCAGGGGCCGCACCACGTCGCGGAGACGTCGACGATGACGACCTTGCCCTTGAAATCGGACAGCTTGACCGTCGCACCCTTCACATCGACGACGCTGAACTCCGGCGCGACCTCACCGGCCTGGAGCCGGCCGGTGGTCTTCTCCACCGGACTTTCGACCGGCACGGTGACCGGCGCGGACGCATCGGCGGCCCGGAGCGGGAACGCGACGGCAGCGAGCAAAGCCGGGAGGACAAGCAGACGATAGGGGAATTTCATAAGGGGAGGAACCAGACAGACCCGCCGGCCGGTCCCAAGTGCCGGCCGGCGGAACGAAGGCATGGAGGAATATTACAGCGGAACGTTGAACGAGAACTCGTAGGCACGGCCGAGGATGAGCGCCTTGTGGAGGCCGGCGTTGAAGCCCCACAGCGTGTCGGAGAACGCCGGCTGCTTGTCGAAGACGTTGTTCACGCCGACGTTCACGCGCAGGCCCTTGCCGTAGCCGCGCCAGAGACCGTTCTTGAACCCGTAGCCGACGCGCACGTCCAGCTTGCTGACGGCCGGCGTCGGGTAATAGGCGACCGTCGCGCTGTTCTGCACGAGGGCGTTGCCGGCATTGTTCGTCTTGAAGCCGTCGAGATACCAGAGGAACGCCGAGGCGGTCCAGGCCCCCTTGTTCCAGAAGAGGGAGCTGTTGATCGTCCACTTCGGCGGCGAACCGGTGTCCTCCTCCAGCACCACTTCCGGCTGGCCGGGGACGACCTGCCGGACGGACTCCAGATTATGGCTGGCGGAGACGTTCAGGCGGAAGCGGCCGAAGTTCTCCCAGGGCAGCGTGTAGTCCGCGGCGAAATCCACGCTCCGGCTGGAAAGGCGGCCGAAGTTGATGAAGGTCTGGTCGACCCCGGTGATCTGGCCGGGCTGGTTGAGCACGATGTCCGCCGCCGTGGGGGCGAGCCGGGTGATGCGCTCGGGGAAGAGCGCCTCGTTGTTGATCATGTTCTGCGCGCTGATGATCTGGAGCACATTGGCCTGCTTCGAATCGTAATAATTGACCTCCAGGCTCAGCCCCTTGACGAAGGTCGGCTCATAGACCAGGCCGACATAGGCGTTTTCCGAGGTCTCCGCCTGCACGCTGGGACTGGAGCCGCGAGTGACGACCACCCCGGGCGTGGAAGGCGGGGTGCGCCGCGGATCGGACAGGGTCAGGGTCTGGTTGGCGGCCACCACGACATACTCGTTGGTGCTGGGGGCGCGGAAGCCCTGGCTCCAGCTGCCGCGGACCAGGACGGATTTCACCGGGCTCCACGACACGCCGTATTTCGGCACGGTCTTGGTGAAACCGCGGTCCAGGTCCTCATATCGTGCCGCCAGCTGGAAATCGAGGCGCTGGAAGAGCGGCACGTTGTTCTGCTTGTCGAAGACCGGCACATAAAACTCGGCGAAGAGGGCCTTGCCCTTGGCCTCGCCGATCACGGCGGTCTGGGTGACCACGGGCACCAGGGCGTTGGAATAGCTGGTGGCCCGGCTCCAGATGTTGGACTCGGACGAGGAACCGCCGAAGGCCAGCTTCACGGTGCGGTCCTTGATGGTGAACAGGTCGCCGTTGGCGTCGAAGTCGAGGCTCACATACTTGGACTTGCTGTAGAGTTCGGGATAGACCGACAGGGTCTCGAGCAGCGCCGCCTGCGAGACCGCGCCCGGCGCGTAGAAGTCGACGAAGGGGTTGAAGCGCTGGGCCGGGTCGGGGTTGATCAGCAGGTTGGCGAAACCGGCCCCGTTGAAGTTGCGAGTCGTCTGGCGCACGGACTGGTCCTGCCACGAATAGCTCAGGTCCCATTCCCAGCTGTTCACATTGCCGCGCAGGCCGGCGTTCACGGCGTCGTCCAGCGTGCGCACGCGCTGCGTGGTCGAGCCCCAGTCCGGCAGGATCATGCCCACCGTGACGTTCTGGTTGAAGGGATTGAAGGCCGCCGGCAGGGCCACCGCCGAGCCGAAGCCGCCCGTGACGGACGTGACCGGCTGCGAGCGGATCAGGCTGCGCGAATCGCTGGTGCGGTAGCTGGCATTGGCCTCGAGCCGGTCGCTGATGCGGTAGCGCAGGGTGCCGTTGGCGCCCCGGCGCTGGGACCGGCCGGCCAGGTCGAGGAAGGCCGCGGTGTTCGCCCGGCGCTGGCCGGTGGCGTTCACCACTGTGGCGGTGCCCGCCGGGGTCGTCACGGGAATGAACTGCGCGAGGGTCGGCGTGCCGGTCGAGCCGACGGGCACCAGCACCACGCGGATGCCCGGGATGGCGTCGAAGTTGCCCGAGACCGTGCCGCCCGAGGCTTGGATGACCGCGGGATAACCCCAGTTGAGGGTGTAGTTGCGACCGTTGAGCGTCGAGCCATCGGTCAGGAGTATGCCACGCGGGATGGCGGTGTGGTCCTGATTCTTGGAATAGGCGCGCTGATCGGCCGACAGGTTCTGGCGCTCGAAGTAGTCGAGGGAAAGCGTGCCGCTCAGCTTGCCGTGCACAAAGCCGGAGGTGACCGACATGGTGCCCTCCTCGCCGCCGCCGTGCTCGCTGGCCTTGTAGCCACCGCTCAGTTCCGTGCCCCGGTAGTCCTTCTTGAGGATGATGTTGATGACGCCCGCGACCGCATCGGCGCCGTAGATGGCGGAGGCGCCGTCGGTCGACACCTCGATGTGGTCGATCATGCCGAGCGAGATGGTGTTCAGGTCGACGAAGCCCTGCCGGGTGTCGGAACCGCGATTGCCGTTGCCCGACTTGGCCACCCGGCGGCCGTCGACGAGCACGAGTGTGGAGCCGGCGCCGAGGCCGCGGAGGGACACGCCGGACACGCCGCTCTGCGCGATCGGCGCGTCGGAGGCACCCAGCACGAGGTTGAAGGGCGCCGAGGTGGTTTCGGTGCGCTGGCCAAAGTCGGGATTGAACTCATCGGGCGCGCTGCTGCGGCCGGATGCGATGCCCGAGTAGACCTGGGGAATCCGGGAAAGGAAGTCGGACAGCGTCATGGCACCGGTCGCCTCGATGTATTCGCGATTGTAGGTGTTGACCGGCGAGGGACCCTCCGTGTCCGTCTGACGGATGCGCGAGCCGAGCACCTTGTAGGTCTCGAGCTTGATCGCGCCGTTCTCGATTACTGCCGCCGGGATGGATTCCTGACGGCTATCGGCGTTTTTTCCCTGTCCGGGCTCGCGGCGCAGGCCGAGCGCCCCCCTCTGCTCGTCCGGGACGACGACGAAGCCGGTGCCGGCGACCATCTTTTCCAAGGCGGCGCGGGGGGTCATCTCGCCCTGCGCCGCATTGGTCTTGATGCCGGCGACGGCGTCGGTGGGAACGAGCACCTCAACCCCCGCCTGCTGGGAAAACACTTTGATGGCGGCCGGAGCCTTGTCGGCCGGGACGTCGAACTTCTTCAGGGTGGGTTCCGAGGCAAAAGCGACGGCGGCCACGAGAAGGGCGGCGATCATCGCGAGGAAGCCGCGGGAAACGCGGCGGGTGCTGTGGGTGTGCATGGTGACTAGGGTGACGTGGGTGTGCGGCCGCGGCCGGCCGGCGTAGGTTCCATATAGGCAGACGCCCGGGCCGGAAAAATCTGTTACGGAAAGTTTTCGCGGGCTGCGTGTCATATCGGGCGGGCGGGACCGCCCGCTGAGTCGAGATCATGTCGTTGGCGTGGGCCAGCGAGCTCGTCCGTTCGACAAGCTCAGGACCCCGAGCCTGTCGTGGGGCTCGCGCCCTGATGAGCGCCCGCGAGCGGGCTGGCCCACCTTGACCCCATTCAGTCTCCCATGACTGGAGCGGAATATCCGGCCAACTGCCTGACTCCGTATCAGTCCGGCAGGGGCCATTGCCCTCACTGCTTCTGTTCGCGCAAGGGCGGTTGAGGGCAACCGCCCCTACCGGCTCAGCCGGAACTGAGCCCTGCACCAAGGAATGACCGACCCCGCTTATTTTGCCGGCCGCAGCCCGATCTCGTCGGCGCCGTGCGGCTCGGCCGTGATGTCCAGGGTCCGCTCCAGCATCCGCACCAACCCCTCGGGATTATCCGACCGGAAGGTGCCGGTGACCCGGAGCCGGCCCAGTTCCGCGTCCTCCAGCCGCAGTTGAAGCCGGTTGTGCCGGTTCATCCAGGCGACCGCCTCGGCCAGCGTCATGCCCTCGAATTCCAACCGGGGAATGCGCCACGCGAGCCGCGCGCTCATCTGATCATCGCTGAGCGACTCGGGCTGGGCCGGGGCTTCCGGCTCGGCCAGCGGCTTCGGCTGGGCTTCGGCCGGCGACTGGGCCCCCGGCCGGGCCGGGCGCAGCCGGATCAGGGCGAAGCGCACCTTATTGCCGGCCTCCACGCGGACCGTCTTGCCCGGTGAATGCTCCCCGATCATGCCGGCCGGCGGAGTGCGCCCGACGTCGACCGCGCCCTCCTGCACCACGACCTCGATGGCGGTCGGCTGCATCTGCACCGCGAAGGCCGTGCCGACCGCGCGGACGACCACGCCGTGGGCCTCGACATAGAAAGGCCGGCTCGAATCCTTCTCGACCCGGAAAAACGCCTCGCCCTTAACCAGCTTCACGTGGCGGGCCTCGGCGGAATACCGCACCTCGATCTCCGCCCCGGCGTTGAGCTCGACGATCGAGCCGTCGGGCAGCTTGCGGACCGGATCCGGCACGGCGGCCTGGGCGATAACCGCGGCCGGAGCCGCCACCGCGTCTGGCGCGGCGGCCCGCCATTGAAAATACGCCAGCCCGGCGACCAGGGCCAGGCCGGCGGCGACGCCCGCCTGCACGCGGCGCGCCCGACGGCGGCGGGTCCGCCCGGCCAGCTGGTCGAGGATCACGCTGGCCGCGCCCCGTTCCTGCACGCGGTCAAAGACCGACCAGGCCTCCGTGAACCGGTCGAAGGCGTCCGCATGCCGCGGGTCGCCCGACAGCCAGTCCTGGAAAATCTGCTGCTCCTCCCGGGTCAGGCCCGCGTCGACGCGCGTCACCCAGTCCGCGGCGGCGGCCTCGATGGCGGGGCTCCGCGGCGGCAGGCCGTCGCGGGCCGTGGGGGGTAGCGGGTTCATGGGGTTCCTAGTCGGTGGCGCAGCTCCTCGGCGATGCGGCGCAGGCCGCGGGCGGCCTGAACCTGCACGGTCTGCTCGGACAGGCCGAGGCGGGCGGCGATGTCCTTTTGGGACACGCCCTGGAGTTTGCGGAGGATGAAAATTTCACGGCAGCGGGCCGGCAGCGCGTCGATGGCGTCCACCAGCATCTCGATTTCCTGCTGGCGGGCGGCGGCCGACGCGGCGTCGGGCTTATCATCTAGGACGAACAGGGCGGCCAAATCTGTTACGCCGTCGATCGGCGAATGGCGATTGCGCCGGATCGTGTCGAGGGCGAGGTTGCGGGCGATGCTGAACAGGAAGGCTTTGGCCGAGTCGATCGGGTGCCGCGCCCGGGCCTTCCAGATGCGGAGGTAGGACTCCTGCACGACGTCGTCGACATCGCGCACGGTCGGGAAGCGACCCCGCAGATAGGCCCGCAGCGAGGAATCGTGCGGCTGCACATCCTCGGCGAACCACTTCTCGGGCGGCTTGGGCTTTTCGGGCGTGGGATTCACGGCGGCGGCACGCGCATACACCCGCCCCTGGGGTGAAACCAGCCCAAAGTGAAAAGCCGGGGGCCCGCGAGCTCCCGTCAGCCGCACGCTCAGCGAAGGCTGACGCTCGCGCCCTTTTAAGGATAACCTGAAGAAGTGACCCCGGGGGCTCAATGGGTAGGGCGAGTCGTCCCGGACGAGCCGCTCGGGCGCACGGCTCATCCGGCCTGTCCGCCATAGGCCTCGCGACGGCGGAAGGATTCGCCCTACCTGCCCGACACCGTCACTTCTTTTCGGAAGTCTCCATATGGCAAAAACCGTAGGAGCGGCGCCCCGGTCCTTATGGCTTGGGCGCAGGGAGCGCCGGCGGGGTCGGGGTGGCCGGCGGCGTGGCCGGCTTGGGCGCGGCTTCCGGCAGGATGGTGACGCGCGAGGCACGCGCCTGGCCGAGGTAGGTCTTCGCCAGCTCGCTCAGCTCGGCGGCCGTGATGGCCTCGATGTCGGGGAGCCGCGTGCGCGCCCAGTCGAGCACCTCGGGCTTTTCCTGCGCGCGGGCCAGCACGGTGCCGCCCCAGTAGTTGTTCGTGCGGAGCGATTCCTTCGCGGCGGTCAGCGCAGGCTGTCGGGCGCGGTTCAGCTCGTCGTCCGTCACACCCTTCGTCGCGAGGTCGTCGCCGATGGCCACGATCAGGTCCTGGATCTTCGCCGCCTGGGCCGGATCCACCACGCAGCCGGCCTGGATGTAGCCGTAGCCCGGGAAGGTGTCGCTGGCGTTGCTGCCGGCGCTGGGACTGTAGGTGCCGGCGATCTCCTCGCGGATCTTCACGCGGAGGCGGTCGGCAAGCACGAGGCCGAGCACGTTGAGGCGGCGGGCGCGCTGGACGTCGAAGCCGTCGGTCGTGGGCCAGTAGACGAACACGTTGCCCTTCGGGATTTCGGAGGTGATGGGGTAGCTCTTGGTGAAGGGCGTGGCGGGGAAGGAGACTTGCTTGAGCTCGTCGAGCGCGGGCTTCGGCTCGCGCGGCGGCAGCGCGCCGAGGGTCTGCGCCACGGCGGCGATCGCCGCCTCGAGGTCGATCTCGCCGACCAGGCTCACCTCGAGCGAGCCGTGCGCCAGCTGCGGGGCGAGCCAGACCTTCGCCTCGGCGAGGTTGCGGGCCATCATCACTTCCTTGGCCGGCATGCCGAAGCGCGGATCGCCACCCGCGAGCAGGTTGGCGACTTCCAGCGACATCGGGCCGTTGGCGGTGTGGGCGAAGCCGAGATACAGCTGCTCGAGGCCCTTCTGCGCCTGGCGGAGCGCCTCGGGACGCCAGCCGGCGTCGGTCAGCTGCGCGGCCACCAGCTGGAGCTGCAGGAGCAGGTCGCGCGGCGTGGTGTTGCCGGTGAAGTTGAAGGCGTCCTGGCCGGGCGAGAACTGCGCGCCAACGTTCTTGCCGGCGAGCAGGCGGCGAAGCTCGTCACCGCTGTGCTTGCCCAGGCCGCCGGCGCCGAAGGTGCCGCCGGCGAGTCCGGCCAGGCCGCGCTGGCCGGCGGGTTCGGTGATGCTGCCGTTGCCGACGCGCACGCCGGTGCGGATGCGCCCGGCCTCGAAGTCGGTCTTCTTGAGGTTGAGCTTCACGCCGTTGGCGAAGGTCACGAGCTCGACGTCGAGGTCGGCGACATGCTCACGCTTCACGACCTGGCCGGGCTGGCCCCAGTCGGCGTAGCCCCAGGCGAGTTCGGCCCGGGCCGCGGTCGCGGCGACGGCGGTGGCGCGGGACTTTTCGTAGGCGGCGGCGATGGCCGCATCGGCGTCGCCGGGGAGCGCGAGGTTGCCGGTGACGAGGACGAAGCGACCGGGCGCGGCGAAGGCCGCCCGCAGCGCCGCGAGGCAGTCGGCGGCGGTGATCTGGTCGAGGGCGGGCTGGAGCAGCGCGCGGTCCGCGGTGGGATGCGTGAAGACCTCGCGGTCGACGAGGCCCCCGAGAATCTCGTTGGCCAGCGCGCCGGAGCGGCGGGTGGCGGCGGTCTTCACGGCCTGGTCGAGGCTGTTGGCATAGCCCGCCACGACCTCCTTGAGTTCATCGGCCTGGAACCCGTGCTCGAGGGCGCGGCGCAGCTCCTGCTCGCCCACCGCCAGCGCGGCGGCCCACTGCCCGGGCTTGCAGGTCACGTTGACCTCGGCCTGGCGCAGGAAGCGGAACCCGTCGGACACGCCGGCCCCGGCGCTGCTGAAGGGTGCGCCTTCCTGCTTGGCCAGCTCGCTGAAGCGGCGGTTGAGCATCGCGATGGCGATGTGGCGCGGCAGCTCCTTCCGGCGGTTGGCGGCGGTGTCGGGCTCGTTCGGGGCGGGTATGAGGCTGGTGATGGTCACCGTGGTGGCGGGCGCCTCGGGCTCGCCATGGAAATAGGCGCGGACGCCCTCGAACTTCGTCAGCTCGCCCAGCGCGGGGTCGGGCCGGGCCGGCGCGCGGGCCGTGAGCGGCGCGAACTCGGCGACGATCAGCTGCTCCACGACGGCCGGGTCAAAGTCACCGACGGCGACAACGGCCAGCCGCTCGGGCCGATACCAGGTGTCCCAGAATTCCGTGAAGCGGGCGCGCGGCGCCTTTTCGATGACCTCGGGCAGGCCGATCGGGATGCGCTTGGGCAGCAGCGTGTCGCCGAGCATGAACTCGAACTGGGCGACGAAGGTGCGGAAGCCCACGTTGTCGCGGGTGCGCTTCTCGCTCATGATGATGCCGCGTTCCTTGTCGATCTCGTCGTCCCGCAGCAGCAGGCCGCCGGCATCGTCGCTGAGCACCTGCAGGCCCTCGGTGAGCGTCTTCTCGTCGGTGCGCGACAGCTCGAGCATATACTGCGTGCGGTCGAAGCCGGTGGAGGCGTTGGTGTCGCCGCCGAAGCTCATGCCCATGCGCTGGAAGAACTCGACGAGCGTGCCCGGCGGGTAGTGCTTGCTGCCGTTGAAGGCCATGTGCTCGAGGAAGTGGGCGACGCCGCGCTGGTCCTCGTTCTCCATCAGCGAGCCGGCGAGCACGAGCAGCCGCAGCGAGGCGCGGCCCTGCGGCTCCTTGTTCGGGTAGATGACGTAGCGGACGCCGTTGGGCAGCGTGCCGAAGCGCGCCGCCGGGTCGGCCGGGAGGTCGCTCGCCTCGTGGGCGAACGGCAGCGCCGCCGGTGCGGCAAGGGTCGGCGAAGTAAACAGCGCGCCCGCAAGAAGGGCGAGGAGCAGCAGGCGGGATTTCATGATGAGAGGAAAGTGAAGGGCCGGCCGGCCGCCGGCAAGCGCCGGCGCATGGGCAAAAAGACCTAACCCAAGGCGCCCCGGCGCGCGGCGATCCGTTTTGTTCAGGCTCCGGCCCCGGAAACACGCGGCCCGTCCGTCTATAAGATGGCCGCAACCTTGTCCGCCCGTTCTGGTGGCTTGGTGCCTTTGGCCTATGGTCGTCGCGACGGCGACCTGCTACAGTGCCCCTTCCCTCCTGCCATGTCCCTATCTCGATCCCCGGATTCCGACCCTGAAATCTTCGCGCTCATCGGCCGCACGCCGCTGATGCCGCTGCGCTTCGGGCCCGAGGGCCTGACCATTTACGCCAAGGCCGAGTTCACCAACCCGAGCGGCTCGATCAAGGACCGGCTCGCCCTCACCATTTTGCAGGACGCCCGCGCGCGCGGCCTGCTCCGGCCCGACACCACCATCCTGGAATGCACGAGCGGCAACACGGGCATCTCGCTTGCCATGGTCGGCGCCGCCCTGGGCTGCCGGGTGAAGATCCTCATGTCGGACACCGCCAGCGTGGAGCGCCGCCACCTCATGCGGCATTTCGGCGCGGAGGTGCAGCTGTTCAAGTCCACCCGGGGCTACCAGACCGGCATCGACCTGAGCCTGCAGATGGCCGCGGCCGACCCGCGCTATTTCCTGCCGCGCCAGTTCGAGAACCCGCTCAACGCCCTCGACCACGAGGAGCACACCGGCCCGGAGATCCTCACGCAGATGGGGCAGCAGGTGGACGCCTTCGTCAGCGGCTTCGGCACCGGCGGCACGATCACCGGCTGCGGCCGCGCGCTGAAGAAACGGAACCCTGCGGTGCAGGTGATCGTGATGGAGCCCGCCGAGGCCGCCATGCTCTCCGGGGAACTCCCCTGCTGCCACGCCATCGAGGGCGTCAGCGGCGGCTTCGTCCCGCCCCTGCTGGCCGGCGCGCCGATCGACGGCCGCCTGAAGGTCACCAGCTCGGAGGCCCTGGCGATGACGCGCCGACTGGCGCGGGAATACGGCCTGCTCGTCGGCACCTCCTCCGGCGCCAACGTCTGCGCGGCCCTGCAGACCGCCCGGCGGCTCGGCCCCGCCGCACGCGTCGTGACCATCCTGTGCGACCGCGCCGAACGCTATTACTCCACCAGCCTGTTCGAGTCGCCCCCGCCGGCCGCCCGGGCCGAGCCCGAAGTCTCCCTCGCGATCGGCATTTGAAATAAACCTCCTTCCACCTACTCTCACCGCCAGATGAAATTCATCCGCCTCCTGCTTGCCCTGAGCCTGTCGAACGGGCTCGTCCTGCCCAGCCTGCTCCTCGCCGCCGAGTCGAAGCCGCAGAAAAAGGGCGCGGTCGGCACCCAGCTCGTCTCGGACGCCGCCGCCATCGCGCCGGGCCAGCCGTTCACCGTCGCCCTACGGATGCAGCACGACCCGCACTGGCACAGCTACTGGATCGCCGCCGGCACCGGCTACCCGACCTCGCTGGCCTGGACCCTGCCGGAAGGCTTCAAGGCCGGCCCCATCCAGTGGCCCGCGCCCCACATGGTGAAGGACACCGCCGGCACCATCACCGGCAACGGTTACGAGGGGGAAAGTTTTCTTTTGGTGGAGATCACCCCGCCCGCCACCCTCGCCCCCGGGGCGACGGTCAAACTGACGGCCGCGGCCGAGTGGCTCATGTGCATGGATGTCTGCATGCCCGGCGACGCCAGCCTCGAGATCAGTTTCCCCGTCGCCGCTGACACCGCAACCGACGCCAAATGGACCCAGGCCATCGCGGACGCCCGCGCCAAGCTGCCGGTCGCCAGCACCGGCTGGGCTGTCACCGCCTCGCACGATGACCAGTCCGCCACGCTGCGCCTGACCCCGAAGCCCGGCACCACGCACCAGCCGGCGGACCTGCACTTCTTCGCCGCGGACGCCTTCACCGATTACACCAAGACCAACACCGTCACGCGGGCCGGCGACACCTGGGTCATCACCGGTCCGCTGGATGCCGCGGCGGACAAAGGCACCAAGCGCCTCACCGGCGTGCTGGTCTCCAGCAACGGCTGGTCGGCCGGCTCGGGTTACGCCGGCCTCGCGATCGACGTGCCGTTTCAGGTGGAGCGCGTCGTCCCTGACGCGCCGCCTTCAATTCCCGGGTCACAGCCTTCGGCCGGCTCCCCGCCCCCCGCTCCCAGCTCCCTGCTGGCCACGCTGGCCCTCGCCTTCCTCGGCGGCCTCATCCTCAACCTGATGCCCTGCGTCTTCCCCGTGCTCGGCATCAAGGTGCTGGGCTTCGTCAACCAGTCCGGCAGCGCCAAGGCGAAGATCGTGTCGCACGGCCTCGTGTTTGCGCTCGGGGTGCTGGTGTCGTTCTGGGCGCTGGCCGGCGTGCTGCTCGCGTTGCGCGCGGGCGGCTCGCAACTCGGCTGGGGCTTCCAGCTGCAATCGCCGGCGTTCGTCTTCGGCATGGCGGTGTTCCTCCTGATCTTTGCGCTCAACCTGAGCGGGCTGTTCGAGATCGGCCTGTCCGCCACCGGCGTCGGCGGCAACCTGCAGATGCAGGAGGGTTATGCCGGCTCGTTCTTCACCGGCGCGCTGGCCACGCTCGTCGCCACACCCTGCAGCGCGCCGTTCCTCGCCCCCGCCCTCGGCGCCGCGCTCTCGCTGTCGGCCGGGCAGTCGTTCCTCGTCTTCACCTGCATCGCCATCGGCCTCGCCCTGCCCTACCTGCTGCTCTCGATCTTCCCGCAGGCCGTGAGGCTGCTGCCGCGACCCGGCGCGTGGATGGAGACGTTCAAGCAGTTCATGGCCTTCCCGCTCTACGCGACGGTCGGCTGGCTGCTCTGGGTGCTCGCCGGCCAGACGAAGGACGACGACAACGCGCTGCTCATGATTTCGTTCGGCTTCGTGATCGTCGCGATGGCCGCGTGGAGCTACGGCCGCTTCGGCCAGCCCCACGGCAAGCCGGGCAAACAACTGTTCGGCCGCGTCTTCGCCGCCGCGCTGCTCGCCGGCGGACTCTACACCGGCTGGCCCAAGACCGCGGAGATCGCGCCCGCCGGCAGCTACCAGGTCACCTGGGAGAAATGGAGCCCCGAGGCCATCGCCGCCGCGCAGGCCGCGGGCAAGTTTGTCTATGTGGACTTCACCGCCCGCTGGTGCGCGACCTGCCAGACGAACAAGGCCACGGTCTTCCACAACGATGCGGTGCTCGCCGAGCTGAAAAAGAAGGACGTCGTGCTGTTGCGCGGCGACTGGACCAACCGCGACCCGAAGATCACCGCCGAGCTCGCGCGCTGGAACCGCTCGGCCGTGCCTTTCAACCTGATCTACGCCCCCGGCAAACCGGAGCCCGTCATCCTCCCCGAGCTGCTCACCGGTGGCGTGGTGCTGGAGGCGTTTGCGAAAGCCGCGCGGTAGGGCAAATCCTTCCGCCGTTGCCAGACCTATGGCGGACAGGCCGGATGAGCCGATGGTGTGCGCGGCTCGTCGGGGACGACTCGCCCGACCTAACCCCGCCGGAAACGATCCAAGAGGTCCGGGATGGCCTGCGCCACTTCCCCCGACGTGATCTGCCGGTCGTAATGGGCCCGGAGGGACTCGCGATACTGCGCGAGGTAGGCCTGCGACTGGGCCACGAGGGCGTCGGCCGCCGCGACGGCGGGCACCTGCAGGTCGACGAGCTGCCGTTGCTCGAACAATTCCAGCTCGTTCACCACGCGGTCGAATTCCCGCAGCATCGTGACAATCTCGAGCTTGGTCAGGCGGTTGATGGTTTCCTCCAGGGGAATGATGGTCATCCGCGGCACCTCACCCAGTTCCGCCGCCTGGTCGTTCGCCTGGCGGACGCGGGCGTCGATGCGGTGGATCAGGCCGCTCGACTCCCCGAACATTTTCAGCGCCGTGGCGGAAACCTGGCTCGCATCCTTGTCGTAGCCGGCCACGGCGTTGTTCCGCGCCTGGCCGAGCATCTTGATCAGTTCGCGCAGGTCCGCGCGCAGGTCGTCGATAAGGCGCTCCCATTCGCCCAACCGTAGGCGGGCCCGGCTCTGCTGCACATAAACGGGCACGGCGGCCTGTAGGTAGGCGGCGAGGGGCGCATCGACCTGCGCGGTGTGGTGCGCAACGAGGCGTTCGCTTTCCCCGCATTGGCGCTTCAGCACGTTTTCCCGCGCGAAGATTTCCGCCGCTTCTTCCGGGGAGGATGGACCGCCTTGGCGCCGGCCCAGCGCCGCGAGCAGACGGCCGGGCAGCGCCGTGGCCTCCCGCGCTTGTTTGGCCGCCGCTCCGGCCGCCTCCAGCTTGAGCTTCAGCTGGGCGGCGTCGGCGCGGACGATGGCGTCCTCCCGCAGGCACGCGGCCAGGGCCTCGGGAAAGGCCGGCGGATCGGACCGGGGAGTTTCTGCAGCCATGGTCGGAGCCTGACACCGGGTCCGACTCACCGTCAACCTTCGCGCCCCGCAGGCCGGCGGTGGGGGCAGGCCGCGTGGTAGGGGCGGTTGCCCTCAACCGCCCTTGAAGGGCCGTTGGGGCAACGGCCCCTACCGTGGCCCGCAGAGACGCGGGCCCACCACATCCTGATGCAATTCCTCCCTTGCCGGACCACCACAGGCTTTCCGGGTTTGCCTCACCCGGAGATTATCCGCATGGGTGGAAGCTCGTGACTGATCCCGCCCATCGCAAATCCGTCGGCCTGCTCCTCCTCACTGCGTTCGGATGGAGCCTCGGCGGCGTGCTCATGAAGTCGGTGGACTGGCCGCCGCTCGCGGTCGGGGGCGGCCGCGGGCTCATCGCGGCGGTCTTCCTGCTGGCGGTGTGCGGGCGCGGACTGCACTTCACGTGGTCCCCGCTCCAGCTTGCCACGGCGCTCTCCTACACCGGCTGCACCCTGCTGTTCGCGGCGGCGACCAAACTCACCACCGCGGCCAACGCCATCTTGCTCCAATACACCGCGCCCGTCTGGGTCGCCCTGTTCGGCGCCTGGCTGCTCAAGGAGCACGCCACGCGCGCCGACTGGTGGACGATGGCGGCGGCCTTTGTCGGCATGGCCATCTTCCTTTACGACGGCCTGCGGCTCAACGACCTCGCCGGCATCATCCTCGCCATCGCCAGCGGCGTGTCCTTCGCCCTGATGATCGTGCTGCTGCGGAAACAGCGGAACGTCTCGACGATCGAGCCCATCATCCTCGGCAATGTGCTCGGCTTCCTCATCGGCCTGCCGTGGATCTGGTCGGCCCCATGGCCCGACCACGGCAGCTTGCTCGCGCTGCTGGTGCTCGGCGTGTTCCAGCTGGCCATTCCCTACCTGCTGTATGCGCGGGCCATCCGCCATGTCACCGCACTCGAGGCGATCCTGATTCCTGTCATCGAACCCATCCTCAATCCCATCTGGGTCATGCTCGTCATCGGCGAGAAGCCCAGCCCCCTGGCCCTGCTCGGCGGGGCGATTGTCATCGGCTCCGTCACCTGGCGCGCCGTGGACTCCATCCGCCGGCGAAGGGCCTGACCCGTCGTGCGCCGCCTGGCCCTGCTCCTCCTGCTCATGCTGCCCGCCGTCACCACGCTGCCGGCCGCCACCGGCGAAACCGTCATCTTGCTGCACGGCCTCGGCCGCACGCGCTGGTCGTTCTGGCGGATGGAGCAGGCGCTGCGGCGGGACGGCTATCACGTCGTCAATCTCACCTATCCCTCGCGGCAGAAATCCATCGGGGACCTGGCGCGCGATCATCTGGCGCCGCTGATCGCCGCGCAGGCGGCGGCGACCCGGTTGCACTTCGTCACGCACTCGCTGGGCGGGATTTTGCTGCGGTGTTACCTGCGCGACCACCCGATCCCGAATCTTGGCCGCGTGGTCATGCTCGCGCCCCCCAACGACGGCAGCGCCCTGGCCGATGCGCTGAAACCCACCTGGCTCTACCGCACCATCAACGGCCCCGCCGGCCAACAGCTCGGCACCGACGGGCTGCCCCGCGCGCTGGGCCCCTGGCCCGGCGGCCCGGGCACGCTCGGCGTCATCGCCGGCGACGTCTCGCTCAACCCCCTGTTCTCCGCCACGCTGACCGGCCCCAACGATGGCAAGGTGACGGTCGCGAGCGCCCGGCTTGAGGGCATGGCCGACTTCCTCGTCGTGCCGCACAGCCACACCTGGCTGGGCTGGCGCCGGCCGGTGATCGAACAGGTGCGGATTTTCCTGCGAGACGGGAAGTTTGCGCGGCCCAAGCCGGAAGCAGGCAAACAAACCGCCCGCGAATAACGCGAATTCCCGAGGTCGCCCGGTCCTTGTAGGGGCGTCGCTCGACGACGCCCGCACGTTTGAGGTCACCTCGGGCGCCGTCAAGCGACGCCCCTACGATGTCAGATCAGGCCGGCTTCGGCAGCGGCTTGAGCTGGATGAGCACGTTGGCGAACGTGATGAGGCCGCCGCCGACCAGCAGGTGCCAGGTGAGCTGCTCGTTGGGATAGTCGAACCCGCCCCACGCGGAAAACAGGGCCGGCAGGAACAGCGCCATCATCGCGGTGAACACCGGTTCCACGCAGTAGATGAGCCCGGCCTCGGTGGCGGTGATCTTCGGCTGCCACTTGATCATGAGGGTGAAGGCGCCGAGCGTGCAGAACAGCGTGAGCAGGCCGGTCAGCCCGAGCCACGCGCCCGAGGTCCACGGCACCAGCACGTCGGCGGGCGTCGGCGCGGTGGCGAGCGCCATCCCGGAAAACAGCACGGCCGCGGTGACGAACATCACCAGCGTGACCGGCAGCGCGCGGTTGGCGGCGAATTCCTTCCGCGCGAGCACGAAGATCTGCATCATGAAGAAGACCGCGCTGACGAGCGTCTCCACCTCGCCGCGGCCGAGGTGCAGCGTCCGGAAGTCAAACCGCCCGAGCACCGCGATGCCCGGGAGCACCAGCACGCAGCACAACAGCACGACGCCCGGCGGTCGCCGGCGCAGCCGCCACGCGAGCCAGAGCGGGATCATGACCGAGTAGATCTGCGTGAGGAAGGCCGAGGTGGAGGCGGAGGTGAACTGCAGGCCGTCGTTCTGGAACAGCATGCCCGCGCCGAGCGTGAGGCCGACGAGCGCGCCCTGCTTCAGCTCGAGCCGCGTGAAGGTGTGGAGCTTTCCCCCGAGCACCAGCAGCAACACGACCGTGCCGATCAGGAAGCGGGGCGCGACCGTGTAGGCGGTGATGAACCACGTGCCGCTCGCCGGCAGCACCTGCAGGTGCGCCAGCGCGATCGCCTTCACCAGCGGGAAACTCGCGCCCCACAGGAAGGTGGTGAACACGAGCATGAGCACGGCCCGGGTGTGGAGGGAGCGGTCGGGAGTCATGAGGCTTGGTCGATTGATTCAGGTGTCGGGGTGGGCCAGCGAGCTTGCTCGCGCCGGCCAGACTTCGCGGTCATATCAGCCCGCAACCGGAGCGCGAGCAAGCTCGCTGGCCCACGGGATAAACCCAAAAACAAAACCGCCGCGGATTGCTCCGCGGCGGTTTCAAAGTATCGCTAAGAGCGGATGCCTTAGGAGACGTGCTTGCTGACGAGCTTGGTCATGTCGAACATGCTGACCTGGCTCTTGCCATTGAAGACGGCCTTGAGGGCGTCGTCCGCATTGATCATGCGCCTGTTCTTCTTGTCCTGGAGGCCGTTCTTCTTGATGTAGGCCCAGAGTTTCTTGGTCATTTCCGTGCGGGGCAGCGGATTTGAACCGACGACAGCAGCGAGCTTGGCATCGGGAGTAACCGGCTTCATGAAAGCGGCGTTGGGTTTGCGAGCGGATTTTTTAGCCATAGTGGTATCCGTTTTAGGTGGGGACGGAGGCAATGCAACGATTTTCTAGAGGGAGAATCACTTTCCTCAGAGGGGAAACAACGATGATTTCGGCAAATTTGGACTTGCGGCTTTTCCGGTGACGCTTTCGCGCGTCGGTCCAGACGCGACGAACGCCCGCGGGGGGCACGTGACTTTCCCCTCGCGGCCTCGCCGGCGCCGTGCCAACCAGTCGGTCGGCCATGCATTGCCCGGCGACAATTCCGCTCCTCGAGACCCCGCGCCTGCGGTTGCGGCCCTATGTCCCGGGCGACGCCGCCGACGTGCAACGGCTCGCGGGCGACCCGGCGGTTGCGCGCACGACCCTGTTGATCCCGCATCCCTACCCCGCCGGCGCGGCGGAGTCGTGGATCGGCACGCACGCCGCCCAGTGGGCGACGCAGGAGTCCTTGGTGCTGGCCATCACCTTGCGGTCGTCCGGGGAATTGCTGGGTTCCATCGGCCTGATATTTCAGGTGGCGCACGACAAGGCGGATCTGGGCTATTGGCTCGGCGTGCCCTACTGGAACCGAGGCTACACCACCGAGGCCGTCCGGGCCGTCCTCGATTATGGGTTTCGCACGCTCGGCCTGAACCGCATCGAGGCGCATTACATGGCGCACAATCCCGCCTCCGGTCGCGTCATGGAAAAAGCCGGCCTGCAGCGCGAGGGCCTGATCCCCCAGGGCGTGAAAAAGGACGGCGTGTATCGCGATGTGATTTGCCACGGCATCCTGCGGCGCGACTGGGCGGGCTGAGCCCGGCCGGCGACCGACGCGGACCAGCCTTGCGAACCAATGACTTGCACTGATTTGGCCGATAAATCGCTTGCTTAAAAAGCCGCTCCCGCCAGCCTGCGCACCGTTGGGTTGGTTGTTTGTTAGATTCTATCGCTACGGAGAATTGTCAGGTGAGCGTAGAGTTCAGTGATGATTTGAAATCCGAGTTTCGGGGACGGGCGGTAAGGCGACAGCATCAGCTCTCATCATCAAATGTCAGACAACAACAAGCTCTACGTCGGGAACCTTCCCTTCGCCAGCACTGCGCAGGACCTCGAGGCCCTGTTTGGCCAAGTCGGCACCGTCAGCGTCGTCGAGATCATCTTCGACAAGTTCACCGGCCGCTCCCGCGGTTTTGCCTTCGTCACCATGGGCAGCGACGAGGAAGCCCAGAAATGCGTGGAAAAGTTCCACGGTCACGAGGTCGAGGGCCGCGCCTTGGCGGTCAACATCGCGCGTCCGCGCGAGGAACGCGCCCCCCGCACCGGCGGTTTCGGCGGCGGTGGCGGCGGTGATCGCGGCGGTTACGGTGGCGGCCGCGGTGGTCGCGGCGGCGGCGGCGGTTATCGCGGCGGTCGCGGTGGTGGTGGTGGCGGCGGCTACCGGGGCGGCGGCGATCGCGGTGAGCGCGGTGGCGGCGGCGGCTACGGCCGCGAGTAAGCCACTCGATCCATCCCATCTTTCAAAGGCCGGACCTGCGTCCGGCCTTTTTGCTTTTTATCCCATAGGATTTATCGGGCCTAGGCGGTCTATAGGACCTACCAGGACCAAGGATCGTCTATGCATATCCCCCGCCGAAATAGGGCTTGCCATTAGGAAACTATAAATACTTTTATAGTTTCCTGAGATTTATGGCCCGTTCCCGCTCCCCCCTCCCTGCCCCGCCCGCCGCCGCGGCCAACCCGGTGGTCGCCCGCATCCTGCGCCAGGGCCGCGCCCATTTCTTCGCGCACGGCTATTGCCAGTGCACGATGGACGAACTCGCCGCCGAACTCGGCATGAGCAAGAAGACGCTCTACGTGCATTTCACCGGCAAGGAGGCCCTCATGCGCGCTGTCATCGAGGACCTGGGCCGCGAAATCCGCGCCTCCGCTGACGAACTGTTCGCCAACCGGCAGCTGAATTTCGCCGAGAAGCTGCGCGGCTTTGCCGAAGGCATGATCGAGCGGCTCGGCCAGCTGAATCCCCGGACCATGCGCGACCTGCAGCGCTTCGCCCCGGAACTGCACCAGCTCATGGCCGAAACGCGCGAGAAAAACATCCCCTATGTGTTCGGCCGCTTCATCGAGGAGGGGCAGCTGGACGGCATGGTGCGCACCGACCTCGACACCGCCTTTGCCGTGGAATTTTTCCTGCAGGCCATGCACGGCCTGATCCAGCCCGCCACCCTCGACCGGTTGCGCCTCACCCCGCGCGAACTCCTGCCCCGCGCCATCGAACTCCTTTTCGGCGGACTGCTCACCCCCGCCGGACGCAAAGAACATGAAAAACTATTCCCCCGCTGACCCTCTAGTGTGCCGCCTCGTCCCGGCCGTCCTCCTCGCCGCCGTGCTCGGGCTCGGGGCCTGCTCACGCGCCAACGGCACCCGCACCGGCGACCTGCTGCTCTCGGGCAACATCGAGGTGGTGGACGCCCAGCTCGGTTTCAAGCTCCCCGGCCGCGTCGCCACCCGCCCGGTCTCCGAGGGCGAACAGGTCCAGGCCGGCCAGCTCATCGCCCGGCTCGAAGACACCGAACAACAGCAGCAGGTCGCGCTGCGCCGGGCCGAACTCGACGCCGTCGCGGCCGCCTTGGCCGAGTTGGAGGCCGGATCGCGGCCGCAGGAGATCGCCGCCGTCGCGGCCGCGCTGCGCAGCGCCGAGGCCGAGCGCGAGCGCGTCCGCCTGGACTTCGTCCGGGCGCAGGAATTGCGCGCCAAGGACGTCATCGCCGACCGTGAGTTCCAGGGCATGGAAGCCCAGCTCAAGGTCGCCGAGGCCCGGGCCGCGGAGGCCGCCGAGCGCCTGAAACTGGTCCAGGCCGGCCCGCGCGCCGAGACCATCCTGCAGGCGCGCGCCCGCACCGCGCAGGCGCAGGCCGCCGTCGCCCTCGCCGAAACGCAGCTCGACTACACCCGCCTGGTCTCCCCCATGACCGGAACCGTGCTCTCGCACAACATCGAGCCGGGCGAGTTCGTCGCCGCCGGCACGCCGGTCGTCACCGTGGCGGACACCGTGCACGTCTGGGTCCGCGCCTACCTCGACCAGTCCGATCTCGGCCGCGTGCGCCACGGCCAGAAGGTCGTCGTGCGCACCGACAGTTTTCCCGGCCGCGACTTCGCCGGCACGGTCGGCTTCATCGCCTCCGAGGCCGAGTTCACGCCCAAGACCGTCCAGACCCCCAAAGAGCGCGTGAAGCTGGTCTTCCGCCTCAAGGTCAACGTCGAGAATCCGCAGGACGAGCTCAAGCCCGGCATGCCCGCCGACGTCGTCATTCCGGAAGGGCCGAAGGACTGAAAGCTGAAGGCTGAAAGCCCAGGCAACGGAATGCTTCCGAGCCACGGTCACCACCCACCAGCCCGCCGCCTTTTCAGCCCTTCAGTCATTTAGCCTTTCAGCCTTTCCCTCCCATGTCCGCCATCCAAGCCACCGGTCTCCGCCGCACCTTCGGGACCACCGTCGCGGTCGACACGCTCGACCTCGCCGTGGCCGAGGGCGAGATCTTCGGCCTGGTCGGCCCGGACGGCGCGGGCAAGACGACCACCATGCGGATGCTCACGGGCATTTTGCCCCCGACCGCCGGCACCGCCGAAGTGGCGGGGTTCGACGTCCGGCGCGACGCCGAACCCCTCAAGGAACACATCGGCTACATGAGCCAGCGGTTCGGCCTCTACCCCGATCTCACCGTGTTGGAGAACATCGGTTTCTATGCCGACATCTACAGCGTGCCCCGGGCGGAACGCATCGCGCGCACCGAGCGCCTGCTCGGCTTCAGCAACCTGACGCCCTTCAAGCAACGCCTCGCCGGCAACCTCTCCGGCGGCATGAAGCAGAAGCTCGGGCTGGCCTGCGCGCTCATCCACACGCCGCGCGTCCTGTTCCTCGACGAGCCGACCAACGGCGTCGATCCCGTCTCCCGCCGCGATTTCTGGCGCATCCTTTACCAGCTCGTGCGCGACGGCGTCACGATCTTCGTCTCCACCTCCTACCTCGACGAGGCCGAGCGCTGCAACCGGCTCGCCCTCCTCCCCCAGGGCCGGCTCCTGGGCGTCGGCACGCCTGACGAGGTGAAGCAGCTGATGCCCGGCTCCT
>JAQSDJ010000105.1 GCA_029945855.1 Lacunisphaera sp.
CGGGCAGCGTGGCAAAGTGCGCGGTCGCGTAGAGCACCTTGCCGTCGGGCGTCCAGCCGCGAACCTGGGCGTTCTCGCCCTCGTAGGTCAGGCGCCGGGGCAGGCCGCCGGTGAGCGGCATCACGTAGACCTCGGTCGGGCCCTCGTATTGCGCGGAGAAGGCCACCCACCGGCCGTCGGGTGAAATGGCGGCGTTGGATTCGAGTCCGGGATGCGTGGTCAGCCGCTGGGCCGGTCCTCCGGCGGCCGGCGCGCGCCAGAGGTCGCCCTCGGCGGTGAAGACGATGCTGTCACCATGGATGGCCGGGAAGCGGTAGTAGCCGGCGGTGGGTTCAGCGGACGCCAGGGCGGAGAGCGCCAGGGCGGCGAAAACCGCCGGCGCAAACCGGCGGGCAATCAGGACGGATTTCATGAGGGTAGTGAGGCTTTCGTGCCAAACTGCCACGGCCCGGGAGTCCGGGGCAACACCAACCTCGCGTGCGGAGGCCGCACCCCGCTGCCGGGTGGAAGCGCCGGGCCTTACTTCTTGGCGTAGGCCTTGCGCAGCGCGCGGGCCACGTTGGCCGGGACGAATTTCCGGACGTCGCCGCCGAGTTTCGCGATCTGCTTCACCAGCGAGGAGCTGGTATAGCTGAAGGCCTCGTTGGGCATCACGAACAGGGTCTCCACCTCGGGCTCGAGGTGGCGGTTCATCAGGGCCATGTTGAACTCGAACTCGAAGTCGGAGAGGGCGCGCAGGCCGCGGATGATGGCGTGCGACTGCTGCTGGCGGGCGAACTCGACGAGCAGGCCCTCGAAGCTGACGACGTCCACGTTGGGCAGGCCGTGGAGGTTGGCCTGGATGAGCGCGACGCGCTGCTCCGGGGTGAAGAGCGCCTGCTTGGTCGAGTCGATGGCGACGGCGACCCGCACGTGGGAGAAGAGGCTGGCGGCGCGCTGGAGCACGTCGAGGTGGCCGTTGGTGAAGGGATCAAAGGTCCCGGGGTAGATGCAGCGTTTCATGGCTCGAACCGTCCGGGAGAATTGCACCGGCGGCACGGATGGCGAGGAAGTTTTGTGTCAAATCAAGGGATTGCCAAGGGGCGCGCGGATGTCTCGACTTTGGGTAATGCGTTTTACCGTCGCCAATTGGATGACTGTTTCCCGGGTGCCCGCGATGTTCGCCATCGTCTGGCTGATGGACCGCGACTTCGACTGGGCGGCCACGATCGCCTTCTGGCTGTTCATCGCCGCGGCGCTGACCGACTGGTTCGACGGCATGGTGGCCCGGGCGCGCGGCGAGGTGTCTTCGTTCGGCCGCTTCATGGACGCGGTGGTCGACAAGGTCATGGTCATCGGCCTGATGATCGCGCTGGTGAACGGGGACTATTTCATGCGCTACGACGCCATCGCGATGGTGCTTCTGCTGTGCATCCTCGGCCGGGAATTCCTGGTGTCGGGCATGCGCATGGCGGCGGCCGTGAAAGGCCTGACCATCGAGGCTGACATGGGCGGCAAGGTGAAGACCTTCGTCCAGCTCAACGCCATCGGCTGGCTGCTCGGGGCGCGGATGATGGCGCAGGACTTCGGCCACCTTTTCCCCCAGGACGAGCGCTGGGTCATCACGGTCATCCACTATGGGGGCATGGGGCTCTATCTGCTTTCCGCGGTGCTGACCATCACCTCGGCCATCTCGTATTTCCGGCGGCACGGGCACGTGGTGCTGGACTGACTTGCCTATTTCACACCCAGAATGAAGACCGGCGACCATCTGATGATCACTGGAGCCGCAGCGACCCCGCTGCGGTTGGCGGGCGAACCACGGCGGGGTCGCCGTGGCTCCAAGCAATATCCTGGCTGACCATGCGCCTGCCCCAGCCCGACTGGCCGCGGCGTCTGCCGGCGAAATTCGTGACGGCGGCGGCGACGCTCGGTCCGCTCGGCACGCGGCTGCCGGCGCCCGGCACCTGGGGGTCGCTGGCCGGGCTGCTCTATGTGTTGTTGTTCTTCCGGCACCTTACGGCGCTGGAGACCTTCGCGGTCTGCCTGACCATGTCGTATCTCGCCGTCGGGATCACGGGGGAGGCGGCGCGCCGGCTGGGGAAATCCGATCCGGGCGAGGTGATTCTCGACGAGTTTGTCGTCATGCCGCTGGTGTTCCTCGGGTGGCGGTTCGGCCCGGGCGGGGTCTGGCCGGAGTGGGCCGGCTTGCTCGCGGGGTTCGCGCTTTTTCGCTTCTACGACATCCTGAAGCCGCTCGGCATCCGCCGGCTGCAATCTTGGCCGGAGGGGTGGGGCATCGTGGTGGACGATTTCGTCGCGGCCCTCGCCGCGTGCGGGACGCTGCACCTCGCCGCGTGGCTGTGGACGCTGCGCTGAGCCCAACATTTCTCCCCCGGATCACAGAGGCACACGGATCGATCCAGCGCGGAGGAATCCCGAATCGGAACCATACGGTTCGCGGTTTATTTCCTTCAGCCGCTCGGTCCGGGCTATCGGTGGCCATTGGTGTTCATCTGTGGATTTCCCTGCAAGAGCCCGCGTGAGCGTGGGCATGGTAATTCGTCAATTAATACGTTACAAATTATCCGGACTCCCTTCCCGCCCACCGGCGACAGTTCCCGCGACCACCGTTTCCCCCAGCCCGGCACCTCCCGTCCTTTCCGCTCCCTCCGGTGCTTTCTCTCGCCCGCCGGCCCGATAATTTGTCAATTATTACGTTACAAATTTTCTGGCGCCCGGGGTGCTCCCGGTTCCCCGCTGCTGCGATGTGCGATAGATTACGTTACAAGTTCCCGGGGACGGCCGGTGTGCCCTTGCGGCGGGGCGGACGGCCGGGGCGGACCATCGGCGTCAATTCCCCGCCGCGCTGAAAAAATCCCAGCCACCCGAGCAGCAGCAGGGTGCGTTCGGCGTCGAGGCTGGCGGAGCCGGCCTTCAGGCATTCGTGGACGCGCTGGCGGTGCAGACCCAGCAGGCGCGCCAGTTGCGCCTTGCTCCCGCGCCGCCGTAAATGCGGCTGCAAGGCGCGGACCAGTTCGTTCCACAGCGGCGTCTCTGCGCCCGGCCGCAGGGTCAGGCCGCGCGGCCCCGGCCGATGGCGGCGGCGAGCCTCGGCCGCGCGAACCGCCGCCCATTCGGCCGCGGCCGCCGCCGCGGCCACAATCAGTTTTTCGATCAG
>JAQSDJ010000106.1 GCA_029945855.1 Lacunisphaera sp.
GACCCCGGGATGCCGTCAAACACAATGCGAAATAGTTAGTGTTACGTGATACTAGCAAAGAACGGTAGTTGAACTACCAAAGTCAGGATTTTGCGACATGCGCGGCCTTCGTGGCGCGGGAGGCTTCGGCCAGCTGCTGGTGCGTGGCGGTCTGGGCCTTGAGCGAGCTCATGTCGGGCGCGACGGCCAGCGGGGCGAGCGCCTGCCGGGCGAACTCATTCAGGCTGTCGTTGATCTGCTGTTCGACCGGCAGGGTGCGCGGCGCGGTGACAACGTAGGTGGGGAGGACGACCGTTTCAGACTGGGGCTGAATCGAAGCGGCACTGACACTGGAGGTGAGGACCGCGAGGCTGGCGAGGAGGAGGAGAGCGTTGTTTTTCATGTTTAAAGTTTTGTTGCGATACATACACGCAAGCCTTGTGCCAAGTTGCAGGACGCTGCGTAAGTCACACGTCGCCAGATGAAAGAAATATTCTTCGCGATTTTGATGTGCGGCAGCCCCGTGCCCGGCGGCACGAAGTTGAAATCCACGGTTCCCGGGAATGGGACAAATCCTGGTCATGCATGACCATGACTTCCGTCCGGCGTTTCGGCATGGCGCACCTTGTGGCCGGCGGCTGGACTGGAGGCACAAACCAAACACCAATCCCATGCTGCTCATCCAGGATGTCATCAAACGCTACGGGCCGATCACCGCGCTCGATGGAGTCTCGCTTGAGGTGAAGCCGGGTGAATTCTTCGGGCTGCTCGGGCCCAATGGCGCGGGCAAATCCACTCTCATGTCGCTCGTCGCCGGCCTGCGGTCGCCCGACGCGGGCCGCCTCACGCTGAACGGCCGGCCGCTCTCGGCCACCGATCCCGCCGCGCGGGCCGGGCTGGGGCTAGTGCCGCAATCCATCGCGCTCTACGAGGAGCTTAGCGCCGAGCAAAACCTCCGCACCTTCGGCGCGCTTTACGGCCTGCGCGGGGCCGACCTCCGCGCGCGCATCGACGAGGCCCTCGCCGCGGTGCAGCTTACCGACCGCCGGCGCGACCAGGTGAAGACCTTCTCGGGCGGCATGCAGCGCCGCCTCAACCTCGTGGCCGCGTTGCTGCACCGGCCGCAGCTGCTGCTGTGCGACGAGCCCACCGGCATCGACCCGCAGTCGCGCAACGCCATCTTCGAGCTCCTCGAGGCCCGGGTTCGGGCGGGCCTGACCGTCATCTATTCCACCCACTACATGGAGGAGGCCACGCGGCTGTGCTCGCGCATCGGCATCATCGACCACGGCAAGATCCATGCGCTGGGCACGCTCGACGAGCTGCTGATGCGGCTGCCCTTCGAGGAGGAAATCCGCTTTCCCGCCGGACCGGACACGGCGCCGTTGCTGGCCCGCCTCGCCGGCCAGGGCGAGCTGACCACGCTCGACGGCACGCACCGCTTCCACCCGCGGGCCGACTACCGGCTCTCGGCGTTCTTCACCCAGACGGAGTCGCTCGGCCTGCCGGCGCGCCTCTTCACCAGCCAGCGCCCGACGCTCGAGGCGCTCTTCCTCCACCTCACCGGCCGCACGCTCCGCGAATAATCCCCCGTCATGCGCATCATTCTCACCCTGCTCCAGAAGGACTTCGCGCGTCTCGTCCGCGACAAGGCCGCGCTCTCGCTCACGTTCATCGTGCCTTTCGCGCTCATCTACCTCTTCGGCCAGGTGTTCGGCGTGAACCGCACCGACACCGGGCCGAGCGGCATCCCGCTCGCCGTGGTGAACGAGAGCGACAACCCCGCCGCCGCGAAACTGCTCGCCGCCCTGCAGGGCGAGAAGGCCTTCTTCGTGGTGACCAAGTTCGTCAACCCGGACAAATCCATGCGGCCGCTGACCGAGACCGACCTGCGGCCCATGATGAAGGCGAACAATTTTCGATTCGCGCTCGTCATCCCCCGCGACCTCATCCGCGACGACGAGTTCGGGCTGCACCTGAAGATCCTCTCGAACCCGCGCAACGAGATCGAGACGCAGACGGTTCACGGCATCCTGCAGAAGACGATCTTCGCCAATGTGCCGCAGCTTCTCGGCCAGTCGCTGCAGGCCCGGGCGAAGAAAACCCTCGGCAGCCCGAAGCTCGCGGCGTTCAACAGCTCGATCGCGGGCACCGTGGCGAAGACCTTCGGCGGCGATCCCGCGGCCATCCAGCGTGACCTGGAGCGTGGAGACTTCGGCCTCGGCGACGCGGACGATGGCACGCCGGCCCCGGCCGGGGGCCAGCGCGGCGCTGATTTCTTCGCCCAGCTCGTGAAGATCGACAACGAGCAGGTGATCGGGCGCGACGTGAAGGCACCCGCCGCCACGCACATCGTCGGCGGCTGGGCGATGCAGTTCCTGCTGTTCGCCGTCAGCGCCTCCGCCGCGGCCCTGTTCCACGAGAAGGAGCACGGACTTTTCCAGCGGCTGCTGTCCGCGCCGGCCACACGGGCGCACATCCTGTGGAGCAAATTCCTCTATGGCGTGCTTCTCGGGCTGGTGCAATTGGTCGTGCTGTTCGCGGCCGGGCGCATCCTCTACGGCATCGATGTCGAGCACCACCTGCCGTTCCTCATGCTGGTCTGCGTCTTTGCGGCGGCGGCGTGCACGGCCTTCGGCATGCTGCTGGCGGCCGTCTCGCCGAGCCCCGAGGCCGCGCGCGGGCTGGCGACGTTCTGCATCCTGATCATGAGCGCGGTGGGCGGGGCCTGGTTTCCCGTGAGCTTCATGCCGGAGTTCATCCAGCGCATCAGCAAGCTCACGCTGGTCTACTGGTCGATGGAGGGCTTCGACCAGGTGCTGTGGGCGAACGCGTCCTTCATCGAGCTGTTGCCGACCCTGGGCATCCTCGGGGGCATCACGGCGGCCGTGATGGCCGTCGCGGTGTGGCGGTTCAACCGCGGCCCGCTCTTCGACTGAGGCGGGCGCGGCGGCTCAATCCGCCGCGGGCGGCGGCAGGGTGGGCGCGACGGGCGGCGGCGGTGCGCCGGCCTGCTGCTCGATCGTGCCGGCGGGCTTGGGCGCCGGCTTGGCCGGTTCCTCCTCCATGGCGCGGCGGACTTCCTCCTCCACGCCGCTGGCGGCCTTCTTGAATTCCCGCATCGATTTGCCGATACCCTTGGCGAGTTCCGGCAGCCGGTTGGCACCGAAGAGCATCAGGATGACCACCATGATCATCAGCATTTCCGGGCCGCCGAGGCCTTCGATAAATGCGAGGGACGAATGCATCATGGTGGAGTCGGAGCTTCCGCCGGGGTCAGCCCAACGTGATCTCGACGTAGAACTTCTGCGTCTGGCCCGGCGCAACCGAGTGCAGCCCGACCTTGGTCTCGGGGGCATTGGGCGGCCCCATCCAGGGTTCGATGCAATAATAAGGGACTTTCTCGTCCGCCGTCCAGGTGACCACGGTCAGGTCGCGCGGATTGCTATTGGCCATGCCGGAGCGGAAGAGCAGGCGGCTGCGGGAGGGCACCTCGGTGACGGCGAAAACCTCCCGGCGCAGGCCCGTATGGATGAGGTCGATGAGGTTTTTGTTGTCGAGGGTCTCGCGGCTGTTGACGACCGGGCCGGGCACGAGCCCGCCCTGTTCGTCACGCTGCAGGTGCTTGGTGGCCGTGGTCTCGAGGAGATAATCGCGACGGGTGCGGCCGGCGCTCCACGGCAGGGTGAAGTAGAAATGGTGGCCGGCCGACCATGGGATCGGGGCGGTGCCGAGGTTGGTCAGCTGCAGCTCGACGAAGACCCCGAGGGGCTCGAAGCGGTAGCTGACGATGAATTCATAATCGTAGGGGTAGGCGGCCTGCGCCTCCGCGTCGGGCATGAACTGGGCGGAGAAGCCGCCCTCGTCCAGCCGGATGGTGCGAAAATGACCCTGCCGGGCCAGGCCGTGCATCGGCATGGGGCGGCGGACGCCGTCGTCGGCCCGCCAGAAATGGATATCCCCCTTGTCGTAGGTGCGCCCGGCGAAGGGGAAGAGGATCGGGTTGCCGCCGCGGACGGAGGCGATGCCGTCAAGATTCTCCACTTCCGGCCAGTAGATGATGTCGCGCACGCTGCCGTCACCCAGGGTAACATTCCAGTTCATCAGCCGCGCGCCCTTTTCCGGCAGCGCCAGGAAAGACGAGGCCCCGACCTGCCACTTGAAGATTGTCTGCCCGAGATACGGGATGCGTTCCATGTTACCTTGGTAAAACAAATAGACCGCCGCGTTCCAAGACAAAGTCGGATAAATTATCGGCCGGCCCCGCGGCCCTTGAAAAATACGCCCGCATTATATGTTGCGCATGCTTGCGTGCCGCGGCGGACACTGTAAGTTGTTGCACTGATGTTTAAACCGGCAGGCGCATTTCTCGGCTTTCTCCTCGCAGCTTTGGGCGGTCTGGCCGCCGAGCCGGAGGCTGTTTCGCCCGCGAGTCCGGCGCCGGCCGCTGCGGCGCGCAAGATGGTGGTCTATGTGATTCCCGTCCGGGAAGAGATCAACAAACCCACGCTCTACATCCTTCGGCGCGGCCTGAAGGAAGCCATCGAGCAAAAGGCCGACGCGGTGGTGCTGGACATGAATACGCCGGGCGGCGCGCTCGACGTGACCTTCGAGATCATGAAGGCGCTGGAGAAATTCCCCGGTCAGACGATCACCTTCGTGAACACGGATGCGATTTCCGCCGGGGCATTCATTTCGGCGACCACCCAGGAGATCTGGTTCAGCCCGCGCGGGAAAATCGGCGCGGCGGCTCCCGTCATGGCCACCGGCGGTGAGATCGACAAGTCGATGAAGCAGAAAATAGTCAGCTTTCTGCGGGCGGAGGTGCGGTCGGTCTCCGAGGGCAAGGGCTATCGCGGGCAGGTCATTTCCGCCATGATCGACGAGGACTACGAGCTGAAGATCGGCGACAAGATCTTGAAGCCCAAGGGAGAACTTCTGACCCTGACCGCCACCGAGGCGCTGGAGAAATACGGCGAGCCGCCGCAAGCGCTGTTGGGCGCAGGCAAGGCCGCGGATATCGAGGCCCTGCTGGCGGCAAAGTTCGGGGCGGGCAACTTCGAGGTCAAAATTTTCAAGATCACCTGGTCGGAGAAACTCGCCCAATATCTCACCGTGTTGTCGCCCATTTTGCTCGGCCTCGGGCTGCTCGCGCTGTTCGTCGAGTTCAAGACCCCGGGCTTTGGCATTTTCGGCATCGCGGGCATCGTGCTCCTCGCGGTGGTCTTTCTCAGCAGCTATGTGGCGGGATTTTCCGGCCATGAGCCTCTGCTGGTCTTCGCGGTGGGCCTGCTGCTGGTCGGGCTCGAACTCTTCTTCTTTCCCGGCGTCTTCATCGTGGCCCTGCTCGGGATCGGGTTGATGCTCGGCTCGCTGGTCTGGGCGATGGCCGATCTCTGGCCGGGCCAGCCGCTGACCGTGGCCTGGTCGGGCGACGCCTTTGTCCAGCCGCTGCAAAACCTCGGTTTGGGCATGGTGCTGGCGGTGGCCATGGGGGTGGCCCTGGTCCGCTACCTGCCGCACGGCTGGGTGTGGGACAAGCTGGTGGTCGGTTCGGCCATCGGCGGAGCGGCCCAGGTCGCCGGCCTCTCCCCACAGGAAGCCGGCGCGGTGGAATCGCTGATCGGCCAGTGCGGCGTGGCGGCGACGGTTCTCCGGCCGAGCGGTCAGGTTGAGATCGGCGGGCGGCGCTATGAGGCGATTGTCGAGGTCGGGGCCATTAATGCGGGTGACGCAGTGGTGGTCCGCGGCCGGACCGCCTTCGCGGTGGTGGTGGAAAAGGCCCAAGCATGAACGCCATTCTGCTTCTTTTCCTGATCGGCGCGCTGCTCCTCGCGGCGGAGATTTTCCTGCCGGGCGGGGTGGCCGGGATCATCGGCGGCCTGAGCATGGCCGCCGGCTGCGTGGTCTCGTTCGTCGTTTTCGGACCGGGCGGCGGCACCATAGCGACCGTGGTGGCGCTGGCGCTGCTCGGGCTGACGCTTTACCTCGAGTTGGTCTGGCTGCCCACGACCAGTTTCGGCAAAAAACTTATCGTGCAGTCCAAGGTCGAGGCGGTCAGCCAGCCGCCGCTGGCCAATCCCGGTATGGTGGTGGGCAAGGCCGCCGAGGCGCTCACGACGCTGTCGCCGAGCGGCTATGTGCTGGTGGAAGGCCGACGCTACGAGGCATTCTGCCGCTCCGGCCAGGTGCCCAAGGGCGCGACGTTGCGCGTCATCGGCATCGACAATTTCCGTGTCATTGTAACCCAAGCCTGAAACTCCATGAACTCCATCCCCCTCATATTCCTCATCCCGATCGTCATTGTCGGCCTCATTGTCGTGGCTGTCTTCTTCTCCTTCATCGGGGTGTGGTTGAAGGCCAAGCTGAACGGCGCGCCCGTGGGCGTGTTGAACCTGGTCGGCATGCGCCTCGGCGGCGTGCCCTACAGTCTCGTGGTTGACGCCCGCATCACCGCGGTGAAGGCCGGCATCGAGGTCACGACCGACAAGATTTCGGCGCATTACCTCGCCGGCGGCAACGTCGTCCCGACCGTGCAGGCGCTCGTCGCCGCGCAGAAGGCCGGCATCACGCTGGACTGGGACCGCGCCTGCGCCATCGACCTCGCGACCAAGGGCTCGGGCAAGTCGGTCGTGGAGGCCGTGCGCACCTCGGTTGATCCCAAGGTCATCGACTGCCCCAATCCCGAGAGCGGCCGCACCACCATCGACGGCGTGGCCAAGGACGGCATCCAAGTGAAGGTCAAGGCGCGCGTCACCGTGCGCACCCACCTCGACCGCTTCGTCGGCGGCGCCAAGGAGGAGACGATCATCGCGCGCGTCGGCGAGGGCATTGTCTCCACCATCGGCTCGTCCGAGAGCTACAAGGTCGTCCTCGAGTCGCCCGACAGCATTTCCAAGACCGTGCTCGCGCGCGGTCTCGATGTCGGCTCGGCGTTTGAAATTCTTTCGATCGACATCGCCGACGTGGACGTCGGCGAGAATGTCGGCGCCAAGCTGCAGGAGGCGCAGGCCGAGGCGAACAAGAGCATCGCGCAGGCGCAGGCCGAAATCCGCCGCGCGGCCGCCGTCGCGGTCGAGCAGGAGATGAAGGCCCGCGTGCAGGAGATGCAGGCCGAGGTCGTGCGCGCGCAGGCCCAGGTGCCGCTGGCCATGGCCGAGGCGTTCCGCTCGGGCCGGTTGGGCGTGATGGATTACTACAAGATGGAAAACATCCAGTCCGACACCGCCATGCGCGGCTCGATCGCGAATCCGGAAGGGAAGAAATAATCCGCGCCGCCCAATCCCATGCGCTGGATCACCGACAATCTGCAGCTGGTTCTGGCCGTTGCCGGCGCGCTGGCCTGGTGGCTGACCCAGCGCAAACAGGCCGCGGGGGAGGCGGAGCAGCCCCCGCCGCACGAGGAGAAATCCTTCGAGGACCCCGAACTGGCGGAGCGCACGCGCCGCATCCGTGAGGAGATCCAGCGCAAGATCGAGCAGCGCGCGCGCGGCTACGCCCACGAGCAACCGAAGCCGATGCGGCCGGAGGTGGCCGAGCTGCCGCCGGTCATCCGGGAAATATTCATGGAATCGGAACCGGCGCCGGCGCCGGTGATGCCGCGGACGGCGTCGCGCCAGGAAGCGCAGCGTCAGGCCGAGATTCTCGAGCAACAGGCGGCGATGGCCGAGCAGTTACGGCAGGCCAAGCTGATGAAGGCCTCGGCGGAGAAACGGAAGGAGTTCGAGGCCGCCACCGCCGACCACCGGGCGGAAAGGCGGACCGAGACCCGCTCGTCGGTGCTCGGCGACCTGCGGACGCCCGAGGCGTTGCGGCGAGCCTTTATCCTGCGGGAAGTCATCGGCCCGCCGGTGGCGTTGCGGCGGTAAAGACAAAAGGCCGGCGCAAGCCGGCCTTGGTTGTTTTCAAGATTGCGCCCGCCGGTTGTTACCGGGGCGCCACGAAGGGGACGCGGAACTGACCCATGGGCTGCTTGGTCGGCACGTCCACGGCCCCGCCATTCAATTCGATCCGGATGCGTTCAGGATATTCGACCGTCACCAGCAGTTCCTTGGCATAGCGGATGGTCTTCATCTCACCGCGGTTCAGCGGGAATTTTCCGTCGAGAAACACGGTGCTGTTGTCGGCGTAGGCGACTTTCACCCGCGTCGAGTCGACGGCGGTCACGGTGAAAGTCGCTTCATTGGACTTGGGTGTCTGGGCCGTCTGGGCGCTGGTCTGATTGGCGGTTGCGGTCGATTTGTCCGGCGCGCGGAAGAACAGCACGTTGATCAGGAGAATGATGACGATGATGGCGACGACCGCGCCGCCGATGAGCAGGCCGAACTTGAGCATCACGGCCTGATCCTGGGCACTGCGGCCGGCGGCCGGGGCCTCGGCGCCGCCTTCGGCGAACTCCACGCGGCCAAAGACCTCGCGTGAATCACGTCGCGGGGCGCGGCCCTCCGTGGTCATCACGGAATCGTATTCGGCGAGAAAGCGCTCGGCATCGAGGTCGAGGTAACGGGCGTAGGCGCGCAGGAAGCCGCGGATGTAGAGCGGGGGCAGATTGAGGTCGAAGGAATTGGCCTCGAATTTCTGCAGGTAGTCGCCGCGAATCTTGGTGGTCTCCGCGGCCTCGCGGACGGAGACGCCCTTGCGCTTGCGGGCTTCCTCGAGCTTTTCGCCGATGGTCTGCATGGGGTTTTGTTAAGAGGGTTTGGCGGGGTTTTGAAGTCTACTCGGGGCTCAGGGCTGGTAAGTGTCGAGATCGACGAGGATTTCCCGCGGGGACGAGCCGTTCTCGGGGCCGACGATGCCCTTCTCCTCCATGATCTCGACGATGCGGGCGGCGCGGTTGTAGCCGATGCGCAGGCGGCGCTGGAGCATCGAGGTGGAGGCGCGGCGGGTCGAGCGGAGCACCTCGAGCGCCTGCTGGAACAACTCCTCGTCGTCGCCCAGGTCGCCGTCGTCGCCGTCGTCGCCCACCTCGTCGTCTTCGCGGGCGGCGCGGTCGATGTGCTGCTGGACGGACTGGGCGTATTGCGGTGGGCCGTTGCGTTTGAGAAACTCGACGATCGCCTGGATCTCCTCGTCGGCGACGAAGGCGCCCTGGGCGCGCACGACCTTGGAGGTGCCGGGCGGGGTGAAGAGCATGTCGCCGCGGCCGATGAGGGTCTCCGCGCCCTTGCCGTCGAGGATGGTGCGGGAGTCGACCTGGGAGGCGACCTGGAAGGCGATGCGGGCGGGCAGGTTGGCCTTGATGACGCCGGTGATGACGTTCACCGACGGGCGCTGGGTGGCGATGATGATGTGGATGCCGGCGGCGCGGGCGAGCTGGGCGAGGCGCGCGATCGAGGTCTCGATCTCGGCCGGGGCGATCATCATGAGGTCGGCGAGCTCGTCGATGATGGCGACGATGTAGGGCAGGCGCTCGGGGATCTCGATCTCCTCGACCACGCCGGCGAGCTCGGGCTGCTCGGGCGGGAGCGGGTCGGACTTGTCCTTCTTGCGGTTGTTGAAGCCGGTGATGTTGCGGACGTTGACCTTGGCGAAGATCTGGTAGCGCTGCTCCATCTCGCTGAGCAGCCACTTGAGCGCGCCTGGCACCTTCTTCGGCTCGGTGACGACCGGGATGAGCATGTGCGGCAGCGCGTTGAAGACCTTCAGCTCGACGACCTTCGGGTCGACCATGATGAGGCGCACGTCCTTTGGGCTCTTCGAGTAGAGGATCGAGGCGACGATGGAATTGATGCAGACGGATTTGCCCGAGCCGGTGGCGCCGGCGATGAGCAGGTGGGGCATCTTCGTGAGGTCGGAGACGAGCGGCTTGCCGGAGACATCCTTGCCCAAGGCGATCGGCAGCTCGGCCTTGGCCCCGACCCAGTCCTCGCTCTCGAGGATCTCGCGCATGCCGACGGGCGTGGATTTCTGGTTGGGCACCTCGACGCCGACCGCGGCCTTGCCGGGGATGGGGGCGAGGATGCGGACCGACTGCGCACGCATGCCCAGGGCGATGTTCTTGTCGAGGCCGGAGATCTTCTCGACGCGCACGCCGGCGGCGGGCACGACCTCGTAGCGGGTGATGACCGGACCGACATGGATCTCGCCGAGCGAGACCTCGACGCCGAACTCGCTCAGGATGCGCAGGAGATTCTCGGCGTTCTGGCGGTGTTCCTCCTCGCTGTTGAGGACGTCGGGCTTGATCTGCTCGCGGAGCAGCTTCAGCGGCGGGAACTCGTAACCCTTGTCATCGCTCTGCGGCAGCGTGACCTTGGCCTTCTTGGTTTCCTCGGGCGTGACAATGTTGAGCTCGAGCCGGCCCGCGGCGACGGCGAGGGCCCGGGTGTCGATGGCCGGCTCGGCCGGTTTCACCGGGGGGCGGGCGGGCTTGGACTCAAGGCCGGGTTTCGCGGCGGGTGAAACGGGCGCGACCTTGGGCGGCTCGGCGAACGGGTCGCTGGCCTTCGGCACCGTGATCTTCTTGGACGTGCCGGGGGGGAGGGAAGGCGCGGCGGGCGCGGCTTTCGCCGCGGCGGCGGCCGCGAGCTTGGCCTTGGCGGCTTCCTCGCGCCGCTGGCGCGCTTCCTCGGCGCGGGCGGCCTTGAGGGCGGCGCGCTTGGCCCACCACTCGGCGAGATTGTGCAGCAGGCGGGCGAACTCGGCGGTGATGTCGCGGGTGAAGATGAACAGCATCCCGAGAAAGTAGACGGTGCCGAGGATGAGCGCCGCGCCGAAGACGCCGAGGCTGTCCTTGAGGAGGTCGCGATAGATGAACTTGCCGATCACCCCGCCGGGCCCTTCCGGGAAAATGACGGCGTTGGCAAAGAAGAGATCCTGCATCGGGGCCAGCGCGGCCAGCGAGACGATGCAGCAGACCATCGCAATGAACCGCGTGCTGGCGAGGCTGCGCGCGACCCGCAGGTAGACATAAACCATCCACAGCAGGAAGACCGGGATGAGCCAGGTGGAGACGCCGATCAGATAATAGGAACCCCAGCTGAATTCCGCCCCGACGACCCCGACCAGGTTGGGCTTGGCACCGGCGCTGACGGGAAAGTGTTGCAGGACGCCGTTGACGACCTCGCTCTTGCCCGCGACCTGGGCGTTCACGCTCTGCCCGGGCTCGTAGTCGCACAGCGCGACCAGCAGCAAAATGCCGAAGACCAGGCAGGTGAATGCGGCCAGCCAATGCGGGCGGTGGCGCGCATTGTCGAAGGAAGGCGCGTCCTTGTCCTTTGGATTTGAACTCTCCGCTTTGGCCATTTGTGTGGGTATCCGATTTATTGCAGTCTATCGGGACGGATGGTCAATGTAAAATACCCCTTCCGTGATCTGTCCAAATCATTTAAGCCCAACGCATGACACCATTTCTTCAATTCAAGCCGCTTTATCAGGAACGCGTCTGGGGCGGCCGCGCCCTGGAAACCTTTCTCGGACGGAAATTATCCGGCACCGCGCCGATCGGCGAAAGCTGGGAGCTGGTAGACCGGCCCGAGGCCCAATCAGTCGTTGCCGGCGGTCCGTGGGCGGGCCGGACCTTGCGCGAGGTTATGGTTGAACATGCTGCGACGATCATGGGGCCAGCCTGGCCGGCTGCCCGGCCGTTTCCCATTCTCGTGAAGTGGCTCGATTGCCGCGACCGTCTCAGCGTGCAGGTGCATCCCCCGGCCGACTTGGCGGCGAAACTCGGGGGCGAGCCGAAGACGGAAAACTGGTATTTCGCCCAAACCGACGCAGGGGCGGCGGTCTACGCCGGGCTGAAGGCAGGCGTGACGCGCGCGAGCTTCGAGCAAGCCATTGCGGCCGGCACGGTGGCCCAGTGCCTGGAGCGGCCCGCGGTGTGCGCGGGCGACTCGCTGCTCATCCACAGCGGCACGATGCACGCCATCGACGCGGGCAACATGATCCTCGAGATCCAGCAGAACTCGGACACGACCTACCGCGTCTACGACTGGGGCCGGATGGGACTCGACGGCCAGCCGCGCGCACTGCATGTCGCCCAGTCGCTGGCCTGCCTCGAGGCCAACACGGCGCCGACGCCGCGGCTGGTGCGCGGCCCGGGCGTGCTCGCGCAGTGCCGCGAGTTCACCATCCGCCAGCAGGTCCTGCGCGCCGGGGAGACGATGACTTTCGCCCGGGGGCAGCAGGCCCGCATCCTGTCGGTGGTCGCGGGCGAACTGCATGGCAGCGGCCGGCTCGCGCTGGGCGACAATGTGCTGCTGCCGTATGCGGGCGAATTCTCCTACGTGGCGCAGACGGAGACCACCGTCCTCGTGACGGAGAATTTTTCGACGGCATGAAAAAACTGATCAAGCCCGACCTGCGGGAACCGTCGGTGAACGGGTGGACGGGGGGCGGGCAAGAAAACCGGCGAAACCCTAAAAAGTATCTTCCAATCTCTTGAAAAGAAGAAACCTTGAGGTAGCTTTCGCAGCTTCGCATGACCGATAACAAACAGACCGATACCACGCCCACCACGCCGCCCGCACCCGCGGAGGCGCCGGCGCCGGCCGCTGCCGTGCCTTTTCCCGCTCTGGAGGAGCAGCTGGCGACCGCCAAGAAGGAAGCGGCGGCCAATTACGACCGCTACACCCGGGCCGTGGCCGACCTGGAGAACTACCGCAAGCGCACCATCCGCGAGAAGGACGAGCTGAGGCAATTTGCCGCGACCGGCGTGATGGAGGACGTGATTCCGATCCTTGACAACCTGGGCCATGCCCTCGTCGCGGCGCGCCAGCAGACTGACGTCAAGGCGGTGGCCAGCGGCGTCGGGCTGGTGCTGGAGCAGTTCAAGACCACGCTCGCCCGCCATGGGCTGAAGGAAGTCGATCCGGCCAGCCAGAAATTCGACCCGAACTTTCACGAGTGCATCTCGCACCAGCCCAGCGCCGACGTGGCGGAGGAGAACGTAATGCAGGTGGTGCGGCCCGGTTACACGCTCAACGGCCGCCTGCTGCGGCCCGCCTCGGTGATCGTGTCCAGCGGTCCGGCGAAGGAAACCACGACCTGACCATGGCCACGGGACAAAAACAGGATTATTACGAACTGCTCGGAGTGGCCAAGGGCGCCAACGAGGAAGAATTGAAGAAGGCCTACCGCAAGAAGGCCGTGCAGTTTCACCCGGACAAGAATCCCGGCAACAAGGAGGCCGAGGAGATGTTCAAGAAGGTCTCCGAGGCCTACGAGGTGTTGAAGGATCCGGACAAGCGCGCCGCCTACGATCGTTACGGCCATGCCGCCTTCCAGCAGGGCGGCGGTCCGCGCGGCCCCGGCGGTTTCGGCGGCGGCGGGGGCGGTTTCCACGACCCGTTCGACATTTTCCGCGAAGTCTTCGGCCAGCAGGGCGGCGGCGGGGGCGGCGGGATCTTCGACCAATTTTTCGGCGGCGAGGGCAACGGTGGCGGCGCGGGCCGCGGCTCCGACCTGCGCTACGACCTCGAGATCACCCTCGAGGAAGCCGCGCATGGCGTAGAGAAGGAGATTTCCTTCAGGAAACTCGGGGAGTGCGCGCACTGCCACGGCAACGGTGCCGAGCCGGGCTCGAAGAAGACGACCTGCCCGACCTGCCGCGGCGCCGGCCAGGTGACGACCTCGCGCGGATTTTTCCATGTGCGGCAGGCGTGCCCCGCCTGTCACGGTTCGGGGCAGAAATTCGAGAAGGTCTGCGTCAAGTGCCACGGCGAGGGCCGGGTCAACGAGACTTCCAAGATCAACATCAAGATCCCGGCCGGCGTCGACACCGGCAACAAGCTGCGTTCGTCCGGCAACGGCGAGGCCGGCGTCATGGGCGGCGAGGCGGGCGACCTCTACATTGTCGTCCACGTGAAGGACCACGACGTCTTTGAGCGGCAGGGCGACGACCTGTTCTGCGAGATTCCGATCAAGTTCACGCTGGCGACGCTCGGCGGCAACATCCACGTGCCGACGATGGAGGGCAAGGCCAGCCTGAAGATCCCCGCCGGCACCCAATCCGGCACGACCTTCCGGCTCAAGGGCCGCGGCATGCCGCACCTGCGCGGCGGCACGCATGGCGACCAGCTCATCCGCGTGCAGGTGGAGGTGCCCGACAGCCTCACGTCCGAGCAACGTAAGATCCTCGAGGAATTTGCGCGCGTCAGCGGCGACACCGACCAGCCGATGAGCAAGGGCTTCTTCGAGAAGGCGAAGAAATTCTTCTGAGCCCGCCCATGCGCGTCGTCATCCTAGGCTCGGGCCGCGGCAGCAACGCAGAGGCGATCCTGCAGGCGCAGGCGGCCGGGCGGCTGGGTGCGGCGCGGGTCGTGCAGATATACTCCGACAAACCCGACGCGGGTATCCTCGCGCTTGGGCCGCGTTTCGGCGTGCCGGCGGCGTTCATCGATCCAGCGCCGTTCAAGACCAAGCTGGAAGGCCCCGGCGAGGACCGGTTCGTCGCGGCGATCGAGGCGGCGCGGCCCGATCTGGTCGTGCTCGCGGGTTTCATGCGCGTGCTGAAGCCGAAGTTCCTCGGGGCTTTTGCCGGGAAAATCATCAATTTGCACCCGAGCCTGCTGCCGGCGTTTCCCGGGCTCGACGGCATCGGGCAGGCGTTTCGCGCCGGCGTGAAGGTCACGGGTTGCACCGTGCATGACGTCACGCTGGAGGTGGACGCTGGCAAAATCATCGAGCAGGCGCAGGTGCCGATTGAACCGGCCGACACGATCGAGACGCTGACGGCCAAGGTGCACGCGGCCGAGCATGGGTTGTTGCCGTCGGTCATCGCGCGGCTCAGTCAGGAGTCGAAATAATCATGGCGACTTTTGAACTGAAACTCGAGGTGCCGCTGGAGGCCGCGTCGGCGCTGGAGGACCTGTTGGCGGAGCGCGAGGAGCAGCGGCTCATGGTGGTGGAAGACAAGCCCTCAGGACGGGCCTGGCTGAGCGGGTATTTCGGCTCATCGGCGGAGGCCAGGGCGGCGTGGCAGGATCTGGCCACGGCGACGGATGCGGGTTGGAAGAAAACCGATCCGGTGGTGCGCGCGTTGCCGGATGAGGATTGGAAGAACAGCTACAAGGTGCATTTCAAGGCTTGGAAATTCGGCCGGTTGAACTGGGTGCCGGTCTGGGAGCGCGAGACTCTTGTCCTGCCGGCGGGGGAAGAGGTGCTGTGGCTCGATCCCGGCATGGCTTTCGGCACGGGCAATCACGAGACGACGCGGCTGGTGGTGGAGCGCCTGGTCCGCACCAAGGTCAAGTGCGGAGGGCAGGGCCGGGTGATCGACGCCGGCTGCGGGTCGGGCATACTCGCGCTGTCGGCGGCCAAGCTCGGGTTTCAGGATATTGCAGCGTTCGACAATGACCCGCTGGCGGTCGACGTGAGCAAGGAGAACGCCGCGCTGAACGGCTTGGACGGCCGGGTGGATTTTTATGTGGGCGACCTGGTCACCGGCCTGGCCGGCCGACAGGCGGAACTGGTGCTGGCGAACATCCAGGCGGATGTGTTGATGAAGTTTGCCCGCGAACTGACCGGGGCGGTTGCCCCGGAAGGGAGGTTGGTGCTGAGCGGCATCCTGGCGACGGAGCTGGCGCAGGTGCGCGCGGTTTTTGAAGCCCTGCCGCCGGGCTGGACCACGGACTCGCGGGTGATGGGCGAGTGGAGCGACCTTGTGCTCGCGGCGCCAGCCTAAGCTGTAGCCATTCAAATTGAATAGTGGTCACTGTTCGGAAGTGATTACCGTGATGCAAAATTACGGACCAAAACACGCGAGCCCCGAGGCTCACCAAACAGTGACCGAGGAATGGATTGAGGTGCCCACGCCCGCGGAGTCAATCCGCGTGGGTTTTACCGCGCAAAAAGTCAGCGGGCGCGCCGGGCTGGCGAGCTTCGCGGGTTTCCTGCACTGGCACTCGCTGGGCCGGCTGCTCCAGCGCGCCCTGCCGGCCCGGCCGGAGCGGCGCGGTCCTGGCCGCAAGCCGCTGCCGATGGAGGAGCTGGCGCTGGGTTTCATCACCGGGGTGCTCGCCGGCGCGCAAAAGCTGGCGCAGGTCGCGCACCTGCGCGCCGATCCCATTCGCAACGTCACCATCACCGACAACCAATTCCTGCTCGATTTCGAAGGCGATGCCCCGGTGAACCTGTTTTCGCTGGAACACGTCATCGGATTGAACTTCAGCGGCAATGTTTGCGAGATCACGACCGGCGGCCGCACGGCATTGGAAACTGACGTTCCCCCGCGGCTGATTCCTCTATCAGAGCCCAAAGCCGTTCGCGATCGCGCGCCTGCGCCAGCCGACCTGCAACTGCCAGACCTCATTCTGGCCCGCGACTGTCGCTCGGTCTTAATCCATCACAATATCTTCAAAGGCACTTACCGCCACGGTCTCCGTCTTGAGGGTGAATTACGCCGCGTCTTGGTTTCCGGCAATGATTTCGCCGACGCGCGCGGCAAGAGCCTCTCGCCGATAGCTTCAGACAACAACGTGATCATCGGGCAGAACTTCGTCTGAGACTGGCTTCAGACCTCTCATCAAACGGCGCCCCTACATTTTGGAACCAAGGCTGCACTGCTGGGAAAAATGCCTGTCCGCGTAGTCCAAGAACCGGCTCCAGTCTTCGGGAAGCAGGTTGCGCTTTCCCGCGCGCAAGTGATACCCGATTGAGCCCTCATGACGAGGCGCGGCAGTTTCCGGTAGAAGCTCGTTCCCCACGCCTTCCCGTTGGAAGAGCTGAAAACCGGCGCGGCTTCGACGCAGGAGCGAAATTCGGCGCGCATATCGGCCGCCACATCTCCACGGGCGCTGGCGACATAGACCAACCGCGGTGCCATCAGTGCGAGGAGCAAGTGCTGTTCCACCGGCAGCAAGTTCTCCGTGTCGTTGCTGCGATGATAATTGCGGGCAAACCAGTGCGGGAAGCGCGTGTTGATTTGCGTCACGGTCTCCACCGTATTTCCGCGCGTGATCTCCGCGCCCGTTGTGCCGAAATTGACTGATAGGAAACGGGATTATCGAATCACTTGAGACCCGGCGGTAGGGGTTTATCAAGAAAATCGACGGTCTCTGCGGCGGCGGGCCCGGTGGGGGGGGGCGGCGGCGAGCCCATTGAGATTGGCAAGATCTACACCGGCCGCGTGACCGGTGTGAAGGAATTCGGCTGCTTCGTCGAGTGCACGCCCGGCAAGGAAGGCCTCTGCCATATCAGCGGGCTCGCCGATTTCCGTGTGCGCCGCACTGAGGACGTCGTCAAGGAAGGCGACTCCATCACGGTGAGTGTATCGGCATCGACGAACGCTCCGGCAAGGTCCGTCTGAGCCGCAAGGCCGCGATGAAGGAACTCGAGCAGCAGAAACCGCAGGGTGGCGAAGCCGCCCCCGCCGAGGCCCCTGTGCAATCCTGATGCGAGGCGGTTAGCCAAGCCGGCCGCATAACCTCATATAACAAAAAACCGCGACCTTCCAGGTCGCGGCTTTTTATACCTTCACGACACGTATATTTTAGGCGCGCCGGCGACGGATCAGCACCACTCCCAATGCCGCCACTCCCAGCCCCAGTGCCACGGTCGCCGGCTCCGGCACAGCCGCAATTGTCAGCGAGGTGACGGTAAAGCCCACGTAGGGATCAAAATTTTGAATATAGAACCGGACTTCACTACCGGCATCCGGCACGTAGGTTCCGAGGTGGTTCGTGAAGTAGCTGACGGGGTCAACGTAAGTTTCCGGAAAGGTAGGCGAAGAGAAGTTCAAACCAAGCAAGCGCACCTGGAGATCTTGCAATGGTGTGTCATCAAGTGCGCTGAGGCTGATGGTCGGATCGTCGGTGCCCGCGTACAACATGAGAGTTCCATTGGAAAGGAGGTCGATGGAGCTGTGGGGCTATTCCTCGTCGGTTGCCGGTCGCTCGAAGGTGCCCTGCAACCCGCTGCCCGCCACGCTGAGAAACAACTGGCCGTCGGGGGTGTCCTCTTCCCTCCAGTAATTACGTGTGGTGGTAAACTCACTATACGGCAGCGTGTCCACGTAACTGCTTCCAGTCTGGAATACGAACGTGTAGGGAACATCCGCCGTGTAGCCAAACGCCGTCGCCGTGATGCTGGGCGTGGCCTGAATGGTGAATACAATCTGCGCCGTCAGAATGTTGCCGAAAAGGACCGCGAAGAAGGCCGCAAACAGGATGCGTTTTTTCATGAGGGTGTGGATTTGTGTGGTGTGGGTTGGAATGGCGGCGGAAGCTAATTTCGACACCAAAGATTATGTCGAGCATAATTCTTCCAAAGCAGGCAATGTTGGTACAGGGCCATTATGCGGTAATGACCGTGCGCAAAGAGAAGACTCTCCACTCCCACTCACTCCCACTGGTAGGAAACTGGAATATCGAATTACTCGAGACCCGGGGGTAGGGGTTTAAGGGGAAGGGGTGCCTGGTGCGGAATGTCAGACCGCGGCTTCCATGTGGCAGGGATTTTGAGGCCGTGCCGGATCCTCGCTCAACCATCTCGCTGTTTTCGAGTCCGCTCATCGGCAAAAACAACTACCGGCAGACAGCCGGAAGACAAGCCTTCGGGGTGAACTCGGGGTGGCGGATCAGCGGCCTGAGCCGGTGAACGGTGTAATCACCGTGTGGTGTGGCCCGCCGCTGATAGCCTGGCGTGAAATCGGCGTCCCCTGCGCCCTCGGGCGGCGCGGAAAACGGCGGGCCGGGGTCATGGGCGCATCCACGGGTTACGCTGCGGACCCATCGCGGCGAGCGGGATGGCTTCGGTGAGGCCGTGGGAGCGAAGAAAGGCCGGCTCGCACAGAGCGGCGAGGGGGAGGTCCGTCGCCGGGAGCTGGCGGTTGTCGTGCACGATCTGGCGGGTGCCGGCGTGGCGGAGCAATTCCTCGGCGCCGATGACGAGGTTGTGCCGGACGGTGTTGACGTTGATGTCTTCGCGGAGATGACGGAGCACCGCGTAGCGGCTGGAGTAGGGCTCGGCGCGGATGTCGACATCCTGATATAGCTTTTGGCGGATCACGGGACCGTCGAGTTGCGTGAACCATTTCTCCTCCGTCCAAGGCATGGTGAAGCTGACGGCGGCGGGGCAGTTGAGGAACAGGTTGTTTTCGACAACGTTGGCCTTGCCGCCGTTGATCTGCACCGCGCCGAACATGCGCGCGCCGCAGCGTGCGAACACGTTGCCGTGGACCGTGACGCCGCTGATCATGTCGTCGAGGCGCACGGCGGCGGCGCCGGCGTGGGTGCCGCCCACGATGTCGGACCAGTGGTTGTAACGGATGGTGATGCCCTGGAACGAGGGGTCGTACCAGCAGTCGACGCCACCCTGATCGTCGGATTCCTCGACGACGTGGGAGACGCGGTTGTATTCGACGAGGATATCGTTGCCGTCGAGGCGCAGAGCGGAGGACGACGAGCGGGTGAAAAAGTTGTGCGCAATGCGGAAGCCGCAACCACTGACGTGGACGGCCGGCTCATAGGTGCGCTTGAAGAGCGAGAACGACGACACGACCGTGTGCTCGATGAAGTGGGCCGCCGGGGTGAGCGTGCGGCGATCGCCCCCGGCGAGGCGGATGCCGCTGCACCCGAGGTGCTCGAGCCAGGAGCCGGTGATGCCGTGGCGGAAACCACCCTCGATGTGGATGCCGTCGCGGCCGAAGCGCTGCAGCCGACAGGCCTCGATCCGGCAGTCGGAGCCGCCGCGCACGAGGATGCCGCTGCCGCGACATTCCCGGAATGTCAGCCCGCGCAGTGTGACGAACGAACACCCGTCCAGGGTGACGACGTACGGCGCGGTGAAGGTGGTAAGCGTCACCTCGGTCGCAGGCTGGAGCAGGGTGTCGGGATACCAGTAAAGCAGGCCCGCGGAGCGATCGAGATACCACTCGCCGGGTCGGTCCAGCTCGCACAGCAGGTTGAGACCGAAGTAGCGGGAGGCATCGCGGTAGCCGTATTGGTGGCGCGGTTCGGTGTAGATGAGCCTCGGGCCGGGCTCGAGGCGGGCGAGCTTGAGGAATTCCTCGGCCCAGTCCCAGAACCAGTAGCCGCCGAGGCGCGGGTCGGTCTCGCGGGCCCAACGTTCATGGCGGAGGTCGGCATATTCGAAGACGCCCTCGACGGTGCCGGTGAAGTTGGCCCAGTTGGGTCCGACGGGCGTCGCGCCCCGGGCCTTGCCCGCGTGGGTAAAACCCAGGTCCGGCCAGCGTGCAAGAACCTGGGCTTGCCCATCGCGAAAGAGCTCCGGGCGCAGCCCGAGCGCCGTGGGGTCGCCGTAATCCGCGACGCCCGCAGCGGCGACATTGCAGACGACGATCCGGCTGGCGACGTCGGCCGGCAACTGGGGCGGCGGGTCACGGAGGGGGCGCCAGTCGCGCAGCCGCACACTGCCGGCAAAGACCGGGGTCTGGCCGTCAGCGGCCGCGAACACGACCGGCGCCGTGGGCGAGCCGCTGAGGCTCGCGTCCAGCATGACACTCTCCGCCGGATACTCTCCGCCATGGAAAAGCAAGGTGACGGCCTCCGCCGGCATGGTGCGCCGGGACTCACGGACCGCTTCGATCGCGCGGGCCCAAGTGCGCCACGGGGCTTGCGCGGTGCCGGCCGCCGAGTCGTGCCCGTCTGGAGCGACATGGAACTCGCGGGCCGGCAGGAGCAGGGCTGATGCCGCCAAACCGACGAGTGAGAGGATGAGACGAAGCAGACCCTGGCGTGCCCGGCGCGTGAACGGAGTCATAGCGGCAATTGAGTTGCGGTCACGCGTGGGGGTAGTGTCCGGAGAGTTCAGCAAAAAGCCGGGTCATGGTAGGTGGTTTGGTGCTTAAGCCAAAAACCACCAACGAAGGATAAACCATACCATGACCCGACCGAAGCTGAAGGATGACACCGTGACATTGAGCAAACAAGAACTGATGAAGCTGAGCTGTTGACCGAGGATGGGGCGCTGAAGGGCGCCCTGCAGGTCATCTTGCAGGAGGTGCTGGAGTGCGAGATGGAGCAGAGCCTGCAAGCGGCCAAGGGCGAGCGCACCAGCGGGCGGCAAGGCTACCGCAGCGGTTACTATGGGCGCAGTCTGATCACCCGGGTGGGCAAATTGGAGCTGCGGGTGCCGCAGGACCGGCAGGGCCGGTTCTCGACCGAACTGTTCGCCCGTTATCAACGCAGTGAGAAGGCCCTGGTGGCCGCGTTGATGACGATGTATGTGCAGGGGGTGTCCACCCGCCGGGTGAAGTTGATCACCGAGGAGCTTTGCGGGCACGAGTTTAGCGCCAGTGCCGTCAGTGCGATCAACGCCAAGCTCGACGAGGAGTTGCAGCGCTTTTTTACCCGGCGGCTGGAGGATCCCTTCGCCTACCTGATCCTCGACGCCCGCTATGAGCGGGTGCGGGAGGATGGCCTGGGCCAGAGCCGGGCGGTGCAAATCGCCCTGGGCGTGGGCCGGGACGGACGCCGCCAAGTCCTCGCGGTCGAGCTGGCCGCCCGGGAGAGCACGGGCACATGGAAGACCCAGCTGCTCGGCCTGAAGGAACGTGGGTTGCACGGGGTGCAGGTGGTCGTCAGCGACGATCATCCCGGGCTCAAGCGCGCCATCATGGAGGTCTTGCCCGAGGCCCGCTGGCAACGCTGCTACGTCCACTTCCTGCGCAACGCCCGCGACCAGCTCGGCCGCCGCCACGCCGACGACTGCATCACCGAGCTGACCTGGCTCTACGAACGACACGCGGTGCTGGAAGCGCGCACCGATCTGACCCGTTGGCTGGAACGCTGGACCGAGAAGCACCCCAAGCTCTGCGCCTGGGTCGAAGCCAACATCGAGGAGACCTTCACCTTCTTCCTGCTGCCCCGGGAGCACCACAAGCACCTCCGCTCAACGAACATGCTCGAACGGCTCAATCAGGAACTCAAACGCCGGACCTTGCTGGTGCGCATCTTCCCCGACGAGATCTCCTGCCTGCGCCTGTCTCGGGCCCTCGCCATCGAGATCCACGAACAATGGGTCGAGGAAAACCGTTACCTGAACATGGGCCTGCTCGCGCACGAACGCCCTGCGCAAACCAAAGCCGCCTAACCCATCCAGAGCGGGGAAGGGGCTGCGCCCCTTCCCCTGCACCCCTTCCCAAATATACTTTTAACCCACCAATCCCACCAACCATCGATCCCTTTTTGCTGAACTTGACGGACACAACTGCGAGGGATGATCGCTTTCGTCATTACCTCGGTCGGACGGGTCATGTTATCCTTGGTTGGTGGTTTTGGCTTCATCCCCGAAACACCTGCCATGATCCTTTTTGACTGAACTCTTCGGATACGGCCCACGCCCACCTATTCCTGGTCCGGCGGGGATGGCGCGAGGGAGAAGGCTCGCCTCCACCGGGCTGTCTGCAGGCTCCAGTTCAGTTCAATGGGGTGGATCGCGGGTTCATTCGATCCGCTTGAAGATATAGCCGCCGTGGAGGGAGCCCCAGATCTGGGTGTCGCTGGCGTTGTAGCCGCGTTCCCAGGTGATGGTTTCCTTGGCGCTGACGGTGGTCACGTTGGTGGCGTAAGCGACGCCCGGCAGGGTGCTGTGGCAGGCCTTGCCCTCGGTGCCGCCCTTGAAGGAGCCGTCGGGCTGCGGGCGCAGGACAAGATTGCAGCCCTCGCGTGAGGTCAGGGTGGCTGGATTGAGCTGGGCGAGGCGGGATGGGTCCTTCCAGGCGCCGGTGGCGGCGAGAGGATCGGGTAGGTCGAAAATGCGGCACACCACGGAGCCGTCAGCCCCGGGCGAGAGGTGGAAGATGCGCTGACGATAGGGATGATCGGGGGCATCGGTGAGGGCTTGTTCGGCATAGAGCCAGGGGCCGTCCGGGCGGTCGGGCCAGAGGCGGGCTACATGCAGGGTGACGTCACGGAAGTTTTGGTCGCCGCGAGCCTGGTCGGCGCTGGTGAAGGTGCCGGTCATGAACGAAGTCAGTCGTTCGACGGCGGTGGGTTCGGCGGCAAGGAGGTGGGTGCCAAGGAGCAGGCAGCCGGCAATCAGGAGGTAAGCACGCATGGATTTAGAGGAATCGCCAGACAGCATGAACGAGGGTCAGGTTGCCTGTGATCCACAGGGGCCAGAAGAAACGATTGGCCGGGAGCAGGAGATTGAAGGCAAAGGTCACCGGTAAAACGGCCCGACACGCGGCCCAATAACCGGACCAGACCCATGAACTGAGGAATAACAGCAGGAGAGAATAAGCGACCCCGATCCGCCACCAAGGGGAAGCGGGCTGCCGGTGGCGCCATAGCACCCAGAATTGGGTGCCAAGGCCGATTATGCCGATGAGGCCAAAGGTGTAGCGACTGTCGAAATTGCCCAGCGATATCTCGCGCAGGGAGATTTGGGTTTGCTTGAGCAGGCCGAGGAGAGGCCAGGTGAAATTGCCCAGTCCATTGCCTCCCGTGGAGTCGCCGAGGCGTTGATGGACGTAGACCGACCAGAGGGCGAGGGGCAGGCTCGTGGCCAACAGGGCGGTGACAGCCCGTTTCCACAGGAAAGGCCTAAGGGATGCGTCACAGCTGAGCGCGAAGGCCCCGAGAAGGTTGGTTTCCTTGGCCAGGCTGCCCAAACCCAGCCAGAGAGGGGCGCGGGCTTGGGTGTGGGCTGTGACCGCCAGAACAAGCAGCAACAGGGCGGGCAGATCGACCAGTGACTGACGCACGCTGTCGAGCACGCCCAGACTGAACATGCAACCAGCCCAACGGGCAAAGGCCAGCCAGCCTGTTCCTTCGATTTGCTTCAGGAGAAGCCAGCCGAGGGCGAACCAGCAGAATACGTTGATCAGCGCGTAGGCCTGCAGGGTCCACCAAGGATTGCCGAGGCCGATGGCGCCGGCAGCGGCCGGAGTCAGGATACGGCGGGCGCGGTATGCCGGGGCGTCGATGATCTGTGCGAGTTGGGCGCCTCGCAGCAGCGGGTCCAGGGCGATTTGGGCGTAGAACTGTCCATCATAGCCGTTTGATCGCGGCACGGTCGCGATCGGCAGGTCGTGCAGAGAACTGTGGCGGCGGTCTTGCCACGTTTCGCCGAAGCGAAGGAGGCTCGTGAAACCGGTTTGCGGGCTGAATTTGGCCAGCACCAGCACCGCGAACAAGGCCGAGGCGATCCAGGTGGCGGCGGAGCGGGGCATCGGGGAAAAAAATTAACCGCGAAACGGAAGTGTCGCGGTTAAGGGGCAAGGTCGAAAATGTCGCGGCCGGATCAGAAGAGATCGGTGGGGGTGCGCGACATGAAGTCCTCCATATAGGCGGTGGTGGCCTTGCCCTCGATGAAAACGGGGTCGCTCATGATGGCCTTGTGCAGGGGGATGGTGGTCTTGATGCCGCGGACGAGGTATTCGCTCAGGGCGCGATAGGAGCGTTGCAGGGCCACCTTGCGAGTGGGGCCGAAGCAGATGAGCTTGCCGATCATGCTGTCGTAATACGGCGGAATGGCGTAGCCGCTGTAGGCATGCGAATCGACCCGGACGCCAAAGCCGCCGGGGGGATAATACAGGCTGATGGTGCCCGGGGAAGGGGTAAAGTTGCGGGCCGGATCCTCGGCGTTGATGCGGCACTCGATGGCGTGCTTCTCGAACTTGATGTCGCTCTGGTCGAAGCCCAGCTTGTCGCCGTTGGCGATGCTGATCTGTTGTTTGACCAGGTCGATGCCGGTCACTTCCTCGGTGACGGGGTGCTCCACCTGGATGCGCGTGTTCATCTCGATGAAGTAGAAATTGCCCTTGGCATCGACGAGGAACTCAATCGTGCCGGCATTCTGATATTCCGCGGCTTCCGCGGCCTTGACGGCCGCCTTGCCCATCTTTTTCCGCAGGTCGGCGTTGAGGAAGGGGGAGGGGGATTCCTCGATCAGTTTCTGGTGGCGGCGCTGGACCGAGCAGTCGCGCTCGCCGAGGTGGAGCACCTTGCCGTGACTGTCGGCGAGGATCTGAAACTCGATGTGCCGCGGTTTCTCGATATATTTCTCGATGTAGACGGCGCCATTGCCGAAGGCTTTTTCCGCCTCGTTGCGGGCGACGTGGAATTCCTTCGCGAAGGAAACATCGTTGTGGGCGATGCGCATGCCGCGACCGCCGCCACCGGCGACGGCCTTGATGATGACCGGATATCCAATTTTGCGGGCCACCTTGACGGCCTCCGTTTCATTTTCCACCGGGCCGTCGGAGCCGGGCACGATACTCACGCCCGCCTTGCGCACCGTGTCCTTGGCGATGGCCTTGTCGCCCATGATGCGGATGCTCTTGGATTTCGGGCCGATGAACTTGATATTGCAGGATTCACACTGTTCCGCGAACTTGGCGTTCTCGGAGAGAAATCCATAGCCCGGGTGGATCGCGTCAACATCCGCAATCTCGGCGGCACTGATGATGCGATCAGCGCGGAGGTAGCTGTCGGAACTTCTAGGCCCTCCTATGCAGATTGCCTCATCCGCCAGCTGGACATGCAGTGACTGGACATCGGCTTCGGAGTAGACGGCGAGAGTCTTGATGCCCATTTCGCGACAGGCGCGGATAATGCGGAGCGCGATTTCACCGCGATTGGCGATGAGGACCTTTTGGATCATGCTAGTATAGAAAAAGATAAGCCGGACAATGGCTGCCCGGCTTGAAATGAAGAATCTCGTCAGCCGAGCTTTATTTTGAAGAGGCGCTGCCCGTATTCAACAGGTTGGCCGTTTTCAACCAGCACCTCAACGACCGTTCCCTTGGTCTCAGCCTGGATCTCGTTCATGATCTTCATGGCCTCGATGATGCAGACCACGGTTTTTTCCTCCACCTTGGCGTTAACATCCACGAATACCGGGTTTTCAGGGGAGGGTGACCGATAGAAAGTTCCTACCATAGGGGACTTCACGTAGGCAAAGCCGATCTCTTCGCTTGCTGATGTTGGGCCGGAACCCGGGGTGATCTGAGCCGGCGTTGCCGGCGAGCCCGCTTGGGCTGGTCCCGGGGCAGCGGGGTATGATTGGGGGGCGAGTGGCACTGAGGTGAAGATGGGTTGTCCACCCGAGCCGCGCTTGATCTTGATCTTGAAGCCTTCCTCTTCGAACTCGAACTCGCTGAGTTCCGAGCGCTTCATTAAATCGATGATCTGCTTAATTTGTTTTAGGTCCAAGCTTTCGCCTTGGTTGAGTTAGTTCGGCACAGGTTAGTGCCGTTATTGATGTTCGCGTTCAAAAGAAGTTTGTTCGGACATAGCAATCACTGAATGTCCGTAAAACCTCATATTTGTAAAATCAGCGAGTATTTGATTCAAAGCAGGCTAAATTTGCCTCCAAGTGCCACGAAATTGCGTAAATTCGTGCAAATTTCTATCACTCAAATCCTCCGAATCGGGCGGTTCTTAGCTGGCGAGTTGGTTCTAAACCCCATATTCTCTTTGACTGGATTGCCCTGAACGTGGGTCGCCATTTTCCATATGCAGAAGGAATGGCCGACCTTGTCGAAGTGTCGTATACCTGCAATCGCCCATCCCACTGTATCGCTCTAGATCTTAACGGTCGCTCACCTCAGATAAATGAACTGGTTTCTGCTCGCATGGGACTGTGAGTCAGGCGAGATCCCGGGGCTAAGGCGGGACACGCACCATTACCCTGGCCAATTCATGGCCAGTGCGGACGAATTGAGCCACTATGCGCGCGGGGAAATGGCCGCGGTGACGGTTGGAAATTAGTCTCTTGAGGCAGGCGTCAAAGCGGTCAATCAGGCGAGCATTCTTCATGCGTGAGGTGGTATGTGTATCAAGTTCTGGGATACAAGTGCCGTGTGGGTTGGGAGAAGCGTATTAGTAATTTTCCGAAGGCAGATCGCGCAGGGAGAACAAGAGTTTTATCTGTCGTTATTCGTTATCTATCATTATCTAGCGACACCATTAGGATATTTATCTAAAAAGATCTTGATTAAGAAAACACAATTCCCATGTTCGCCAATCCATTCGCTTAACACCGCCCGCCTGATGTGGGAGTGGCAAGCGAAGTGGCCGAGAAAAGACAGCGTTCCTTCACAAAACTTTCTTCGATAATTTCGGGAAAAGTGTTGACGAAGCAAAATACAAATGTCTTCTTGGAAATCTTTCCCCTAGCGGGGAGTGGTTCTTTGAAATTTACTTTGTGCGATTGATTGGGACCCCCAATCAACATATTCCAAGTTAATACGAGGCGAGCCTTCGGGCTCGTCTCAATAAGTAGTTCATGAATCACTAGGATTCGTGACTCTCTTTTTTCGGAGAGTTTGATCCTGGCTCAGAATGAACGCTGGCGGCGTGGTTAAGACATGCAAGTCGAACGGTTTTTCAGGTGTAGCAATACATTTGAAAAGCAGTGGCGAACGGGTGCGTAACACGTGAACAATCTACCTTTTAGTGTGGAATAGCTCGGCGAAAGCCGGATTAATACCGCATGTGGTTGCCTCTCTCCTGAGAGGCATACTAAAGTCAGGGACCGCAAGGCCTGACGCTAATAGAGGAGTTCGCGGCCTATCAGCTAGTTGGCGAGGTAACGGCTCACCAAGGCTAAGACGGGTAGCTGATCTGAGAGGATGATCAGCCACACTGGAACTGAGACACGGTCCAGACACCTACGGGTGGCAGCAGTTTCGAATCATTCACAATGGGCGCAAGCCTGATGGTGCGACGCCGCGTGAGGGATGAAGGCCTTCGGGTTGTAAACCTCTGTCACCGGGGAAGAAACGCTTCAAGTTAACAGCTTGAAGCCTGACTTAACCCGGAGAGGAAGCAGTGGCTAACTCTGTGCCAGCAGCCGCGGTAATACAGAGACTGCAAGCGTTATTCGGATTCACTGGGCGTAAAGGGTGCGCAGGCGGTTGAGTGTGTCAGATGTGAAATCCCGAGGCTCAACCTCGGAACTGCGTCTGAAACTACTCGACTAGAGTATTGGAGAGGGTAACGGAATTCACGGTGTAGCAGTGAAATGCGTAGATATCGTGAGGAACACCAGAGGCGAAGGCGGTTACCTGGACAATTACTGACGCTCAGGCACGAAAGCATGGGGAGCAAAAGGGATTAGATACCCCTGTAGTCCATGCCCTAAACGGTGCACACTAGGTCTTAGCGGATTCGACCCCACTAGGGCCCAAGCTAACGCGTTAAGTGTGCCGCCTGAGGACTACGGTCGCAAGACTAAAACTCAAAGGAATTGACGGGGGCCCGCACAAGCGGTGGAGCAGGTGGCTCAATTCGATGCAACGCGAAGAACCTTACCAGGCCTTGACATGCACTAGACAGACGCTGAAAGGCGTTCTCCCTTCGGGGCTGGTGCACAGGTGCTGCATGGCTGTCGTCAGCTCGTGTCGTGAGATGTTGCGTTAAGTCGCGCAACGAGCGCAACCCCTGTCCTTAGTTGCCATCAGGTAAAGCTGGGCACTCTAGGGAGACAAACCCTCTCTGAGGGTGGGAAGGTGGGGATGACGTCAAGTCAGGATGGCCCTTACGGCCTGGGCTGCACACGTGCTACAATGCCCGGTACAGAGGGACGCAAGACCGCGAGGTGGAGCAAATCCCAAAAACCGGGCCCAGTTCAGATTGCAGTCTGCAACTCGACTGCATGAAGCCGGAATCGCTAGTAATGGCGTATCAGCTACGACGCCGTGAATACGTTCCCGGGCCTTGTACACACCGCCCGTCACGTCATGAAAGCCGGTTTCGCCCGAAGTGCGTTTGCCAACCAGCAATGGAGGCGGCGCCCTAAGGTGAGGCTGGTGATTGGGACGAAGTCGTAACAAGGTAGCCGTAGGGGAACCTGCGGCTGGATCACCTCCTTTTTAAGGAGACGGCAGTAGTCATTCAGTTGACTAGCCGATGGTCGAAGGAAGCTTAGGCTTCCGGGTCTCAGTTGATCGCACAAAGTAAATATCGAGAACCAAAAGTTCTTTACAGCAATAGTCCGACCAATTTCGGGGTCGTAGCTCAGTTGGTAGAGCACCTGCTTTGCAAGCAGGGGGTCGCGAGTTCGAATCTCGCCGGCTCCACCAGATTGAGCAGACGAAACCAATTTTGGTTTAACTGCCACATTCTCAGACCTTGGGCTCATAGCTCAGTTGGTTAGAGCACGCGCTTGATAAGCGCGGGGTCGATGGTTCAAGTCCATCTGGGCCCACCATTTTAAGCTGCAGGCTTAAACGGGGGGTGGGTTGGATGGCGGCAGACGGAGACTAATCGCTGAAGCAAATTTTGTTCTTTGAAAGTTCAGACAAACAGAAATGTAATTGTGTAAGAAGGTAAGATAAACGCCTAGAATACTGTGCGTTTGCATAAACCAGTTACAGCAGATGATGGATGCCTTGGCGTCATCAGGCGATGAAGGGCGCAGCAAGCTGCGATAAGCTTCGGGGAGCGGCATACACGCTTTGATCCGGAGATGCCCGAATGGGGAAACCCGGCACCGGTAATTCGGTGTCACTTCGAGATGAATACATAGTCTCGATAGAGCAACACGCGGAGAAGTGAAACATCTCAGTATCCGCAGGAAAAGAAAGAGAATCGATTCCGTCAGTAGTGGCGAGCGAAAGCGGAACAGCCCAAACCATCGGGATTTATCCTGGTGGGGTTGTAGGACCACAATATGGAAAGCTTAGGTTAGGAAAACCGTCTGGAAAGTCGGGCCAAAGAGGGTGATAGCCCCGTATTCGAAAACCGAAGCAGACCTAGTGGTATCCTGAGTAGCACGGGACACGTGAAACCCCGTGTGAATCCATGCCGACCACGGCATAAGGCTAAATACTCGATGACGACCGACAGTGAACTAGTACCGCGAGGGAAAGGTGAAAAGCACCCCTGTTAGGGGAGTGAAATAGTAACTGAAATCATCTGCTAACAAGTCAGTCGGAGCCCCCTTGTGGGGTGACGGCCTGCCTTTTGTATAATGAGTCTGCGAGTTATTGTCGGTAGCAAGCCTAAGCCGCTAAGCGGTGCAGGCGCAGCGAAAGCGAGTCCGAATAGGGCGCTTAGTTGTCGGCAATAGACCCGAAGGGGAGGTGATCTAACCATGACCAGGATGAAACTTCGGTAACACGAAGTGGAGGTCCGAACCGGTCAATCTTGAGAAATTGTCGGATGAGTTGTGGTTAGGAGCGAAAGACTAATCAAACCCCCTGATAGCTGGTTCTTTCCGAAATATATTTGGGTATAGCGTCGAGCGCTGATTTGCGGAGGTAGAGCACTAAATAAGCTAGGGCCCCTACCGGGGTACTGAACTTAATTAAACTCCGAATACCGCAGAGTGAAGCTCGGCAGTCAGACTGTGGGGGATAACCTTCATAGTCAAAAGGAGAACAATCCAGACCATCAGTTAAGGTCCCAAAATACGGCTCAGTGTAAAAGGATGTGATTTTGCTTAGACAATGGGGATGTTGGCTTAGAGGCAGCCATCATTTAAACAGTGCGTAACAGCTGACCCATCGAGCGAAATTGCGCCGAAAATGATCGGGACTTAAGCCGTATACCGAAGCTATGGATTCAACCGCAAGGTTGAGTGGTAGGAAAGCGTTCCAAATGCAGCGAAGTGGAAGGGGTAACCGACCATGGAGCGTTTGGAAGTGAGAATGCAGACATAAGTAACGATAAAGATGGTTAAAATCCATCTCGCCTCAATTCCAAGGATTCCTGGGGAAGGTTCGTCCTCCCAGGGTTAGTCGGGAGCTAAGACAAGGCCGTAAGGAGTAGTCGATGCACAGCTGGTTCAATATTCCAGCACCACCTTATTGGAGTTCGATGCCAAGGAGTGACGGAGAAAGTTAACACGAGCGGGGCGCTGATTTCCGTTCAAGTCCGTAGGTTGTCCGGGAGTAAAATACCGGATCTATCTGAAAGACGATGAAAAGCTGAGGCTACGGCTGAGGCAATTCGTGTGATACTCGGCTTCCAGGAAAAGCTTCGTGGCTATTTGATAGGGTGCCCGTACCGTAAACCGACACAGGTGGAATAGATGAGTATTCTAAGGCGCGTGGGTTAAATCTCTCTAAGGAACTCGGCAAACTGACCCCGTATGTTAGCTATAAGGGGTGCCGCGCAAGCGGCCACAGATAAGAGTGTCAACCGACTGTTTAGCAAAAACACAGCTCTCTGCTAAGGCGCAAGCCGACGTATAGGGAGTGACTTGTGACCAATGCGGAAAGGTGAAAGCGTGAGGTGCAAGCTTCGCGTCTAAGCCCCCGTGAATGTCGGCCGTAACTATAACGGTCCTAAGGTAGCGAAATTCCTTGTCGGGTAAGTTCCGACCCGCACGAATCAAGTAACGAGTTGACAACTGTCTCGGAGAGATGCCCAGTGAAATTGTAGTGGCGGTGAAGATGCCGCCTACCCGCAGCAGGACGGAAAGACCCTATGCACCTTTACTGTAAGCTGTTATTGTCGCTTGATTTTTAATACGTAGCATAGCTGGGAGACTGTGAAGCCTGCCTCCAGGGGCGGGCCGAGTCGAAATATGAAATACCAGTTTTTAATTGTTAGGCGTCTAACCTCGACCCATCATCTGGGCGTGGGACAGTGATAGCAGGTCAGTTTTTCTGGGGCGGAATCCTCCCAAAGAGTAACGGAGGATTACGAAGGTTCCCTCAGCCCGGTCGGTAATCGGGCTATAGAGCGCATGAGTATAAGGGAGCTTTACTGTGAGACCAACAAGTCGAGCAGTTGCGAAAGCAGGTTCAAGTGATCCGGTGGTTGAATGTGGAATCGCCATCGCTCATAGGACAAAAGGTACGCTAGGGATAACAGGCTGATCGCGCCCAAGCGTTCACAGCGACGGCGCGGTTTGGCACCTCGATGTCGACTCATCACATCCTGGGGCTGGAGAAGGTCCCAAGGGTTCGGCTGTTCGCCGATTAAAGTGGTACGCGAGTTGGGTTCAGAACGTCGTGAGACAGTTCGGTCCTCTATCCGCTGTGGGCGTTTGTGATTTGAGGGGTTCATTCTCTAGTACGAGAGGACCGAGAATGACGCACCTCTGGTGTTCCGGTTGTCCCGTCAGGGGCAGCGCCGGGTAGCTATGTGCGGAAGAGATAAGCGCTGAAAGCATCTAAGCGCCAAGCTCATCCCAAGATAAGATCACAATCCGTCGCAAGACGGTGTAAGGTCCGGGTAGACCACCCGGTTGATAGGGCAAAAGTGCAAGCGTAGTAATACGTTCAGCTTACTGCTACTAATGACCTTACCGGTTTATGCAGACTTTCAGTACCTAGGCGTTTATTTCACCTGCTTACACGCAGTCGGTTTGTCTGAACTTTGATTCAATTTCTCCGCAAGGAGTGCAAGTTTCCTGGTGACCATATACCGGGGGTCCCACCCGTTCCCATCTCGAACACGGCCGTTAAGCCCCGCGTAGCCAATGGTAGTAGGACGTTAGGTCCCGCGAGAGTAGGTCGTTGCCAGGTTTATGGCCCGGTTCTTCGAAAGAAGGACCGGGCCTCTTTTTTTGCCTGTACAAAATCGCCGCAGCGCTTGAAGCGTAAGCGTCCGGCCGGCTTTCAATTACCCGCAATTCTACTGCCGAGGTAAGCGTCCGGCGGGCGACCTACCTCCGAGACCTTGATTGTGACCAATGAGGTGCCCAAGGTTGGCCCCAATGAGGACCCCGCTGGTGCCGTTTTGGGTGCAGGAGAGATCCGGCCTATACTGGAGGCGACCAGTGCGACGGCAGCAGCGGGCGGAGATCGTCCTGATTATAGTCATGGTCGACGTGCTCACCCGGCTGCCCACCATGACCAACTAGGACGACCTCGACCTGCTGACCCCGGCCCGCTGGACGCCAGTGCCGCCGTATCCGTCATATTGGTTACCATTACGACACGTCTACAAGCTCCTCGGCCGTCGATCACCGCGCGCCCGCCGGCCGGATCCGCGAGCCCTGTTGCGGCGACGGTCATATCATGGATTGCCTCCCACGCGACACCGAGTGGTGCGAACTCAAGCGCGGCCGCGATTTTCTCCAGTGGCGAGATTCCGTTGATAGGATCGTCACTAATCCGCCGTGGAACCAGATTCGCGTCTTTTTGCGTCACTCCTTCAAGATCGCCGAACACGTGGCCTTTCTCATGACCATCAACCATGCTTGGACCACGGCCCGACTGCGCGACGCCCGTGAGGCGGGTTTCGGTATTCAGGAGATTATTTTCGTCGAAACACCCCATTCTTTCCCGCGGAGCGGCTTTCAACTGGGGATGGTCGTCTATGCCCGCGGCCATCGTGGCTCCATTACACTCCATGAACTCCCCGGTCGGTGGTAGCTTGCGACCCGGTTGGCGGGACCGGCCCTGTCCGGAATGAACCGGCTTGCTCGTTAAGTAGGGGCAGCTCACAGCAACCACGCCATGCAGATTAAGATCACCCAACAGATCACCCCCTTCCTCTGGTTCGATCATCAGGCCGAGCCGGCCGCGAGGTTCTATGTTTTCCTGGGCCGGTTGGCGGATTTTTGAGCTGCGTCCAGCTCCAGTCCCGCTTCATTTTGTCGCGGCCCGGCTGCGACCCTGCTTGCAGGGGAATCTCATTTCTCCACCCCACCCACATCCATGCAATCCACGACTCCTCCCGCCCCAGTCTCCAAAACTGCCCTCTGGGCCGGCCGTATCATGAGCGCCCTCCCTGTGCTGATGCTGCTCTTCAGCGGTGTCATGAAATTCATCCCTTCACCCCAACTGGATGAGGGCTTCAAGCACCTGGAAATGCCGGTTAGCATGGCCTTCGGGCTCGGTGTCCTCGAACTCGCCTGCACCGTCGTCTACCTGATCCCACGCACCGCCGTGCTCGGGGCCATTTTGCTGACCGGCTACCTCGGCGGGGCGATCCTGACCCACCTGCGGGTGGGCGATGTATATGGGATGCAGGTGGTGTTCGGCGTCCTGCTCTGGGGCGGGCTCTACCTGCGCGATCCGCGGCTGCGCGCGCTGATTCCGCTGGTGCGCTGATTGTTCAGCGCGGGTGAAGTGTCTGCCACGCCGCGTAGTGTGGCCCGAGCGCCCCTGGCGCCGGCGTGAACCATCCATAGCCCTTCCGCCGCTCGAAGCTCAGCGCAGTGGGGGTGTAATGGATCATGCGGTCGCGCTCGCTGAAGATGGGCTTGCCGGTGCCGAATTCATAAAAACGCGCCCACAGGGCCGGTGCCCCCGGGCGTGACTCAAGACCGGTGCCGGCGGGCGCCGCGCGGTCCCAATGCACGTCGGACAAGGCGTGGCTCCGGAACCACTGCATCGCGCCGTGCACCGCCGCGATGAGCTCGGGCGACGGGTGCGGCTGCTTCATGAGAAATTCCACGAGTGCGGCGCTTTCGAGCGAGCACTCGGCCGCGGGCTCGAAGTTTCGCGCCGCACACGGTTGCTGGGTGAGGGCGTCGTATTGCTGGCACCACACGGTGCGCCGGCCGTCAGCGGCCCGCAGTTGGGTGGCGAGCACACAGGCGACGCCAGCGGCATGACTCTCCCGGGCCCGGGCCGCCTGCGCCGCCGGCACGAAGGCGAATTCCGACCGCCCGGCCCCGATCTCCTCGAGCAAATCGAGGAGGTGGAGCATCACGTCGTCGTTGAAGGTGATGGCGTCGTGATACCAGCCGACCAGCGGATAGATCTGCGGGAAGCCACCGTGGGGGTATTGCGCATCGAAAATATAGACCAGTCCGCGCATGAAACTATCTCGCCAAGCCGCGGTGCGCGCGACCTCGGCGTTCCCGCCGGCGTGCAGCACGAGCGCGAGGTAACGGAGTTCGTTGATCGTGGCATTGTTGTCAAAGGTGCCGCCGCTCCAGGCGTCGTGTTCGTCGTCCGCAGGGAGGCGGTTGCGGGCATAGTCCCCGCTTTTCATCCAGGCGCCGACGGCCGTCTGCCAGTTCACCACCCGGTCGGCGATGGCTCTCGCCTCATCCGAGGCATACCAGTTTGCCGGCGCATCCAGCCGGACGCCCCGGCTGTAACTGGCCCCGATCGGCGGCCCGGCGAGGGGCCGGTTGGCGGAACGGTCCACGAGGTCCCGGCCCGGCAGCAGCCGGGAGGCTTTTTGGGATTTTTCCCAATACGCCCGCCACGCCGGCTGGGCGGCGAAGGGGAGGTTGGCGATGCGTTCGGCCGTGACGGAAAAGAACGGATCAGCCGGCCATGGATGCGGGGGCTCGACGGCTGCGGCGGTCGCTAGGGCCAAGGCGGACATCAGGGCGACGAACAGCTCGCGCGGGGGAAGGGGAGTGATGCGCATGGTGGCACCAAACTTGACGAATCGGACCGGAGGTCAAACCGCAAGCCGGCGGCGGCCGACAGGAATTCTTTGCTCAGTCGGACTTGCGGTGAGCTGAAATCAGATTATTCGTTCTGCTCTCAACCCACGAATCCCATGAAAAAACTGCTTACCCTCCTCCTCACCGCCTCGTTGCTTCCCCTCGGCGCGATCACCGCCACGGCCGCCGACACGGCGCCCAAGTCCGTCATCCATGTCGTCACCGTGAAGTTCAAGGACACCGCCACGCCGGAGCAGATCCAAGCGGCCCTCGACGGCGTCAAGGCGCTGCCCGCGGCCTATCCCGGCATCACCCGGGTCTGGGTCAAATCCATCAAGGTGCAGAATGCCCCGGGCACTGAAAAGAAGCGGACGCACGCCTTTGTCATGGAGTTCGCCGATGAAGCCGCGTTCAAGGCCTACACCGACAGCCCGGCGCAGAAGGAATGGTATAAGGTCTACGTGCCCGTCCGGGAGCAGAGCACGACGCACGACATCACGAACTGATTCACTGCGTCAGGATCGTCGCCACGCGGGGCCGCCAACCGGCGACCCTTTTGTTTGGTCGCGACACGTCTTCGCGTTTGATGGGGTGTCGCTGATGGCGCTGGGCTCGCCCAGCCGGCGCGAACCGGCAAAATGCGCTCGCGTGCCGCTTCCGTCGGGTGATGCTTGGGCTGCCCGCCATGGACCCTTCGCCCATCCCCGTTCTGGTCGTCGACGACGACCCAACGATGTCCGCCATGCTGCGCGGGCTGTTGCGCAATATCGGGGAAGGCCTGGCGTGCGTGACGACCTGCGTCGGCACCGGCGCCGCGGCGCGCGTCGAGTTCCAGCGCGGCACCTACCAGCTCGTTTTGCTCGACTATATGCTGCCGGATGACGACGGGCTCACCTTGCTCAAGGTCCTGAACGAGCAACCCGAGGCGCAGCGGCCGGTGGTCATCATGCTGACCGGGGCCGGCAGCGAGCAGGTGGCGGTGGACGCGATGAAGCTCGGGGCCGAGGACTATCTCGTGAAGTCGGCGGTGAACCTGCCGGCGTTGCGGCGCTCGATCATCGGGGCGCTCGAGCGGCATCGGTTGGAGGAGCAGCTGGCCGCGTCCACGGCCGAGTTGCGCCGCCAGAACACCCAGATGGAGGCCGATCTCGCCATGGCCCGCGAGGTGCAGCAGGCGCTGCTGCCGCAGCGTTATCCGGTTTTCCCGGCGGGTGTGGCGTCCGACCGCAGCCGGCTGCGCTTCTGCCATTGTTGGATCCCCAGCCACAAGGTGGCTGGCGATTTCTTCGCAGTGTTTCCGGTTTCGGACCAAGTGGCCGGCGTGTTTCTGTGCGACGTGATGGGTCATGGAGTGCGCGCGGCCCTCATCACGGCCTTGTTCCGGGGACTGATCCGGGAGCATCAAGCGCTGGCCGGCGAACCCGGGGCGTTTTTTTGCGCCGTGAACGCCAAACTGAAGGCCTTGCTGGAGCGCGCCGGCGACCTGGTGTTCGTAACCGCGGCCTATCTCACGGTGGATGCGACGACCGGCGAGGTCCGGCTG
>JAQSDJ010000107.1 GCA_029945855.1 Lacunisphaera sp.
CGGAGCGGGGGTCTGCGCCGACAACGGGCTGCGTGCGAGCAGACCCAGCGAGACAGCCGCCCCGGATTGGAGGAGAAAATCACGGCGGTTCATGACGCGGAACCTAGGCCCCGGCCCCGGGGCCACGCCAGCCCCTTTTGGGCGAAACCCGGTAACCTTTCCCCGGCCGGACAGTATTACCTGCCGCACACCACCCATGAACCCTCTCCATGATCCTCGCCCCCGTCACCCAGTTCCGAGTTCCCTCCCGGCCCGCCGCCGCTAGTGTGCCCGTCGCCGTGGAAGCCGCCTCCGACCATGAACTCATGATTGCCGTGCGCGCCGGGGAAATCCGGCGGCTCGGGGATCTCTTCGAGCGGTATAACCGTCCGCTCTACGGTTTCTTCGTGCGCCTGACCAACCAGCCGTCGGTCAGCGAGGATCTCGTCCAGATCGTCTTCTACCGCATCCTCAAATACCGGCACACCTACCGCGACGAGGGCAAGTTCTCCGCCTGGATCTACCACCTCGCCCGCAAGGTCGCCGCCGACCACTTCCGCAAGCACGCCGCCACGCCGGTCCCGACCGACCCGGCCCACCTGCTCGAGCAGGCCACGCCCGAGCCCCAGCCCTCCGAGCAGGCCGCGACGGCCGACGACACCGTGCTCCTCCGCGCCGCCCTCGCCCGCCTGCCGCTCGAGCACCGCGAGGTCCTCGTGCTCTCGCGCCTCCAGAACATCGAGCACAAGGAGATCGCCCGCCTCCTCGACTGCTCCGTCGGCGCCGTCAAGGTCCGCGCCCACCGCGCGCTCAAGGAGCTGCGCGAGGTCTATTTCAAGCTCCGCAAGGAAAAGGCCGCCTGATGAAGGCCAAAGTGAGAGTGAAACGATAAAGTGTCCGAACCTTTTCCATCGCCCCTTCACCACTCACTCACCCTCACTTTCACTCTCCCCTCCTCCCTCCCATGAACTGCACCCGCGTCCAGGATAGCTTCATCGATTATCAGGACGGCACCCTGCCGCCCGATGAATCCGCCGCGCTCCGCGCCCACCTCGCCAGCTGCCCGACGTGCCAGCGCGAGTGGTCCGCCCTGCAGGAGATGTCCCGCAAGCTCGATACCCTCGCCGCCGCCCCCGAGCCCGGCCCGCGCCTGCGCGAGAATTTCTACGCCATGCTCGAGACGCACCAGCGCGAGGCCGACGCCCCGAGCCCGTTCGCCCTCGCCCGCAGCCGGATCGACCGCTTCTTCGCCGCGCTCCTGCCGGCCCAGCCCGCGCTGCAGTTCGCCTTCGCCCTGGCGCTGCTGATCGGCGGCCTGTTCGCCGGCCAGCATTACCTCGCGCCCAAACCCGTCGTGACCACCGATGATTCCGCCAAGAAGGAACTCGCCGCCCTCAAGGCGCAGGTTGATTCGATGGGCCAGCTCGTCACCTACTCGCTGCTCCAGCAGCAGACCACCAGCGACCGCCTGCAGACCGTGCTGGCCAAGATGGACCTCAAGAGCCCCGACCGCAAGGTGCTCACCGACCTCGTCGGCGCGCTCGCCTTCGACCCGTCCATCAACGTCCGCCTCTCCGCCGTCGAGGTCCTGGCCCAGCACACGGACGACTCGATCGTCCGCGCCGGGGTGCTCTCCGCCCTCCCGCGCGAGCGCGCCCCGCTGGTGCAGGTCGCGATGATCGAGCTGCTCGCCGACGCCCGCGAGCAGAACGCCCTGCCCGTCTTCGAGAAAATTTCCCGCGACGAGGCGCTCGACGTCAATGTCCGTGACGCCGCCCGCCGCGCCCTCGCCTCCTTGCGCACCCCCACCACCCGGCCCGAAACCACCAACCCGTCCGTCACGCAGTCCACCACCGTCAAGCCCGTCCTTACATGAAAAACCTTCTCCTCACCCGCACCCTGCTCGCGCTCACCGTGCTCACCACCGCCACGGCCCTGCCGGCGCAGTCCCCGCGCGCCGCCGAGCAATCGTCGATCAACCGCAACCAAGGTGGTTCCGCTGGCATCCGCAGCCTCACCGGCGCCGAAATGGCCGCCCAAGAAGCGAAACTCAGCCAGGACACCTCCGCCACGGTCAAGCTCTCCGATCCCGCCAAACCGGCCACGCTGACCCTCGACATGCCCTGGGCCGACATCCGCATCGTCGGCGTCGACGGCGACACTGTCACGGTCGAGTCCACCCTCACGCAGAAGAACGCCAAGCCCACGCGGCCCGGCGGCCTGCGCCGCCTCGACGACGAGGTCAGCTTCGAACTCACCGAGAACGATAACGTCGTCACCCTCCGCCTCGCGGGCGACAATCCCTGGGCCGGCCACGACGCCGAGTTCAAGATCTCGGTGCCGCGCGCCATGAAGCTGAACCTCAAGACCGACGCCGGCGGCGATCTCGTCGTGCGGGACGTCGAGGGCGACATCGAGGTCAACAACATGAACGGCGAGGTGAAGCTCGAGGGCCTGGTCGGCTCCGCCGTCATCAACACGATGAACGGCGAGGTGCGCGCCATCTACGCCAAGGCTCCGACCAAACTGGTTTCCATCACCTCGATGAACGGCGAGGTGGACCTCCGCATCCCGGCCGACACCAAGGCCAGCATCCGGATGCGCACCCACAACGGTTCCATCCTCACCGATTTTCCCGAGGACGCGCTCAAGACGAAGTCCGAGGGCAGCAAGCACAGTGGCTACAGCTACGCCTACGGTTCCGAGGCCAACGCCCGCGAGATCGCCCGGGCCGCCGCCGACGCCGCGCGCGCCGCGGTCCAGATCGGGCGGGAGGTTTCGCGCGAAGTCGCGCGGGCCGTCAAGGAGGCCAGCGAGGAGATCGAAGCCGCCGAGACCCCCGAGGCTCCCGAAGCCGCAGCCACGCCGAAACCCGCGCGCGCCCCCCGCGCCCCGCGACCCCCGATGCCCCCCATCACCGGCGGCAAGCTGGTCACCGGCGAACTCAACGGCGGCGGCGTGGATATCAAGATCTCCACCATGAACGGCGAGATCACCCTCCGGCAGACGAAGTAAATCTGCCGTCCCTTTCCGCCTCGAACCCGCCGGACACCCGGCGGGTTTTTTATGCCCCGACAAATTCCACGGCGAGGTAGCCGTGGCTCCAGCCGTTGGAGCGCGGGCGACCCCGCCCGCGAAGGGCCGCGCTATTTCAGCGCCACTTCCTCCGGCACCGTGCCGTCGGGCCGCGTGAATGTGAAATTGCCGATGAGCCGGATGTCCGCAGACGAGGCGCCGACGAACACCGTGAGCCGCCCAGGCTCGACCCTCCACCCTTGGTCGCCTGGAAATCACCATTCGACGATCGCCGGCACGTGCTTCGCGGCCCAATTGGGTTGAGCGGCCGGCCGTTGCTCAGCCCGAGCACCAGCGCCTCGCGCCACGGCCGCCTCGATGCCGGCCTGACCAAAACACCTGCGAACAGGTGTTTTTTTACCGCGATAAGAATCCCGGCTTTGATATGCGTTGAGCCGACATGCGCACAAGGGCCTTCAGCTCCTGCCCGCGCAGGCTGAAATCGAGGACCCGGCATCAGGCCGGCGGTTCTCCGCGCCATCATCATCCGCGGGGCCGGCCGCAGGTATTGCTCCCTTTCCCAGAACCATGAATCCGCTCCGCCCCATGAAAATCCTCCACCTCGAGGACGACCGGGATGACGCCGAGTCGCTGCGCGTATTGCTGCGCGCCGAATGGCCGGAGGGCGATATCACGCTGGTCGGCGACCGCACCGCCTTCCTCGGGGCCTTGCGCCAGGGAAACCACGGACTCATCCTGTCCGGATTCACGCCGCCCGGCTTCGGCGGCCGCGAGGCGCTGGCGCTCGCCCGCGAGCTATCCCCCGACACCCCGTTCATCTTTGTCGACGGCCCGATCGGCGAGGATCTGGCCGTCGAAGCGGTGCAGGCCGGCGCCGCCGACTATGTGCTCAAGGAGCGGCTGCACCGCCTGCCCGCCGCCATCGAACGCGCCTGGCGCGAAAACCACGACCGCCGGGTCCGTGACCGGGCCGGGGCCGTGCTGCGCGATCAGGCTGATTACATCAACATGGCGCGTGATGCCATCGTGGTCACCAGCCTGGACGGCGGCATCACCCTGTGGAATGACGGCGCGGAGCGGCTCAGCGGCTGGCGGTGGGAGGAGGTGATGGGCCGGCCCCTGACCGAGTTGGTCGTCACGGGCCAGGACGAACGCGTGGACCACATCCGCCGGCTCGTCGGCGAGGCCGGCGCCTGGCAGGGCGAGGTCCGGATCCTGACGAAAAGCGGCACCGCCTTGGAACTGGACCTGCGCGTCACCCTGTTGCGCGACGCGGCCGGCCGGCCGACGGGCCGGCTCAACATCGGCACCGACATCACCGAAAAAAAGAAGCTGCAGGAGCAGTTCTTCCGCGCCCAGCGCCTGGAGGGCCTCGGGATGCTGGCCGCGGGCATCGCCCACGACCTGAACAATGTGCTCACCCCGATCCTGATGACCGGCCCCATGCTGCGCACCCGGGCCACCGATCCGCTCGACCTGCGGCTGCTCGAGACCCTCGAGCACAGCGCCGAGCGCGGCGCGAACCTGGTGCGGCAGATCCTGGCGTTCGCCCACGGCACCGCCGGCGAACCGCGGGTGCTGCAGGTCAAGCACCTCATCCGCGACATCATCGTGCTGATCGAGGAGAGTTTTCCCAAGTCCATCCGGTTGGAGCAGGCCATCCCTTCCGATCTCTGGCCCGTCACGGCCAACCCCACGCAGATCCACCAGGTCCTGCTCAACCTTTGCGTCAACGCGCGCGATGCCATGCCGAACGGCGGCACGCTCCGGCTGGCCATGGGCAACCGCCGGCTGGAGGCGAAGGAAGCCGCGGCCCTCACCGGGGCGCGCCCGGGCCGTTTCCTGGTCATCGAGGTCAGTGACAACGGCAGCGGCATCCCGCCCGAGATGTTCGCGCATATTTGGGAACCCTTTTTCACGACCAAGGGCGAAGGCAAGGGCACCGGACTCGGGCTTTCCACCGTCCGTGGCATCGTGGAAAATCACCAGGGCTTCATCACGCTGCAGACCACCGTCGGAGCCGGCACTACCTTTGAGGTTTACCTGCCCGCCGCCGAGGCCGATCTGGCCGCCCGCCGCGACTCCCGGGTGCCGTTCGCCCCCCGGGGTAATGGCGAACTGCTGCTGCTGGTCGACGACGAGGCGGCCAACCGCGAGGTCGCCCAGCTCACCCTGGCCCGCCAGGGCTACCGGGTGCTGGCCGCCGCCAGCGGCGCCGAGGCGGTGTCGGTGTTCATTCCCCGGGCCGCCGAGATCCGGCTGCTCATCACCGACGTGCACATGCCGACCATCGACGGCGCTGCGCTTTCCCATATCCTCCGTCGTTTCCGGCCTGGCTTGAAAATTCTCGCCGTGAGCGGCTTGTCCCAGACCGCCGGCACCGAATCGGAGCGGCCCGAGCAATACGCCAGCGATTTCCTCGCCAAACCCTTCAAACCCGAGACGCTGCTGACCAGGGTGCACGCCCTGCTCCATCCGTCGCCTTGAGCGGTGGAGTAACCTGCAGGGGTGCCGTCAGGCGAAGCCCCTACAAAACCCATCGCCCGTCCCGGATGGGACGAACGTGACGCTGCTGGCGGAGCAACCGTCGCCTCAGGCGCCGTCGGTGCCGATGGAGCAGGTCGCGCAGTCGTTGGCGACTTGTTCCAGCAAGGCGACCTCCTCCGGGGTCACCGGCTGGCGGGTGACGGTGGAGAAACTGGTGTCGGCATTGCGGGTGAAGAAGTCCGGGGCCTGGACCCGGCACTGGTCGCAATCGATGCAACTCGAGTCCACATAGAAGCGGCCGGCAACATTTTCGGACAGGCGGTCGGATAGGGTAGCCATATATATTACAGGGGTGGGGTGGTTGCGGTTAGCCTAGCAGCGGTCCCGGCGGGCGACTCTGCACGGATTGACCAAAGCTTGGCGTATATTGCCCGGGTGGCGCCGCCTTCTTGCTCGACCGGCGGGGGCCATTAGATGAATGACAAGGGATGAGAAGCTTTGGACAACGGGCAGGGAGGATTTGCCATTGAAGCGGACGGTGTCCCCGCCCACTTTTACCGCCCATGAGCGACCACCCTTATGCCTTCCTCGCCCTCTTCGCAGGGGTGGCACTGGCATTTCCGCTCATCCTCCTCAGCCTGACGTGGCTTTGGACGGGCATTTTTCAGCCGGCCAAGCCCGGAGCTTCGAAAAACTCCACCTATGAATGCGGCCTACCTTCGTCCGGCGATTCGTGGATCCAGTTCAAGGCTCATTACTACCTCTACGCCATCCTCTTCCTGATTTTCGACGTCGAGGTGCTGTTCCTCCTGCCCTTTGCCGTCACCTTCACCAGCCTCCCGGTCGGCGCGCTGCTCGCCATGCTGGTCTTTATTCTCCTGCTCGCCGAGGGCCTCGTCTGGGCCTGGCACCGCGGTTACCTCGAGTGGAAATGACATGAGCGAACTTCCATCCACGCCCCTTCCCGCGCCCTTCCCCGCCGCGGGCAACATCACCGACGCCGACCGCGAGGAGCTGCGCCGGCATGGTATTTTGATGACCAGCCTGGAGGAGCTCTACAACTGGGGCCGCAGCAATTCCATCTGGCCGCTCCAGTTCGGCCTCGCCTGCTGCGCCATCGAGATGATCGCCGCCGCAACCGCGCGCTTCGACATCGCCCGTTTCGGCGCCGAAATTTTCCGTCCCTCCCCCCGCCAGGCCGACCTGATGATCGTCTCGGGCACCGTCACCAAGAAGATGGCCCCGCAGGTCGTCCGTCTCTGGAACCAGATGCCGGAGCCGAAATATTGCATCGCGATGGGCGCCTGCGCGATCTCGGGCGGCCCCTTCAAGCAGGGCTACAACGTCCTCAAGGGCGTCGACCGTTTCATCCCCGTCGACATCTACATCCCCGGCTGCCCGCCGCGCCCCGAGGCCCTGCTCCACGGGCTCATGGAACTGCAGAAGCAGATCAAGCGCGAGCATCTCACCGGCGCCGACGCGGCCCGCCACACCCGTCCCGAGGTGCCGAGCGAGTTCCCTATCCCGGCCTACGGCGCACACGACCTCGAGCCGACCATGAATCCCGCGGTCTGGAAACCCGCGCCGCCGCTTCCCCGCTCCGGCAAGGCCTGAGCCGCGCTTCACTTTCCCCTCTCACCCTCACTTTCACTCCTTTGGAATCCCTCGAGCAGATCCGCGACCGCCTCCTCGCCCGTTTCCCGGGCGCCACGGTTACGCTCGTGACCAATCCCGGCGTGGCCGCCGAGCATTCGCTGCTCCTCGACGCCGCCCATGGCGCCGAGCTCGCCCTTTTCCTGCGCGATGACCCCGCGCTGCAGCTCGACTACTGCTCCAACGCCACCGGCGTCGACTGGCCGGACAAGGAGATCACCGACGTCAAGAAGACCACCGTGCCCGATCCCGCCGGCGGCGCGCCCAAGGTCGTCGAGGAAAAAACCAAGCACGTCGAGCCGGGCTGCCTCGAGGCGGTCTACCACCTCTACTCGATGGCCCTGCGCCACGGCCCGGTCGTCATCCGGCTGCGCACCGCCAACCGCTCCGACCAGGTGAAGCTGCCCTCGCTCACCCCGGTGTGGCGCTCGTGCGATTTCCAGGAGCGCGAGATCTACGACCTCTACGGCATCGTGTTCGAGGGCCACCGTGACCTGCGCCGGCTCCTCATGTGGGAAGAGTTCAAGGACCACCCGATGCGCAAGGATTACGTGGACCCGGACGATTACGAGTGGGAGCCCACCCCGCACGCCGCCGTGCTCGAACGCGCGAAGGCCCACTATCCCGTGCCTCCCGCGGCCACTCCACCGGAGGCGCCCAAGCCATGAGCGTCTCCGATCTCTCCTCGTTCACGCCCTCGTCCGGACCCACCGTCCGCGCCGTCAAGGATCCCTTCCACGGCGACCTGCTCGAGGTCTCGATGGGGCCGCAGCATCCGTCCACCCACGGTGTGTTCCGCATGGTCGTGACGCTCGACGGCGAGGTCGTCGTCAAGCTCAAGCCCGTCTTCGGCTACCTGCACCGCAACCACGAGAAGATCGCCGAGAACACGACCTACCTCGGCTCGATGCCCTACACCGACCGGCTCGACTACCTGTGCTCGATGACGACCAACTGGGCCTACGCGCTGGCCGTCGAGAAGCTCGCCGGCCAGGCCGTGCCCGACCGCGCCCAGTATCTCCGGGTCATCCTCGCCGAGATGACGCGTCTCGTGAACCACAGCTGCCTCGTCGGCTTCCTCTTCAACGACCTCGGCACCTCGTTCACCCCGCTGCTCTACGCGTTCCGCGAGCGTGAAAAAATCCTCGATCTCTTCGAGGCCCTGAGCGGCTCGCGCATGATGTGCAACTTCCAGCGCTTCGGCGGCTGCCGCGTCGACCCCACCCCCGAGTGGCTCGCCGCCGCCAGCCGGCTGGTCGACAATTATCCCCGCTTCCTCGACGAATACGAGACGATGCTCACGGCCAACGAGATCATGCTGGCCCGCACCCAGGGCATCGGGATCCTCGACGCCAAGCTAGCCGTCAACGCCGGCATCACCGGCCCCTGCCTCCGTGCCTCCGGCTACAATTACGACCTCCGCAAGGTCGACGGCTACGGTTTCTACCCGCGCTTTGATTTCAAGGTGCCCCTCGGCGCGCACGGCGACACCTATGACCGCTACATGATGCGCATCCTCGAGATGCGCGAGTCGGTGAAGATCCTCCAGCAGGCCTTCCGCGATCTCCCCGGCGGCCCGGTCATGGACCCGAAGGCCAAGATCCGCGGCTTCCGGCCCAAGGCCGGCGAGGCCTACGGCCGCATCGAGAGCCCCAAGGGCGAGCTCGGCTTCTACCTCATCAGCGACGGCACGCCCAACCCCTACCGCTACCGCGTCCGCCCTCCCTCCCTCATCAATCTCACCCTCCTCGAGGAGATGTGCCTCGGCCACACCATCGCCGACTCCGTCGTCATCCTCGGCTCCGTCGACATCGTCCTCGGCGAGGTCGACCGCTGACGGGAACGCCTGAAAGAGCGAAAACTGAAGGACTGAAATGAAATCTCCCGAAACAACCTCCCGGCCCGCCTTCCACCGCCCCAGGTCCATTTCAGTTTCCCCTTCTTCAGCTTTTCAGTCTTTCCGCCTTTCAGCCCTTTCCTAAACCATGCTCGGCTCCGGCATCATCAACGGCCTGATCGTCACCGCGAAGAACTTCGTGGGAAGCTACCATGATCCCAAGCGGATGGTGACCGTCCAGTATCCGGAGGAGCGCGCCAAGCTGCCGGAGAACTACCGCAACTTCCCCTTCCTCATCACCGAGAACGCCACCGACCCGATGGGCACGCTGCGCTGCGTCGCCTGCCAGATCTGCGAGAAGGAATGCCCGCCGCAGTGCATCTACATCGAGAAGAGCAAGGACAAGAAGCCGGACGCCACCGGCAAGCCCCAGCTCTACCCGGCCGTCTTCGCCATCGACACCTCCGTCTGCATGAGCTGCCAGATCTGCGTCGAGGTCTGCCCCTTCGACGCGATCAAGATGGACCAGGTGTTTGAGGTGGCCGCCACCGACCGTTTCACCGGCCTGCTCCTGGACCGCGAACAGCTCGCCAAGCCCAACAGCTACTTTCACGAGATCCACCCGACCGACGCCGCCGAGGTCGACACCCGCCTCGCCACCGAGCGCCAGGCCGCTGAGGAGAAAGCCAAGGCCGCCGCCGCCGCGAAGGCCGCCGCCGCCGCCAAAGCGGCCGCGCCCAAAGCCGCCGTGAAACCCGCGGCTGAAGGCGGGCCCACCGCATGATCATCGCGGCCATAGATTCCTACCTCGAGGTCGCCCCCCTCGCCTGGCGCGACGCCGTCGTGCAGTGGTGCCCCGAGCCCACCCAGTGGCTGGTCCACCACCTGATCACGATCGTCGCGATCCTCGCCGTCTTCGGCACCCTCTTCGCCTTCACCCCCCTCGCCGAGCGGAAGCTGCTCGGCCGCCTGCAAAACCGGCTCGGGCCCAACCGCTCCGGCCTGCCGTGGTGGCAGAACGGCCCCAAGCTCTGGGGCCTCACCCAGCCCTTCGCCGACGCCGTGAAGGCGCTGACCAAGGAGGACATCGTCCCCGCCGCCGCCGACAAGCTCCTGCACTTCCTCGCCCCGGTGCTCATCGTGGCGTTCTCGCTGCTGACCTTCGCCGTGCTGCCCTTCGGCCGGCACCTGGTCCCCGTCGGGCTCGACGCCGCGCTCCTCTACTTCTTCGCCGCCGGTTCCGCCACCGAGCTGGCCATCTTCATGGCGGGGTGGGCCAGCCGGAACAAATACTCGCTGCTCGCCGCCATGCGCGCACTCGCGCAGGTCATCAGCTACGAGCTGCCCCTCATCCTCTCCGTCGTGCCGATCGTGCTCATCGCCGGCACGCTCTCCCTGCAGGACATCGTCCTCGCCCAGGGCTTCTGGACCTTCGGCTTCCTGCCGCACTGGTTCGTCTTCACGCCGTGGGGCTTCGCGGGCTTCCTTCTCTTCCTCGTCTCGGCGCTGGCCGAGAGCAACCGCTCGCCGTTCGACCTGCCCGAGGCCGAGAGCGAGCTCATCGCCGGCCACCTCACGGAATACTCCGGCTTCAAGTATGCGCTGTTCTTCATGGCCGAGTATTTCGGCCTCACCGCCCTGAGCGGTCTCGGCGTCACCCTCTTCCTCGGCGGCTGGCAGGCCCCGTGCGCCTTCCTGCAGTTCATCCCCTCCTGGCTCTGGTTCATGGGCAAGGTTATCGGGATGCTTCTTCTCTTCATCTGGATCCGCGGCACGTTGCTCCGCCTCCGCATCGATCAGCTCACGCGCCTCGCCTGGCAGTTCATGGTGCCGCTGACGCTCATCAACCTCGGCAACGCCGCCTTCTGGTCGCTGACCGCCGGGTGGACCGGCCCGCTGCAACTCGTCCGCTGGGGCGTGTCGCTCGCCATCATCGTCATCCCCTTTGTCCTCCTGGGCCGCCGCCTGAGCGCCGGCCGCCACCCGCGCACCTACCGCTACGCCGCGTCATGACCTTCGCGCTCATCATCATATCCGCCCTGATCCTTGGCTGCGCCGCGGTGGCGATGGCGTTGCGCAACCTGATCCACAGCGCGCTGCTGCTCATCGGCTCGTGGGCGGGCGTCGCGGCTTTCTACCTCTGGGCGGGCGCCGAGTTCGTGGCCTTCGCCCAGATCCTCATCTACATCGGCGCCATCTCCATGGTCGTGCTCTTCGCGGTGCTCCTCACCCGGCAGGGCGACGCGCCGGAGCCGGTGGAATTCCCCTCCCTGAGCCGCTTTGTCACCGGGCTGATCGCCGGCGGCGGCGTGGCGGGCGTCTTGATCGGCGCGATTTTGGGCATGCCATTCGATGTCCGGACGGCCCAGTCCGCCCCCGCTCTGTCTGTCAAGGAACTGGGCGCGCAGCTGATGGGGCCGCACGCGGTCTCGCTGCTCGTCATCGGCCTGCTCCTCACCGTGGCGCTGCTCGGCGCCGTGCTGCTGGCCTCGGACCGGCGCCCCGACCAACCGGAGGACACCCCATGAGCCCGCTGCAGATCTGCCTCCTCCTCTCCAGCCTGCTCTTCTGCATCGGCCTTGTCGGCGTGCTCTCGCGCGGCAGCGCCATCCTCGTGCTGCTCGGCGTCGAGCTGATGCTGAACGCCGCGAACATAAACTTCATCGCCTTCTGGCGTTACGGCCCGAATCCCGACGCGGGCACGGGCATCGTCTTCGTCCTGTTCTCCATCGCCGCTGCCGCGGCCGAGGCCGCCGTCGGCTTCGCCCTGGTCATCGCGGTCTACCGCCACCAGCGGAACATCCGCCTGCAGGAGGCGAACCGCCTCAAGGGCTGAACCATGACGCTCTCCGCCCAATATCTCTGGCTCATCCCCGCGCTGCCGCTCGCCGCCGCCGCCGTCGGGGCGCTGGTGCCGCGCACCGGCCGGGCCCTCGCCGCCGGCGCCGCCATCGCCGCGCTGGTCGCCTCCTTCCTCGTCTCCTGCGTCGCGCTGGTCACCGCACTCGCCGACCCGGCCGCCAAGCTCGTCTACAACTTCGCCTGGTTCGACCTCGGCGCCGGTGTCTTCCGCCTCGGCTGGCTGCTCGACCCACTCACGGCGTTCATGTGCGTGATGGTCACCTTCGTCGGCACCCTGATCTTCATATTCAGCCTCGGCTACATGAAGGCGGACGCGAACTTCAAGCAGTTCTTCTGCTTCCTTAGCCTCTTCGCCGCGGCGATGCTCGGCCTGATCGTCGCCAACAGCCTCCTGCTGCTCTTCATCAGCTGGGAACTCGTCGGCCTCGCCTCCTATCTGCTCATCGGTTTCTGGTTCCACAAGCCGTCCGCCGCCGCCGCCGCGAAAAAGGCCTTCATCACGACGCGCATCGGCGACCTCGGCCTGCTGCTCGGCCTGCTCTGGCTCTACGACTCCACCGGCTCGCTGCTCTTCTTCGACGGCGGCGCCGGCGTGCTCGAGGCCGCCGCGCTGGGCTCGCTCGCGGCCCAGGTCACCGTGGGCGGGCTCGTGGTCTCCACCGCCATCGGGCTCCTGATTTTCTGCGGCGCCATCGGCAAGTCCGGTCAGTTCCCGCTACATGTGTGGCTCCCCGACGCGATGGAGGGCCCGACGCCCGTCAGCGCGCTCATCCACGCCGCCACGATGGTGGCCGCCGGCGTCTTCCTCATCGCCCGCGTCTACCCGCTGATGCAAGCCGACGCCCTGCTCGCCGCCGTGCCGGTCCACGCCCTGACCGTCGTGGCCTTCATCGGCGCCATCACCGCGCTCATGGGCGCGTGCATCGCCGTCGCGCAAAACGACATCAAGCGCGTCCTCGCCTTCTCCACCGTCTCGCAGCTTGGCTACATGATGCTCGCGCTGGGCGTCGGCTCGTGGGTCGCCGCCATCTTCCACCTGCTCACGCACGCCTTCTTCAAGGCCCTCCTCTTCCTCGGCGCCGGCTCGGTCATCCACGCCGCGCACCACGAGCAGGACATTCGCTCGCTTGGCGGATTGTCGGCGAAGATGAAGGTCACCTTCGTCACCTTCGCCCTCGGCACCTGCGCGCTCGTCGGCGTGCCGCTGTTCTTCTCCGGCTTCTGGTCGAAGGAGGCCATCCTCCACGCCGCGCACGGCTGGGATGTCTCGCATCTGCCCTTCTACGCCGCGGTCCTCGGCGTGGTCCTCACTGCTTTCTACAACACCCGCCTGATGGCCGAGACTTTCTTCGGCAAACCGCGCTCGCCCGCGGCCGAGCACGCCCACGAGAACAGCCCCGTCATGACGCTGCCGCTCGTGGTGCTGGCCGTCTGCGCTGTGGTGCTCGGTTTCCTCAACACCCCGGTCTGGCCCTGGCTGGACACCATGCTCCTCGGCAAGACCGAGGTGCACGGCCATTCCCTCATGGAAGGGGCCGGTCTGATGGGCTTGTCCGTCGTCCTCGTCGCCCTGGGTCTCGGCGCCGGCTGGGCCCTCTATGGCCGCCGGACGCGCGTCAGCGCGACCGCCCCCGATCCCCTCGCGGTCAAGGCGCCGCGCCTCATGGCTTTCCTCGCGGCCAAGCTCAAGTTCGACGAGCTCTACGATGCCACCGTCGGCCGGCTCAACTCCGCCTCCGCCGCCTTCGCTGATTTCCTTGAATTCTGGGTATGGGGCGGTCTCGTGACCTTGCTGGCCCGGCTCGGCGAATTCACCGGTCTGGTGAACCGCGAGACCGATGAGCGCACCCTCAACGGCGGCTTCGACAACGTGAGCGAACAGGTTCGCGGTCCCGGCCGGGTCTATTCCCGCGCTCAGACCGGCGACGTGCACGGCTACCTGCGGTTCCTCGCCCTCGGCTTCGTCGTCCTCGTGCTGCTCGTCGTGATGGGAGGTGCCAAGTGAAATCCCTCCCGCTGCTTTCCCTGATCGTGTTCGCCCCGTGGGCCGGAGCCGTGGTGCTTGCCTTCGTCGGCCGGCACGTCGGCGCCAACGCCAACCGCACGATCGCCCTGCTCTCCAGTTTTTCCACGCTGGCGCTGGCCGGCGTGGCCCTCGCGTCCTTCGATCCCGCCGCCGTCGGCTACCAGTTCACGGAGCGGCATGCCTGGATCAGTGCGCTGCACGTCGACTATCACCTCGGCCTCGACGGCCTGAGCCTGCTGCTCGTGCTGCTCACCGGCATCATTTCGCCGCTCTGCCTGCTCGCCTCGTGGCGGGTCGGGCGCTGCCCGCGCGCCTTCGGGATGCTCTTCCTCCTCCTGCAGGGCGCGGCCCTCGGCGTGTTCCTGGCGCTGGATTTCTTCCACTGGTTCGTCTTCTGGGAACTCAGCCTCGTGCCGGCGTTTTTCCTGATCAAGATCTGGGGCGGCCCCGGGGCGTCGCGCGCGGCCTACCAGTTCGTCATCTACACCCTCGCCGGCGGCGCCTGCATGCTGCTCGGCTTCGCCGCCCTCTACGTCGCGACCGGCACGCTGAACTTCACCGAGCTCGCCCAGCTGGCGGCCGCGGGCGAACTCGCCCCGAAGCTCGCCACGCTCGGCACCTTCTGGCCGCAGGTCGTCTTCGTCGGCGTCCTCTTGGGCCTGGCGGTCAAGGTTCCGCTCTTCCCCTTCCACACCTGGCTGCCCCCGGCGTATGCGGAGGCTCCGACCGGCGTCTCGATGTTCCTCACCGGCGTGATGTCGAAGATGGGCGTCTACGGTTTCCTGCGGATCCTCTGGCCGCTCTTCCCGGAGCCGCTGCACGCCGCGGCCCCCTGCCTGCTCTGGCTCGCGCTCGGCGGCGTGGTGCTCGGTGCCTTCGCAGCGATGAAGCAGACCGACCTCAAGCGCATGATCGCCTACTCGTCGATCAACCACCTCAGCTACTGCCTGCTCGCGCTGTTCGCCGTCGCCGGCGCGTCGAAGCCCGACGCCGCGGCCGCCGCGCTCAGCGGCACCCTCCTGCAGATGTTCAACCACGGCCTCTCCGCCGCCGCGCTCTTCGCCTGCGTCGGCATCATCGAGGCCCGCTCGGGTGGCCCGCGCGGCCTGAACGACTTCGGCGGCCTGCGCACCGTCACCCCGCTCTTCGCCGGTTTCTGCGGCATCGCGCTGTTCTCGTCCCTCGGCCTGCCGGGGCTCAACGGCTTCGTCGGGGAATTCCTCATCTTCCGCGGCGTGTTCGGCCTCGCGCCGTGGGCCGCCGGCGTCGCCTGCCTCGGCCTGCTCGCCACCGCGCTCTTCCTCCTCACCTTCTGGCAGCGCGTCTTCCACGGCCCCGTCGCCGCCGGCGTCGCGGCCTTCCGCGACCTCGACCGCGTGGAATTCCTCACGCTGCTGCCGCTCGTCATCCTGATGTTCCTGCTGGGCGTGCTGCCGCAGATCGTCATCGCGCTCTTCAACCCGCTCGTCACCGCCTGGGCGGCGAACCTGCCATGAACCTGCTGCCCTGGACCATCTACGTCTCGTTCGCCGGCGCGTGCCTCGCGCTGGTCGCCGGGGCGCGCTCGGCCGCCGCCGCCCGCTGGACGGCCCTCGCCACCGCCGTGGCCGCCACGACGCTGACCTTCCTCGCCGCGCGGGACTTCGTCCCCGGCGCCGGCCTGCAGACCCTGGTGGATGTGCCGTGGATCGCCGGGCTCGGTGTGAGCTACCACCTCGCCGTCGACGGCATCAGCCTGACGCTGCTCGTGCTCACCGGCCTCGCCGCCACCGCGGGCATCCTGTTTTCCTGGAACATCGAGGAGCGCCCGGGCGAGTTCTTCGCCCTGTTCCTCGCGCTGATCGGCGGCGTGTATGGCGTCTTCCTCAGCGCCGACGTCTTCCTGCTGTTCGTGTTCTACGAGATCGCGATCGTGCCGAAGTATTTCCTCATCGCGATCTGGGGCTCCACCAATCGCGAATACGGCGCGATGAAGCTGGTGCTCTATTCCTTCGCGGGCAGCAGCCTGGTGCTCGCCGGCATGATCTGGGCCTTCGCCGCGGGCGACGCCACCGGGTTCGGCCTGACGGAGCTTGCCCTCGCGGGCGCCCGCCTCCCCTTCCCCGAGCAGGTCGCCATCTTTGCGCTCCTGTTCACCGGCTTCGCCACCCTGGCGGGCATGTTCCCGCTGCACACGTGGGCGCCGACCGGCCACGTGGCCGCGCCGACTGCCGCCTCGATGCTGCTCGCCGGCGTCGTCATGAAGCTCGGCGCCTACGGCTGCCTGCGCGTGGCCATGCCGCTGTTCCCCGACGCCTTCCTTTACTGCCAGCCGGTGATCGCCTGGCTCGCCGTGGTGGGCATCGTCTACGCAGGCTGCATCGCCCTCGTGCAGGATGACTTCAAGTTTGTCATCGGCTACTCGAGCGTGAGCCACATGGGTTTCGTGCTGCTCGGCCTCGCGGCCGCCACGCCGCTGGCGCTGGCGGGCGCGGTGCTCCAGATGTTCTCGCACGGCGTCATCGCCGGCCTGCTCTTTGCCGTGGTCGGCCGCATGGTCTATGAGCGCACCCATACCCGCCGCCTCGCCGACCTGAAGGCCATGCCGCTGCACCGGTTGCTGCCGTTCGCCGCCACCATCTTCGTCGTCGCCGGCCTCGCCTCGCTCGGCCTGCCGGGCTTCAGCGGCTTTCCGGCCGAGTTGAGCATCCTCATCGGGACCTGGCAGGAGAATCCGCTCTGGGCCGTGGTCGCCGCCCTCGGGATCATCGTCGCCGGCGCCTTCACCCTGCGCGTCATCCAGATTTCCTTCTTCGGCACCACCAACCTGGCCGCCATCGCGGCCGCCGGGGACCATCCCCTGCCCCCGATCACCCGGGCCGAGAAGGCCGGTGCCCTCCTGTTGATCTCCGCGACGCTTTATGTCGGCCTCAAGCCGGACGTGCTGCTCGACTGGATCGTGCCCGCACTGCAATCGCCGGTCTTCCAGGCCGTGATGAAAGGAGGCAACCCATGAGCACCCCCTATGGCGAACTCCTGATCGCGCTGCGCCCTGAGATCTGCCTCGTCGGCGGCGCGCTGGCCGTGCTGGCCGTCGACCTGCCGAAAAACTCCCGCAGCGCCCAGGCGCGCCTGCACCTTTCCGTGGCCCTCGGCCTGCTCGCCCTCGCCACCGCCTATGCGTGGAACCTGAGTGCGGGCGTGCCGGGGCCGCTGTTCGGCGGCGTCCTGACGCTGGACATGCTGGGCCAGGCCACCCGCGCCGGCGTGCTGGGCCTCGCGGTCCTGACCCTCGGTATCACCGCCGGCACCTCGCGGCTGCGCCACCCGGCGGAGCTGGTGGCGATGATTTTGCTCGCGACCGCGGGCTTCACGCTCATGGCGGTCGCCCAGCAGCTGCTGCTGGCGTTCCTCGCGCTCGAGTCGGCCAGCCTCTCGCTCTACGTGCTCGCGGGCTTCGACAAGACGCGGCCCGAGTCCGCCGAGGCGGGCCTGAAGTATTTCCTGTTCGGCGGCGTCTCCGCGGCCTTCCTGCTCTTCGGCTTCAGCCTGATCTACGGCCTGACCGGCTCGATCGAGCTGCCGGTGATCTCGGCCCAGCTGGCCCTGACCGGCCCGAGCCCGCTGCTCGTCGTGGCGCTCGTGATGATTCTGGTCGGCTTCGGTTACAAGGCCGCCGCCGCCCCGTTCCACCTGTGGGCACCGGATGTCTATGAGGGCGCCCCGGCTCCGTCCGCCGCGCTCATCGCCTCGGCCTCGAAGCTGGCCGGCCTGGCCCTGTTTGTGCGGCTGCTCTGGCCCGGGCTCGGGGCGGCGTCCGGCAACCTGAGCGGGGCTGCCGGCTGGCTGCCCGTGGTGGCGATGATTTCCGGCGCCTCGATTTTGCTCGGTAATTTTGCCGCGCTCGCCCAGCGGAACGTCCGCCGGCTGCTCGCCTACTCGGCCATTGCCCATGCCGGCGCCCTGCTGCTCGGCGTCATCGCCGCCGGCCTGATCGGACCGGGGGCTCTTTATTATTATGCGCTGACCTACGGCCTCGCCACGGTCGGGGCCTTCGGGGTCATCGCCGTGGTCGAACGCTCCGGCCGCTGCCAGGATATCACGGATCTCGCCGGCCTGCGGGCCCGCTCGCCGTTGCTCGCCGGCTGCCTCTTTGTGTTCGTGCTGTCGCTGGCGGGTATCCCGCCCCTGGCGGGGTTTGTCGGCAAGTTCGTGGTCTTCACCGGCGCACTGCAGATGGGCGGAATCGCCAGCCCCGCCGGCTGGCTGGCCGTGCTCGCCATCGCGCTGAGCGCCGTGGCCCTCTATTATTATCTGGTCATCCTGAAGCAGGCCCTGGTCGTCGCCCCGGCCAAGGGGGCGGCGCCCATCAAGGTGCCCGCCCCCGCCGCCCTCGCGCTGCTGGGCGCCGCCGCGCTGATCGTGCTCTTCGGCGTGTGGCCGTCGCTGCTGCTGGGGTTGTTCCAGTAACTGGCCGCGCCCGGAGCGTTCTTTGCCGTTGCCCGCAAGCAGCCGGGCAACGGCCTTTTGCTCACACCGCGGACAGCATCGATTGCATTTCCTCGCGGACGTCGGCGAGGAAGGCTTCGAACTGGCTCTCGGCGACCAGCCTGAATTCGCGCATCACTTCCTGGTCGGGATTGGGGTGCGGTTCGGCGCACAGCGATGACCGCACGAGGCGGCCGATATAGAACGTGCGTTCCGTCGGGGTGAGCGGCGGACGGTATTGCCGGCCCACGGTCGAGACGACGGAGTCGGGAAAACCGAGCTGTCGCAGCATTTCGCCGCCAAGGGTGGCCTGGTCGAAACCACACAGGCGCCGCTCGTCGGCCGTCCATTCGTGATCGATATCGACGTGGTGCAGCCGCCCCGCGCCCGCCTGTCGCAGCCAAAGCTTGTCGACCACCAGCATGCCCACGAGGTGCAGGAGCCCGACCATGTAGGCGGCGGAGCGATCCTCGCCCTGGCGGCCGGCGGCCAGTTCGGCGCCGACGGCCGTCGCCACGGAGCGATGCCAGATGGCATCGGCGGGCAGGCCATACGCGGCCAGAGGTCGGATCATGGATGCGTTCGCCAGCACCTGGGCGAAAATGCGTGTCAGCTGAAGCGTGCCAAGCCGGTTGACGGCGTCCTCGATGGCCGCGCAGGGCTGGCGGCTGAAGAATGCGGAGTTGGCCACGGCCATGACCCGCGCGGTGAGGGTTGGGTCCGTGCGCAGGTAGTCCGCGAGGTCGCAGGCATTGTAGTCCTCCCGCTGGAGCATGCCCTGCACCTGGGAGATCGAACGGGAAAGCGGCAGCGCGCCCGTGGCTAGAAAGGCCCGAACCAAGGTGGAGGGAGTGGCGGTCATGGGAGAGTCATCGCGGAACGCGCTGACGCCGCCCGACAAAGGACCCATTCCGTCATCGGCTCGATGGGACGGTTGGTTGAGCGCCTATCGAACAATGGCCCACCTTTCCGCCTGTCGGGGCGCCGAGGGGGGCGCCCGCGGGGGTGACTTTACGGGATATTGCCGGGGCCAGACGGTTCCCGGGGAATTGGCGACCCCGACCAACCGGACAATCCCCGGTCACACCCGCCAGCTCTGCAGCACGCGGATGTAGTTCGCGCGCTCATAGGCGGAGGGATCCGGGCAGCGGCGCTGGTTGAGCGCGCCGCGGAGCTGGTCGACGCTCTCGTAGCCGTGGTCCTCCATCCATTTCCGCATGCCCTGGAGCAGCGTGTAGAGATAGCGGGGACCATTCTTGAGGAGCACCGAGACCAGTTGGATGGTGTGCGCCCCGGCCAGCAGGGCCTTGATCGCATCATCGGAGGTGTGCACGCCGCCGGTCGCCGAGAGCGAGCCCTTCATGTGCGGCGAGAGGTTGGCCAGCCAGCGCAGGCGCAGCAGCAGTTCGCTGGAGTCAGAGAGCTTCAGCTGCGGATGCACCTCGAAATCCTCGAGGTTGAAGTCGGGCTGGTAAAACCGGTTGAACAGCACCACGCCCTTCGCGCCGGCCTTTTCGAGCTCCAGGCCGAAGTTCACCGGCGAGGCATGGAACGAGGAGATCTTCACCGCGACGGGAATGTGCACCGCACCGACCACGCTCTTGACGGTCTCGAGCATGTCCGCCTCGACCTCGGCGCCGGAAATATTCGGATCCGTGGCGAGGTTGTAGAGGTTCAGCTCGACGGCATCCGCGCCGGCTTCCTGGAAGCGCCGCGCGAAGTCGGTCCAGCCGCCGGGCTGGTAGCCATTCAGCGAGGCGATGACCGGCACCTTCACCAGCGCCTTCAGGCCCTGGATCTGGCGCAGGTAGCGGTCGAGCGACAGCTGATACTCCGAGTATTCGGGGAAGTAGCTGGTCGCCTCGGCGCTGCCGGAGGCCGCCAGCTCGATGTCGCGCACCATGGCGCGCTGCTCGAGGTCGATCTGCTCCTCGAAGAGCGAGCGCATGACCAGCGCGCCGGCGCCGGCGTCCTGGAGCTGGCAGGCCAGCTTGACGTTGTCGCAGAACGGCGAGGCGCCGACGATGAGGGGGTTGCTCAGCTTGAGCCCGAGGTAGGTGGTCGCGAGTTTCATGACGCAGGGGTTGAGGGTTTGGCGGCGGCCGGGGCGGGTGTGCCGGGGGCGGCATGCGGGGCGGCCAGCTGCTGGTAAAGCGCGTAGTGGGTGCGCACCTGGGCCTGCGCCAGGGCGCCGAGCTCGGTGGCCCGGTCGGGGTCGACGTTGCGCAGGATGCCGAAGCGGGTCTCGTTCTGCATGAACTTCGACAGCTCGGTCTTCGGCGCGCCGGAATCGAGCTTCAGCCCGACCTCGCCCTTGGCGACGTTGCGCGGGTCGTAGCGGAAGAGCGGCCAGTAGCCGGTGTCGACCGCGAGCTTCTGCTGCTCGAGCCCGAGGTGCAGCGGGAAACCGTGCGCGATGCAGTGCGAATACGCGATAATGAGCGCCGGGCCGTCATAGGCCTCGGCCTCGCGGAAGGCGGTGAGCGTCTGGCTGTCCTTGGACCCGAAGGCGACGCGGGCGACGTAGACGTGGCCGTATTGCATGGCGATGAGGGCGAGATCCTTCTTGGCCATGCCCTTGCCACCGGAGGCGAACTTGGCCACCGCGCCCATCGGCGTGGACTTAGAGGCCTGGCCGCCGGTGTTGGAGTAGACCTCGGTGTCGAGCACCAGCACCTTGATGTTGGCGCCGGAGGCGAGCACGTGGTCGAGCCCGCCGTAGCCGATGTCGTAGGCCCAGCCGTCGCCACCGATGATCCAAACCGTCTTCTTGACGAGGTCGTCGGCCTGCACAAGGAGCCGCTTGGCGGCGGCATCGTCGAACTGGGCGAGGGCCGTCTTGAGGGCGACCACCCGCTGGCGTTGCGCGGCGATACCGGCCTCGGTGCTCTGGTCGGCCGACAGGAGGCCGGTGACGTTGTCCGGGCCCACCTGGGCGGCGAGCTTCTGGAGGTTGAGCCGGGCGGCCTTTGCGCGCTGCTCGACCGCGAGCAGCAGGCCGAGACCGAACTCGGCGTTGTCCTCGAAGAGCGAGTTGGCCCAGGCCGGGCCGCGGCCGTTCTTGTCGGAGCAATAGGGCGTCGTCGGCAGGTTGCCGCCGTAGATCGAGGAGCAGCCCGTGGCGTTGGCCATGACGAGGCGGTCGCCGAAGAGCTGGGTGAGCAGCTTCAGGTAGGGCGTCTCGCCGCAGCCGGCGCAGGCGCCGGAGAATTCCATCAGCGGCATCAGGAACTGCGAGTTCTTGACCGTCGAGAGGTCGAGCTTGGTGCGGTCCGGGTCGGGCAGGTCGAGGAAGAAGTCCCAGTTGGCGCGCTCGGCGGCGAGCAGCGGCGGCTGGGCGACCATGTCGATCGCCTTGTGGCGCGGGTTCGACTTGTCCTTGGCCGGGCAGACCTGCACGCAGAGCGAACAGCCGGTGCAGTCCTCGGGCGCGACCTGGATGGTGTATTTCTGCCCGGGGAATTCGTTGGAGCGGAAGGGCACCGACTTGAAGCCCTCCGGCGCGTCCTTGAGCTCATCGGGGCCGTAGAACTTGGCGCGGATGGCGGCGTGCGGGCAGACGAGCACGCACTTGTTGCACTGGATGCAGATCGAGGCGTCCCAGAGCGGGATCTCGAGCGCGATGTTGCGCTTCTCGAAGCGCGCGGTGCCGGTGGGCCAGCAGCCGTCGTTGGGGATGGCGCTGACCGGCATCAGGTCGCCCTCGTTGGCGAGGAGGCGGGCCGTGACGTCGCGGACGAAGGCGGGCGCGCCAGGATAGGTGGGCGGCACCGTGGCCACGGCGTCGGCGAGCGGGGTCGCGGGAATCTTGATCTCGTGCAGGCCGGCGAGCGCCGCGTCCACCGCGGCGTAATTCATCTGGACGATCTTCTCACCCTTGCGGCCGTAGGTCTTCTCGATGGCCTTCTTGATCTGCTTGATGGCCTCGTCCTGCGGGAGCACGCCGGACAGGGCGAAGAAGCAGGTCTGGAGCACGGTGTTGGTGCGGCGGCCCATGCCGCTGGCCTGCGCGACCTGCGTCGCGTTGATAACGAATAGCCGCAGCTTCTTGGCGATGATCTTTTCCTGCCATTCGCGCGGGAGCTTGGCCCAGGTCTCATCGCCGGCATACGGGGAATTGAGCAGCACCACCGCGCCGGGGGCGGCGAACCCGAGCACGTCGGTGCGGCCGACGAAGCTGAACTCGCTGCAGGCGACGAACTCGGCGCGGCTGATCAGATACGGCGCCCGGATCGGCCGCGGGCCGAAGCGCAGGTGCGAGGTCGTCATCGAGCCGGACTTCTTCGAATCGTAGACGAAGTAGCCCTGGGCGAAGTTGTCGGTCTGCTCGCCGATGATCTTGATGGAATTCTTGTTCGCCCCGACCGTGCCGTCGGCGCCGAGGCCGATGAACACGCAGCGGCGCACGTCGGCGGCCTCGAGGTCGAAGTCGGCGTCGTAGGCCAGCGAGAGGCCGGTGACATCATCGTTGATGCCGACCGTGAAGTTGTGCCGCGGCTTCGCGGCCGCCAGGTGGTTGAACACCGCGCGCACCATGCCGGGGGTGAACTCCTTCGAGCCGAGCCCGTAGCGCCCGCCGCAGACCTGGGCGGTGCTGCCGGTGCCCGCGAGGGCCGCGACGGTGCAGAGATAGAGCGGCTCGCCGATGCAACCGGGCTCCTTCGTGCGGTCGAGGACCGCGATCTTCTGCGCCGTCTTCGGCAGGGCGGCGAGGAACGCCGGCACGTCGAACGGATGGAAAAGGCGCACGGCGATGACGCCGGTCTTCTCGCCGTGGGCATTGAGCCAGTCCACGGTCTCGGTGATCGTCTCGATCCCGCTGCCCATGGCGATGATGACCTTCTCGGCCTCGGGGTGCCCGTAGTAATCGAAGAGCCGGTAGCTGCGGCCCGTGGCGGCGGCGAAGCGGTCCATGACCGCCTGCACCGTGGCGGGCAGGGTGTCGTAGAAACGGTTCACGGACTCGCGGCCCTGGAAATACACGTCGGGGTTCTGCGCGGTGCCGCGGAGCGTCGGTCGGTCGGGGGTCTGGGCCCGGGCGCGGAAGTCGGCGATCTCGTTCTCGTCGATCACGGCGCGCAGCACGTCGTCGGAGAGCAGAGCGAGCTTGGAGACCTCGTGCGAGGTGCGGAAGCCGTCGAAGAAATGGATGAAGGGCAGCCGGGCCTTGTAGCTGGCGGCGTGGGCCACGAGCGCGAGGTCATGCGCCTCCTGGCCGGAATTGCTGCAGAGCAGCGCGCAGCCGGTCGCGCGGCAGGCCATGACGTCCGCGTGGTCGCCGAAGATCGACAGGCCCTGTGCCGCGAGGGCGCGGGCGCTCACGTGCATGGTGAACGGCTGGAGTTCGCCCGCGAGCTTGTAGAGGTTGGGGATCATCAGCAGGAGCCCCTGCGAGGCGGTGAACGTGGTGGTCAGCGCGCCGCCGAGCATGCTGCCGTGCACGGCGCCCGCGACGCCGCCCTCGGATTGCATCTCCACGAGCCGCGGCACCTCGCCCCAGAGGTTCGGCCGGCCCGCGGCCGACCATTCGTCGCAGAATTCCGCCATCGTCGAGGAGGGCGTGATCGGGTAGATCGCGATCACTTCATTGAGACGATACGCGACATGGGCGACGGCCTCGTTGGCATCGCAAGTCACGTATTCAGGGGTTTTGGCAGGGCTGATCATGGTTGTAAAAAGGACGGCATCCATAATGCCACATATGCCCTAGCGGCATCTGCGCAGATATTGCGTAACGTGGGGCAGTGCTTGCCGTAAATCATCCCCTCAGCCGCCCTCCGCCCCTCTGAAGCACCCGGGAAGGTGCGCGGCCCGGCTTTCCTTTTTGGCAGAAGCTGCTCTTATCGCCGGGTGCCCATTGACGCCGAGCCACCCGAATTGTCCGCTCCTCTGCCCGATCCGGTCGCAACGCTTGCCACGGACGCCGCCGGCGCGGAGGTGACCGGAGCTCATGGCCCCCATGGGCCCTTCCACACCCATTGCGAGAACTGCGGCACAAAACTCGACGGCCCTTGGTGCCACACATGCGGTCAGCACGACTTCGAGTTCCACCGGTCGTTCTGGCATGTCTTCCTCGAGGCGCTGGAGACCATCTTTCACTTCGAGGGAAAATTCTTCCGCAACACGGGCACGCTGCTCTTGCGGCCCGGCCAGCTGACCGCGGATTTCAACAGCGGCCGGCGCGCCGCCCAGATGCCGCCGTTCCGGCTCTACATTTTCGTCAGCTTTCTCTTTTTCCTCATCATTTTCCTGGGCAAGGACACCAACGAGGCCATCGACCTGAGCGCGGAAAAGCAGCCCGGCGTCAACCTTGCCCACCCGGCCGCCGTGGCCGGCAAAGCCTGGAGCGATGCCTGGCGGGAGGTCTCCGCCGGAACCGATCCCGCGGACTGGCAGGATCCCGCGAAGGTCCGAGCTAATCTGGAGAAAGTCCGCGCCCGGATCGCCGCGGACGCCACGGCGAAATCGGCCGAGCCCGGCGCCCCCACCGGCGCGGCCGCCGCCGCCGAAACCCCGCCCGCGGACAGCGCGATCGCAACACCGGCCTCCACCGGCACGCCGAAGGAGGAACGCCTCGTGGACCGCCTGCAGAAAAGCGCCGACTCGCTCCGGGAGGAACAGCTCCGCGCCAAGGGCAAGAAACCCTACTCCCTCGAGGAAACGCTCGAGGACGTGAAGAACGATGCGAACAAGTCCACCTTCGCCCGCTGGATCGCCAGCCAGGGCCAGCGGGCCTCCGACCCCGAGCAGCAGAAAAAGATGGTCGAGTCCTTCAAGCACCACCTCGGCCACATGATGCTGGCCTGCCTGCCGATCTTCGCGCTGCTCACGCGCTTCCTGTTCCGTAAATCCGGCCTGGTTTATCTGCAGCACCTCGTCATCGCGTTGCATTTCCACACCTTTATCTACCTGTGGGTCCTGTGCCGCGACCTCGGCGTCTATGTGGTCGGCCTGCCGGACTGGGGCCCCAAGGGCCTGGTCGCCTTCGCCGCCAATCTCTGGCTCACCCTCTATCCGTTCCTGATGCTCCGCCGGCTGTTCGCGAACTCCTGGCCCAAGACCATCCTCAAGACCGGCCTGCTGGCCATGTTCTATTTCATGACCCTCGCCCTCGCCTTCAGCCTCACCGGCTTCATTCTCTTCGCCCTGCTGTAGGCCGGGCCGGATTTCAATTGGCGAAAGAACCCGGGCGCGCTAGATTATGCGGCGCAATCCCCTTGCCCTATGAAAATCCGCCTCGCCCTGCCCCTGCTCATCACCGGACTCCTGCTGTCCGCCTGCACGACCCCGGTCGACAACGGTGTCACCGCGGCCGACATCACCGTCGAGTTCCAGAACCCGGATAAATTTCAGGACGCCCGCGATTCCTTCGGCGGCTCGACGGACCAGTCGGCCCTCGATACGTTGCGCGCCGCCGTGAAGGACTCCGCCCGGCCCCATCTCAAGGCCGGACAGAAACTGCAGGTCACCTTCACCGACATCGACCTGGCCGGCGAATTCGAGCCCCAGGCGGGCCCCTCGGCCGGCCATGTCCGTTTCATCAAGGCCATCTATACACCCAGGCTGACCCTCACCTTCGAGTTGACTGATGCGGCCGGCGCCATGCTCCGCCAAGGTCAGCGCACGCTGACCGACATGAACTTTCAGGCGAACTCCCTGCGCATCGGTTCCGACCAGCCGTTTTTCTACGACAAGGTCCTGGTCCAGGACTGGGTGCACGCCGAGTTCCGGTAAGCCCTGCGCCCGACGGCGCTGCGTTGACCCCGGGTCTCTGCCGGCCAGCATGCCGTCATGACTGCTCCCCTTCGCCTGGTTACGGTCCTCTGTCTTCTGTCGCCCGTCCTCTGTCCTCTGCTCCACGGGCAACCCGACCGCATCAACGGCCGTGCCTTCGCCACCCGCTCGCCGGTCATCGCACAGCAGGGCATGGCCGCCACCAGCCACCCGCTCGCGACCCAGGTCGCCCTCGACATTCTCCAGGCCGGCGGCTCGGCCGTCGACGCGGCCATCGCCGCCAACGCCACGCTCGGCCTCATGGAGCCCACCGGCAACGGCATCGGCGGCGACCTCTTCGCCATCGTCTGGAACGCGGCCGACCAGAAACTTTACGGCCTGAACGCCTCCGGCCGCTCCCCGCTCGGGCTTTCGCGCGAACAGCTGATGGCCGAACTCACCAAGCTCGGCCGCGACACCATTCCGCCGCGCGGCTTCCTGCCCATCAGCGTGCCCGGCACCGTCGACGGCTGGTTCGAGTTGCACGGCAAATTCGGCCGGCTGCCGATGCAGGACGTGCTCGCCCCCGCCATTCGCTACGCCCGCGCGGGTTTTCCGGTCACGCAATACATCGCCTACGGTTGGGGCATCGGCGTCCGCAACGCCCAGGCCGACAAGTTTCCCGGTGCGTTCCTCGACACCTACGCCCCCGGCGGCAAGGCCCCCCGCGAAGGCGAGATCTTCAAGAACCCGGCGCTCGCCGACACGCTCACCCGGCTCGCCACCGGCGGACGCGACGCCTTCTATAAGGGAGAGATCGCGGACCGGATCGACGCCTTCATGCGCGCCAACGGCGGTTATCTGCGTAAAATCGATTTCGAAAAACACACTTCGACCTGGGTCGAGCCCGTTTCCGTCAACTACCGCGGCTACGACGTCTACGAGCTGCCGCCCAACGGCCAGGGCATCGCCGCCCTGCAGATGCTGAACATCCTTGAGGGTTACGACCTCAAGGCCCTGGGCTACAACTCGCCCGAAGCGCTCCATCTGCTGATCGAGGCCAAGAAACTCGCCTTCGAGGACCGCGCGAAATTCTACGCCGATCCCGCGTTCAGCAAAATCCCGCTGCGCGGCCTCCTTTCCAAGGAATACGCCGCCGCGCGCCGCGCGCTCATCAACCCCGCCCGCGCCGGCCGCAGTTACGACGCCGGCAACCCCGCCGTGCAGGAAGGTGACACCATCTACCTCACGACGGCCGACGCCGCCGGCAACATGGTCTCACTCATCCAGAGCAACTATCGCGGCATGGGCTCCGGCATCAGCGTGCCCGGCCTCGGCTTCGCCTTCCAGGACCGTGGCGAGATGTTCACGCTCCGCGCCGGCCACGCCAACGACTACGCGCCGGGCAAGCGTCCGTTCCACACCATCATCCCCGCGTTCATCACCAAGGACGGCCGGCCCTGGCTCAGCTTCGGCCTGATGGGCGGTGCCATGCAGCCGCAGGGCCACGTCCAGATCGTCTGCAACCTGGTCGACTGGGGGATGAACCTGCAGGAGGCCGGCGACGCCGCCCGCTGGCAGCACGAGGGCTCCTCGGACTACGACAACCCGCAGATGACCGACGGCGGCTATGTGCAGGTCGAGAGCGGCGTGCCCTATGAAACCGTGCGCGCGCTCGTCCAGCGCGGCCACGACGTCCGCGCCGGCAACGGCGCCTTCGGCGGCTACCAAGCCATCCTCCGCGACGCCGCCCACGGCACCTACATCGGCGCCTCCGAAAGCCGCAAGGACGGCCACGCCGCGGGTTACTAGGTTGTATGTAAACCCTGTTAGACTCCCAAAACCTGTCATTCTGCGCACAGCGAAGAATCCAGTTGGATCATCGGCTCCCTTGAAACGCGGCGTATGTCCTGATGGATTCTTCGCTGCGCTCAGAATGACAATCCCGTCTGGTAATGCTCCTTTCTAATGAAGTCTTCCGTCAAAAAACATGCTCCCGCTAAAAAATCCGCGGATCTCCCGCTCTTCAACTGGCTCGAGGAGCGCGGCGCCGGCGTGCTGCTTCATCCCACCTGCCTGCCGGGCGACCAGGGTTGCGGCGTGTTCGACGCGCACGCGGTCCGCTTCCTCGATTTCCTGAAGGACGCCGGGTTGAAATACTGGCAGATCTGCCCGCTCGGACCGACCGGCTATGGCGATTCACCCTACCAGTGCTTCTCCGCCTTCGCCGGCAATCCCTACCTGGTCGATCTCGCGGCCCTCGTGCCCTTCGGCCTGCTGGTGGCGGACGACCTCGCCGAACTCGCCGCCTTGCCCCCCGACCGCACGGATTACGGCGCGCTCTACCGTATCAAGCCGCGCCTGCTCGCCGCCGCCTCCACGAAATTCCATCAGAAAAAAACCGCTCTGCCCTACGGCGATTTTCCCACCTTCTGCAAGCAGGAGGCGCACTGGCTCGACACCTACGCCTACTACCGCGCGCTGAAGGATCACCTTGAGGGGCTCGCCTGGTGGGAGTGGCCCGCCGAGGTGCGCAATCACGCCAAGGCGATGAAATCCCCGCTGCGCGCCAAGCTCGCGGCGGCCATCGCCGCCTACCAGTTCGGCCAGTATCTGTTTTTCGGCCAGTGGGCGCAGGTCCGGGCCGCCGCACAGGCCCGCGGTATCGCGATCATCGGCGACCTGCCCATCTTCGTCGCCGGCGATTCCGCCGACGCGTGGGGCAACCCCGAACTGTTCGAACTCAACCCGAAGACCTTCCTCCCGCTCGCCGTGGCCGGCGTGCCGCCGGATTATTTCTCGGCCGACGGCCAGCTCTGGGGCAACCCGCTCTACCGCTGGGCCGCGCACCGGGCCGACGGCTATGCCTGGTGGCTGGCCCGCCTGCGCGCGTCGCTGGCGCAATGCGACATCGTGCGCATCGACCACTTCCGCGGCTTCGACGAATACTGGCGCATCCCCTACCCGGCGAAAAACGCGCGTGTCGGCGAATGGACGCCGGGCCCGGGCCTTGACCTCTTCCGGGCGTTCCGCGCCGCGCTGCCCGAAGCCCGCATCATCGCCGAGGATCTCGGCGTGCTCACCGACTCCGTCGTCGCGCTGCGCGAGGACTCCGGCCTGCCGGGCATGCTCGTGCTGCAATTCGCCTGGGGCGGCGACGCGAAGAATTCCTACCTGCCGCACAACGCCGGGCCCAACTCCGTCATCTATCCCGGCACGCACGACAACGACACCACGCTCGGCTGGTATCAGTCGGCAACCGAGGCGGAGCGCGACCATGTGCGCCGCTACCTGCGCGTTGCGGGCAATGACGTCGCGTGGGATTTCATCCGCGCCGGCTGCGCCAGCGTCTCGCGGCTCGCGGTCTTCGCGCTGCAGGACGTCCTCTCGCTCGGGACGGACGCTCGCTTCAACACGCCGGCGCAGCCCGCGGGCAACTGGCAGTGGCGCTACCGCGCGGCCGCGCTGGAAAAATTATCCGGCGGCACCACGGCTTATTTGCACGAACTGCTGCAGCTCACCGGCCGCTGATTTTTTCGCGCGCGAATAATATTTCGCCGCGTGTTTTTGTTTTTTTTGCCGAAAAAATTATTTTTCGCGCGCCAAAAAATATTTCGGCGAAGTGAAGATTTTTCGTGCAACCGCGGAATAATTTTACGACAATGTTGCATGGCCAAAAAGAAACCTGCCAAGAAGAAGGCTAAAAAAGCCGGCAAAAAAAAGAAGTAGTAACGTTTTCGTTGCTGCTCTTCTCTTCACCCTCAACACCGGCCACCCCAGCCGGTGTTTTTTTTGGCCCGGATTTTTTCGCCGCCACCAGGAGCGCAGATTCAGGCTCATGTCGTTTAATGTAGGGTCGTCGCTGGTCGACGGACCGTTCCGCGGGTGCACGACGGCCCGGCGACAAGCGCCGGCCCTACACAATTCGATACCGCGGATTGCCGGCTGCCCGGCCAAGCTGCGAGTCGGTGTGGCTGCGGCTTCCCGGTTCGACGGGCTCACGGCCCTGAGCTTGTCGAAGGGCAGCCGCAGTATTCCAAGCCCACCGGCTGGCAGCCGGTGCCACTTCAAACCCCCGCCCGCGTCACTTCACCGCGGCCCACACGCGCTGGACGTCGTCGTGATCCTCGAGCGCCTGCAGGAATTCGCCGACCTCGGCGCGGCCGGCGTCGTCGAGCTCGGGAAACTGCTTGGCCACGTAGCCGATCTCGCTCGTGACGACCGCCCAGCCGTGCTGCTTGAGCCAGCTGGAGACGGCATGCACCGCGGTGCGGTCGGTGACGAAACGCGCGCCGGTGACGCCCTCGGGGATGTCGTCGTTCTCCGCGTGGGTCAGCGGGCTAAAATCATTGGCCCCGGCCTCGATGGCGGTGCCCTCGAGGTCCGCGCCGGCGGCCGCCGTGTGCGCCTCGACGAGGCCGACATGGTCGAACAGGAACTTGTTGCTGCCGGCCGCGCCCAGCACGCCCTTCTTGAAGAGCACGCGGACTTCCGGCGCGGTGCGCTGGTTGTTGTCGGTGTAGATTTCCACGATCACCGGCACCTTGTGCGGCGCGTAGCCCTCGTAGATGATGTGGTCGAGCGAGGACTTCTCGCCGCCGCTGCCCGTGCCCTTGGCGATGGCGCGCTCGATGGCGTCGCGGGTGACGTTGGCCTTGCGGGCCTTGTCCAGGACGGCGCTCAGCCGCGCGTTGCCGGCGGGATCGCCGCCGCCCAGCTTGGCGGCCACGGTGATTTCCTTCACCAGTTTGCCGACCGTCTGGCCCTTCTTCAGGTTAACGATCGCGCGTTTCGCATGCAGCCATTGACGTCCCATAAGGCGGGAAGGTATGCCGGGGGCCCCGGCCGCGGGCAAGGCCGAAGACACCATGGCCGAAAAACGCGGTTCATCTGCTGACATGACGTGGTCAGCAGCCTCTGCTAGGATGTCCGCATGAAGCAAAACCGCTGTCCCTGGGCCAAGGCCGAAAGCCAACACGTTTACCACGACACCGAGTGGGGCGTGCCGTCGCACGACGACCGCCACCTCTTCGAAATGCTCCTTCTTGAGGGCGCGCAGGCCGGCTTGAGCTGGGCCACTATCCTCAAGAAGCGGGAGAACTACCGTGCGGCGCTCGACGGGTTCGACGCCGGAAAAATCGCCCGCTACGACGCGCGGAAGGCCGCGCGCCTCCTCGCCGATCCCGGCATCGTGCGCAACCGCCTGAAAATCCGGTCGGTCACGCTCAACGCCCGCGCTTTCCTCGCCGTGCAGGCGGAATTCGGCTCGTTCGACCGCTATCTCTGGCGGTTCGTCGGCGGCCGGCCGCTCCAGCCCCGGCGACGGACCTCGGCGCAGATCCCCGCCCGCACCGCCGAATCCGACGCGCTGAGCCGGGACCTGAAGCTGCGCGGCTTCAAGTTCGTCGGCACGACGATCTGCTACGCGTTCATGCAGGCGACCGGCATGGTCAACGACCACCTCGTCTCCTGCCCCCGGCACGCGACGTGTGCCAGGCTGGAGTGAGGCGTCGCCGGCCGCCCGGCCCGTGACTCGTTGCGGCCTTGCGTGGTGACGGCGGGAACGTCACACCTCGCCCCTTTCATGCATTGGATCGTCGCCAGCCTCCTGTCCGCGCTGTTCCTCGGCTGTTACGAGCTGGGAACCAAGCACGCCGTGCGCGACAACGCCGTGCTGCCCGTGCTGTTCTTCGCCAACCTCTGCAGCGCCGCCGTCTGGTCCGGCCTGCTCGCCGTCGCCGCGCTGGCGCCGGGCACGCTGCCGGCGGTGCTGCTGGTCGCACCGCTGACCTGGCACCAACACCTGCTCCTGCTCGGCAAGTCCGCGCTCGTCGCCTCGTCGTGGGTCTGCAGCTATTTCGCGATCAAGCACCTGCCGATGACCCTGGCCTCCCCCGTGCGCGCCACCGGCCCGATGTGGACCCTGGGCGGCGCCGTGCTGCTGCTGGGCGAGCGGCCGACCGCCCTCGAGGGCGTCGGCATCGTCATCACCCTCATCTCCTTCTTCGGCCTGTCTGTCGCCGGTTCGCGCGAGGGCATCCATTTCCATCGCAACAAATGGATCGGGTTTCTCTTCGCCGGCACCCTGCTGGGCGCGACCAGCGGGCTCTACGACAAATTCCTGCTCGGCCGGATGGGCTTCAGTGCGGCGACCGTGCAATGCTGGTTTTCCCTCTACCTCGCGGCCCTGTTCCTGCCCCTGGCCCTCGGCTGGAAGCTGCGCCTGTGGCCGCGCCATGAATTCCACTGGCGCGGGAGCATCGTCGTGGTCTCGTTCGCCCTGCTCATCGCCGATTTCGTGTATTTCGACGCGCTGCGCAACCCCGACGCGCTCGTCTCGCTGGTCTCGAGCCTGCGGCGCGGCAGCACGCTCGTGGCCTTTGCCGGCGCCGTGTTCCTCTTCAAGGAGCAGCACGGCCGCGCCAAGCTGCCGGCGGTGCTCGGCATCATGACCGGCATCGTCCTGACGATCCTCGGCTGATCCTACCGCTGCACGCGGATCGTGTCGCCCAGATCCTCCATCTCCATGAACACGGCACGCTCCTGCGGCGTGATGTTCGGTTGGTGCAAGATCATCATCAACCGGCCGTCGAGCCGCCTGAACAGCATCGCATGCCCGCCGTCCGCGCCGAAAATCGGCTCGGCCTGGTGCTTCCACGGCCCCGCCAGCTTGCCTGATTCTGATATCGCCAGCCCGGTCGTGTAACCGGCGGCGCCGCCGGAGGTCCAGAGCATCACAAGCTTCCCGGTCTTGGTGTGGTAGAGCCACGGGCCGTCGGTGACGACGCAGCCGTATTGGGCGGATTTTTTCACCCACGGCGCGTCGCTGCCGTTGAACAGCCGCACCGGTTCACCGTCGGTCGCGGACAGGTCGGGCTTCAGCTTCACGTATTCCACGGTGCCGTCCTTGATCTGCACCCATTCGTGGCAAAAAACCATGTAGGGCGTGCCGTCCTCCACCCAAAGCGTGCCATCCAACGTCATCAGGTCGGGCGGCAGCGTGGAGCGCGTGGTGTCGAAGGGTCGGAACGGCCCATCCACCTTGTCCGCCACGAGCACCTGCGAGCCGCGTTTCACCCGGGGCAGCCAGTCGCGCCACTGCTCGGGGAACGGCTGGTCGCTGTCGAAGGTGAGGAACAGGTAGAACTTGCCCTCGTGGGCGTGCAGCTCCGGTGCCCAGATGGCGCGCTGCGTCCAGAAATTCTCGGGAATCTCAAAAATCACTCGCGGCCCGTTCCAGGTCTGCAGATCCCGGCTCGTGTATTGGACGACGGCGGGCCGGCCGTTCGGTCCGCGACGTCGCGCGCTCACCAGGTAATAGGTCTGCGCCGCCTCGTCGACCCACACGCACGAGTCGCGCAGCCGCTCGTCGGCGAGCTTCACGTCGCGCGGCGCCGGCAGCGGGACGTTTCGCCAGCGTTCGGGGCCGGGCGGCGGGGTGGCGGGCGCCGGAGCGGGGGTCTGGGCTGTCGCCAGGACCGCGAGCAAGAGGAAGAGGAACGATCGCATGGGGTTGGGGATTAAAACCAGGATGCCCGGCGTCCCGTCGGGAGCAATGCCGCGCCGGACGTTCAGTCAGAATGCAACGGGCGGAAAATGCCGGGCCGCCCTTTCCTTTTCCCCGAACCGTGGTATCTTGCCGACCGATGTTCGCCGATCTTTTCCCGTGGCTCAACCGCCGGTCGCCCGAGGCCTACGAACAGGCCTTTGTCACCGCCGTGGTGGTGCGCCACCCGGCGCCCCGCAATCTCCGCCTTGAGAAGATCATTTTGCTCTGCTGGGCGTTGATTGCTGTGAAGCATGTCGCCGTCATCTGGGCCGTGCACCACTACGCCGTGCCGTTCCACCCACTCTGGATCAACGCCCCGACCTTCCTGCTCGGGCTGCTCGCCACCCTCGCCTACTACCGGGGCGAGTGACGCGGCAATTTTGGATTTTAGATTCTCGATTTTCGAACCGGGGTGCTGCTATTACATTTCAGCCGGTGGTGCCGCCGGCTCCGGTCAAACCGGCGTCCATCCGATCCAAAACCTTCAATCGAAAATCGAAAATGCCCGTCGTTCCCGGTCTCCGCAGTCCCTACGCCAAGGTCGGCCGCCTCGTCTATTTCGGCCGCATGCTCGACAAGATCCGCCTGCAGGCCGGCCAGAACCTCCCTGCCGACTACCAGGCGAACCTCGGCAAGGGCTTCGACGCCCGCTGCTGCACCTTCCTGCGCGTCAGCCATGCCGAACTCACCGCCCGGGTGCTCGCGGGCGGCCTCGACGACGCCCAGCTGCTGGGCTGGGGCCACGAGCGCGGCGGCGCCCGCACCGACGAGGACTGCGAGGTCTGGAACGGCTTCATGATGAAGCGCGGCTGGCGCGACGCCGGCGCCGAGGTGCTCACGAAGCGCATCCGGGAGAGCGCGCTCGAAGCCGCCCCGATCCAGACCATGTTCGATTATCTGGATTTCGACGAAGGCCGCGACCCGGTCGCCAGCCAGGCCTGGGCGCAGCCCTGATCCCCTTCCTGCCATGTCCGCCCTGCGCATCCGCCTGCAATATCTTCTCTCAGTCCTGAGCGTGGTGCTCGTGCTCGTGCTGGCGGCGGTCGCCTGGGCCTGGTGGCAGATGCGCGGCAGCCTGCCCCAGCTCGACGGTGAACGCGCGGTCGCCGGCCTCGCCGCCCCGGTGAAGATCGAGCGCGACGCCCTCGGCGGGCCGACCATCACCGGCACCACGCGGGCCGACGCGGCCCGGGCGCTCGGCTTCCTCCATGCGTCGGACCGCTTTTTCCAGATGGACCTGCTGCGCCGCAGCGGAGCCGGCGAGCTGGCGGAGCTCTTCGGCGCGATGGCCGTGCCGCTCGACCAAAGCCACCGCCTGCACGGTTTCCGCCGCACCGCCGGCTCGGTCGTCGCGGCGCTGGCGCCGGCCGAGCGCGCCATGCTCGACGCCTACACCGCGGGGGTGAACGCCGGCCTCGCCGCCCTGCCCAAGACCCCCTGGGAATACCTCGTGCTCCGCACCACCCCGCAACCTTGGCGCGCGGAGGACAGCCTGCTGTGCATCTACGCCATGTGGTTCGATCTGCAGGATTACCGCGGAGCCTTCGAACTGAACCGCGCCGCGCTCCGCGAGGCGCTCGGCCAGTCCGCGCTGGAGTTCCTCGCCCCGCGCGGCAACTCGTGGGACGCCGCGCTCGACGGCAGCCTGTTTGCCCCGCCTCCGTTGCCGTCGTTCCGCTTCACCAAGCCCGGACCTGAGACGGTCGTGGCCGGTGTCCCGCCCGGACCGGAACCGGAATCCAAGCGCGTGGTGGGCTCCAATGCGTTCGCCCTCGCCGGCACCCACACGGCCAGCGGCGCCGCCTTGCTCGCGAACGACATGCACCTCGACCTCAACCTGCCGCAGACCTGGTATCGCGCCGTGCTGCAATGGACGGACCCCGCCGGACCGGGCTGGGTGGCCGGCGTCACGCTGCCGGGCGTCCCCGCCATCGTCGTGGGCAGCAATCGCCACGTCGCCTGGGGCTTCACCAACGCCTACATCGACACCACCGACGTCATCATCGTCGAGACCGATGCCATCGCGCAGAGCCACTACCGCACCGCGGCGGGCTGGAAGGAAATCGAGGAACGCCACGAGGAGATCAAGGTGAAGGGCAAGCCGTCCGTGAAATTCCTCGTCCGCTGGACGGAATGGGGCCCCGTCATCGGCGGCCCCGCGGAAGGCCGCTACCAGGTTTTGCGCTGGAACGCCCACGATGTGTCGGCCGCCAACCTCGGGCTCTTGGCGCTGGAACAGGCGCAAACGGTCGCCATCGCCCATCGCACGGGCATGCCCAACCAGAATTTTTTCGTCGCCGATGCCGGCGGCACCGTGGCCTGGACCATCATCGGCCGGGTCCCCCGCCGCGTCGGCTATGACGGCCGCCTGCCGGTCTCCTGGACCTACGGCGACCGGCGCTGGGACGGCTGGCTGCCCCCGGAGGAAATCCCCGTGGTCACTTCCCGCCCCGGCGGCCAACCCGCCGAAATTCCCACGCCGGACGGTGCGGTCTGGAGCGGCAACAACCGCGCCGTCGGCGGCGCGGCCTACACCCGGCTGGGCGACAGCGGCTACGACGACGGCCCCCGCGCGCGTCAGATCCGCGACGACCTGCGGGCGCTCATCGCGAGCGGGAAGAAAGCCGCCCCCGCCGACCTGCTCGCCGTCCAGCTCGATGATCGCGCGGTGTTCCTGGAACGCTGGCAGAAATTCCTGCTCGAGGTCCTGACCGACGAGGCGGTCGCCGGGAACCCGTCCCGCGCCGCGCT
>JAQSDJ010000108.1 GCA_029945855.1 Lacunisphaera sp.
AAGTGTCCGTGTCACCCCGTCAGTCCGGACTCGCCTGGACAGTGTGTGAAGAGCGTGCAACTCCTGTGGCCGCTGGCGACCGGCTGCGGCTCCGCTCAATCGCCCACGTGCAAACCCCGGCCGGCCAGGTCCGCCGGTTGGCCAACGGCAGCATGGTCACCGTCCAATCAGTCAACGCTTTCGGCCAACTCGTCCTGCAGGATGGTTCCATCCTCCGCTCCCGCCAAGTGGCCTACGGCTACGCGCTCACTTCGCACGCTTCGCAGGGGACCACCGTCGATAAAGTTTTCCTTGCCGGGGCTGCCTCCCGCGAGGGACTCTACGTTGCCGCCACCCGCGGCCGTGAATCCGTCCGTATCTTCGTGCCCGACCGGGAGCAGTTCCTTGATGCGGCCGGCCTGCGAAGTGAGGCACGAACGAGTGCGTTGGAATTCACTCGACACCGGGAAATCCAACCGGCTTTCCGCTCCCATCTCGCCCGCGCGTGGAGCTACCTCCAGCAGGTGCGCGCCCAGATCGGCGCCTACCTCACCGGCCATCCAGATGCCCAGTTCCTGCCGCAACCGGAAGTGCATATGATTCCGGTGCGGGCCGTGGCGCGCACCCGGCCCCATTCCAACGCGGAGGATTACTCCCCCAGTCACCGCCACTCCGAGGCCCCGGACCAAGGCATGCGTATGCGCCTATGAGCGGACTCAAGCCGAAGTTTCCCGGCGAAGACCAGCCGCGCAATCCGGGTTGCCTGGTCACCCAGGATGTCCCCGCCGTCTGCCTCCGGCTGCAATCCCACCGGCAGCAAATCGCGTTGCCGTATGCTCTCCTGCTCCGCGCGGAATTATCCGAAGATGCGACCACCTGCGTGCTCATCTTCGCCACCCATGAAATCAGCGTGCGTGGTCGCCACCTGCGGGAGGTTTACCTGGCGGTCAGTCGGGCTCAGGCCGCGGAGGTCAGCATCGGCCAATCCGCAATCCTGCGGGATGGGGCCACTTACCTCGGGCCTCTCGTCACTGAAATCCGGATTGAGCCGACCGACGGCCAGGGCCGTGCCCGTCAATAAGACCAATTGCGCGCCTGGGGCAACGGGCGGCGAGCCGCGCGAGCCGTTTGCTGCACCCATAGCGGATGAGCGGGGTTCGTTTTTGCTTAAGTAACCGACGTTAGCGGTGGCGTGTCCTGACTGGTATCAATGAGAAAGTGCGGCAAATGCCGCGCCTTGTTCTGTTCGTGATTGTACATTCCGGCTTCGAGTCGCGTTTAACTAGTCGGTAACAATTGGGTGACGGCAGTTATTTAAGCTATGTGCCCGTTGCCCTAGCGTGTGACCCGATTGCGATTCACCGCGGGCTGATTTGCTGATTGCTGAGGGCGCGCAGACCAAGCGCGATAACTGGCGCCGGATAAATCGTGATACACAGCCGATGATGATCAAGGCGCAGGGCGGTGTGTGGAATATCTTGAGTTTGTGGTGCTCGCCGCCCATCTAGAATTCATGAGCAGGGCTCATGAGCATGTCCGGGGGTTTGGTTTTGCCTGCCGCTGACCGTGCCCACTGGGCGGCACAGCACCGAGGGGGCCCGATCAAGGAAGGATCATCGGCTCGGGTATCGCCAACCCACGAATTTAGTCGGGATTTCAGAAACAAAAAGGTCGTCTGCCGCAGCGCACGGAAAGGCAGGGCCGGTTTATCAAGCGATCAGGCGCAGGAGCCCCAGGAACAGGGCGATGATAAGCAGCGTCACCGCACAGCTGATCAAAAATCCAACCGTGTCCACTTTGTCCCATCGGGTCATCTCCCAGGACGACGCCGGCCTGAGTTTCAAGTGATCAAAACGATGAGGATTCCGGCGGGTTTCGGCTATGGCGGCGGCTTCGAGCTCGGGCGTGACCCCGACCGGGGTCTTCATTTTGCCGTAGAACTGATCGACGCGCTCCCGATCGGGAGCTTTGGTCAGCAGACTGACGCCGATGAGGAGAAGCAGGGGCAACAAACCATCGATGAAAAAGCGGCCGGCAAGCCGCCCCCCGGGTGTCAGTCCCACCACATCCACGCCGACGGCGCGCAACAGCACAAGTTCGGTGTGAAGCCGGCCGCGGCCTCGCAACGGGCTTTCCTGGTCATGCGCCTGCGTGCGCACGACCGACTCGTAGTAAACCGGTGCAGGTCGCCCGGTGACATCGACGGTGCGGGCAATCAGGGTCGGATGGCTCGCCAATGCAGGAATACCCTGGGCGAGCAGCGGGAACACGATATTGATGAATGCCGAGACCAGCACCGCGATCCAGACACTAGTGAGGGTGAGCTTGCGCCAGAAGAACATCAGGAGAATGGCGGCGCCAAAAGGCACATTGATGGTCATGGCGAATTGCAGCACCGTATAAACGTCGGACAGCTGGGTGGACACGAGCACGCCGAGGATGAGGATGACGACGAGGGTCAGACGTCCGGCCCGGACCAGATCTTGGTCGGTGGCATTGCCGCGGAGAGTCCGGTACACGTTATGAGCAAACAGCCCGGAAACAGCCATCGCTTGTGATGCCACGGTGGACATGTTGGCCGCGAGCACGCCGGCCAGCATCAGGCCGAGCAGGCCGGGCCCGAGCAACTGGCGCGACATGGTGCCCCAGACCGCATCCGGATCAGCCAGTGTGTTTGGACCGGAGAACAGCGCGATCGCGATCAGACCGCAAAAGGCCCACATGATGGTCACCAGGCGCTTGCCGAATGTACCTGCCACGGCGCCAAACCGGGCAGCGAACTCGTTACGGGCAGAACTTCCGATAGTCATGTTGTGGGGCATGGCATGCGCCTGCAGTAGCGTGGCGAAGAAGACTGCGGCGATGGTCCAGCCCGTGAAATCGGAGGTGCCGGCGGCGCCGAACAAATTGAGCGCTCCCGGAGGCAGAGCCGCGCCGAGTTGGCCCCACCCACCGATTGCGGCCAACCCAGCCGGGATCAAAATGACGGAAAACAACAGGATGAGGACACCTTGAAACGCCTCATTGAGCGCGGTTGCGGCCATGCCCCCCATCACTATGTAGAGGCCAACGGCTATCGTATAGACGATGTAGAACGACCACGGCTCCAAGGCGGTGACGAAGCTGTGCAGCTCCCCCCGCGCGTGTCGCTCCTGGAGCAACGCCAGCCGGGTTTGGTCCGGTGCGGACAGGGCCTGCTGCCGATCGGCGGCTTCCAGCTTGGTCAGTTCTCGATAGTCGGTCACGGACCGGGCCTCCGCCGCAGTCCACACCGCCGGGGGTTTGGTCACCAGCGCGGAGGAGATTTTGTATGAGACCAAATTGCCGAACGCCATCGTGACGGCCACGGCCATGACGATCTGGAAGACCGCATAGAATAAGGCGAGACGTCGGCTGCCCAGCCGTTCCGCGAAAATATCCGCCGTGGTGGTCAAGCGTGCACGACGATACCACGTAAACATGAACCAATAGTACGGGTTGATGAAAATCATCTGGAAGCCGGCCCATACGCCCGACACCCCCTGCTGGTAGACGAGGCTTGAGGTGCTGACTGTGTCGTTGGCGGCAACAGAGTTCCCGAAATTGAGGAAGAACTGATACACCTTGCCTAGCTTGCGGCCGGCGAGGAAGAACCCGTCACCCGTCGTGGCGTGTTTGGCGGCAATCTTGCCCAAGATAATCAGGACAAGAAAGTAAATGACGACAATGACGTAGTCGAAGAAATGCAGGCTGGAAAACATTAGGCCGTAGCGTAGAGGGTTCGGTTCAGAAAGCGGGGGTCATGCCGCCGGACCTTGCCCCGGGCAGGAGAGGCGCCAGGAGTGGATAGAAGCAAGGCCGCCGGTTCGTGTTTGATGGCTTGATGAGTAGAGCGACGCTAGTCGCGAGTGAGCACCGCGGGGGTCTTTAGGTGAAGAAAGCTGAGCAGATTGTCATGCGCCACGACCGTTTGGACGGCTGGGGAAAGCGCCCGCAGGCAGGCAACCTCCTGCTGGTAGGTGCTGCGCAGCGCCAAGACCGAGCCCGCTTCTTTCGCAACGAAGGTTTGGAACGGCGTGTCCGAGCCCCAGATCAGCTTGCGGGGGTAGGCTTCCGTGAGGGCATGCAGGACGCCGGCCGGGTCGCGATAGTCGGAAGGGAAGCGCCGATGCGGGCGGGCGACGAAATCCAGTTCACGCACGGCCCCTTCACAATGGATGCGATGGGCGGAGCAGTCGAACCAGACATTGGGCAGGTGCGCAATCCGATCAAGATACACGCGGTCGAAGCGGCAGCTATGCGCGAGGCAGAACCGGATGTGGGGGTTGGCCTCGGCGATGCGCAGGAGCAGACCGGCATCGGACCAGGAATCGTTCGCAATGACACTGGAGTGAATCAGAAACGGCAGGTCTAGTTCCTCGGCCAGCTGCAGAAAAACGCGGCCGGGGCCCAGTAGCGCGCCGGTGTCGGACTGTATCATCGTCGCCTGGATTTTCAGGCCGTAGAACGGAAACTGCTGATGGAGGGCGCGCAGGGTGGCCACCTGCGCAACAGGCTCCCGCATGGGGTCGAGCATCACAAACGGAATCGTGAGCCGGCCGAGGTCGGGGAATTGCTCGTAGACTTCGCGCAGCATGCGCTCGTTTTCAAAAGCGTACGGGACTTTCTCCGGACCGCCGGGCAGGAGCTTGCCGAGGCGCATGGCTGCGAGGTCGAACCACGCGGTGGCGACCATGGGGAACACCACCCAGCGGCTGATGCCCTGGCGCTGTCCCTCCGTGACGAGTGCCGGCAGATCCTGCGCGTACGGATAGAATCCGTTCAGATAGAAAAACAGATCCGCCCCGATGTGATTATGTGCGTCGATGAGCACGGTGTAGGACGGTGGCTGGACTCAATACCCCTTGTTCCAGCGCGGCTCGATGTTCTCGGCGATCGACTCCGAGAGCCATACGTCGGTGCGGAGGGTCTGGAGGACCGATTGGGGCACGAGCGGGGTCACGGGTCCGTGCAGCGCCAGGCGGGTGGTAAAGCGCTGCCAGGAGGCAAACGAACCGTCGATGGTGATAGCATGGATATCAATCCGGTTCTTGGCGGCGATGACCTCGGCCGGTCCAATGGTCGCGGCTTTGGGGGGGACGGCGGCGAGATCGCCACTCATGCCAAAGCTGCCGTGCAGCGAGTTTTGGGCGATGGTCAGCGGATGCAGCGTGCACACGCGCGGTCCCATCTGCTTCCATTCCTCGAGGCTCGCGGCAGCAAATTCCGGCGCACCCGGATCAATGAACGCCAGGTGGCCGGCCCAGCCCGGTCCGCTGTAGCAGACATCCGCGCCGCCGAGATCAGCGATCATTTGGCCGTAATGGCGTATGTTTTTGTTCGTAGGGCCCTGGATTTGCCTTTCCGGGGGGCGCAGCGACCGGTCGAGTTGCGACCAGAAATACTTCTTGAACGCGTGCATGAATCCAAATGGCCACGACTCGGGCGCGATCTCGCCCTTTTCGTTGGCGTATTCGTCCATGTTGAACGTGTAGAGCCGGCGGCAATCGATCCGGGATTTGTTGATGAGCGCCGCGAGCTTCTGATAATTGGGCCAAGGGTTCGGCATGATCATCACCAGCGTCTTTCCGGCCTCCATCGCTGTTTTGATCCGACAGAACATTTCGGTCATCCAGAGAAACTCGATGTCCGCATCGGGATAAACGCTGATCCTGAAGTCCGGATTCCAGTGCCGGGTAATGTCCTCCTTCTTGATTTTGCGGATGCGCCGGATCACCGCCAGGTCGCGAAACGGGATGAACTCAGCGGGTGCGTAGGTAAAACCAGCGGATTTATTTTTCATGACGCAAAGAGGGGTGAGGAAACAATACGCGACGGCGGGAGCAGGGCGAGGCAACTTGGGCGAACGATCAGGTGGTGACCATCGCCAGCGCGGCTTCGACGGAAAGTCCCTCATGCACGATCGCCATCAGCGCCTTCGTGATGGCCGCAGGTCGGGCATGTTGGATGATGTTGCGGCCATAGACGATCCCCGAGGCGCCCTGGGCGAGCAGGTCGTGGGTGCGCTGGAGGATCTCGCGATCGCCGACCTTGCCGCCGCCGCGAACGAGCACGGGGACGTCCCCAGCGACGCCGATCACCTGGTGGTATACGGAAACCACGTTGGTGGGATCGGCTTTGATGACATCGGCGCCGAGTTCGACCGCTTGGCGCACGAGCGGCGCGATTTTATTTTCATCGCCATCGACCATGTAGCCACCGGCGGTGGCATTGGGTTGGAACACGAGCGGTTCGACCATCATGGGTAGGCCGTGGCGTTCACACTCCGGCTTGAGCCGGAGAATGTTCCGGATGCATTGCTCGCCGACTTCAGGCTGGTCGGGGATCTGGAACAGGTTCACGCATACGCAGACGGCATCGAGCCGGAGCGCTTGTTCGACCGGTTCATCGATCATTTGGCTATAAAGCCGGCGGGGCAATTCGCGGCCATAAACGTTGGCGACGTCCACGCGCAACACGAGCGACGGTTTGAACCGGCCGGGCCGACCCTGGAGGTGATGCGCCTGGCCGGCGGTCAGTTGGATGGCATCGGGTCCGGCGGAGGCGACGGTGTCGACCGCGTGGGCGATGTTAGCGATGCCGGTGAGGAAACTGGCTTCATTGAAAAAGCCATGATCCAAGGCGACGTCGAAGCAGCGACGGGACCCGGGGTGAAAGAAACGGTTGAGCCGGAAGGATGTCATTATCGGGGTGATCAGTTGCCGTAGCCGAGTTCCTTGGCCGTTTCGCCGATCGCTTCGTCGATGATGTCCAGCCCCTTGAGCAGGGTCTGTTCGTCCATCACGATGGGGGGGCTCATGCGCAGGATGTGCCCCGCGGGTATCCAGGCGAGACCCTTGCGAAAGGCCTTCTGGTATACCATTACACCGGCTTTGTTGAACGGCTCCTTGGTGGTGCGGTCCTTGACCAACTCGATTCCCATGAGGCAACCTTTGGCGCGGACATCACCCACAATCTTGTGTTCGGCGAGCATGCGCTGCATGCGGACCAACGCGATTTCACCGAGTTTTTTCGCATGGGGGAGCAGTTCCTCCTCCTCAATTACTTCAGTTGCAGCCAATGCGGCCGCGCAAGCCATCGGGTTTCCACCGTAACTGCTGGAAGCGGAGATCGACTCGAAGCTTTCCTTGTAGGGCTCGCGGACCGCGACGCACGTCACCGGGAAACCGTTGCCGAAGCCCTTGCCGATAATCACGATGTCCGGAATCACGCCCCAGTGCTCCAGGCACAGCCATTTGCCGGTGCGCCCCCAGCCAGTGAGCACCTCGTCCGCCATGAGCAGCATCTTGCGCTGGTCACAGAACTTCCGGAGCTTGGGGAAGAAATCATCGGGCGGCATGATGGAGCCACCCCAGCCCTGAATCGGCTCCAGCACGAACCCGGCGACGCTGCCCACCGTGGCTTTCTGCAGGTATTCATCGTAGAATCGGAGGTATTGGTCGGTGTCGATGGAGCCGTCGGGTTTGGTCCACAACGGCCGATAAGCGTCCGGCCGTGGCACCATGTGGGAGCCCGGGCCGCGCACGGCGCCATAGACTTGCGAGCGAATTTGCCCAAGCGATACGGCGCCATAGGTCTTGCCGTGAAAATCGTTGAAACAACTGACCGTCTCATGCTTCCCGGTGGCAGCCCGGAGGACGCGGAGGCCCGCTTCCACCGCGGTTGTGCCGGAGTCGTAGAGCTGGAAGCCACCGAAATCTCCCGGCAGTGTCTGCGCGAGTTTCTCCATCAGTTCCGTCTTGATGGGAGTCGTGAAATCATGCGCATTCATCAGCTGTGACGTCGCCTTGGTGATCGCCTCAGTGATCTTCGGATGACAATGGCCGAGCGTCGTCACATAGATGCCGGAAGAGAAGTCGATGTACTGGTTGCCGTCGACGTCACGCAGAACGCAGCCTTCCCCGGATTCAAAGGCTACTGGAAACAACTTTACCTGGCTACTGAGGCCTTTGAAGAAGCGGGTGCAGCGCGTATGCTGGTCCTGCGAGATCGGGCCGGGCGGCGGAACCGGTAGGTTCGGCACGCGCGTGAGGTCAACGCGGCCCCATTCCAATGAGGAAAATGCATCAAGCGGAGATGTATTCATGAAAAATCGTCAGACCGCCTCGACCGCCCGTCGGCCCGGCAGGCCAGCGCCTGGAATTGCAGGGTGGCAGCGTGGTGCCGCGGGAGCGAGAAACCGGCGATTCTGGGGCGCCGGCACCGGCTACACTGGGCATCGCGCTGGGCCGAGGGTAGCAAGTTGGAGCTGGGTAGCCCCGGGAATTGGACGTACATTAGCACTAATGCGTGTTTTTCGGCTGATGTGATAGAATGTCAAGAAAACACTCATATAAACAAATAATAACATTTTACATCCGACCATCTCTGCTGCCATGGTGAAAGAACAAGGGCTTTCTCGGCCCGTCGCGCTGACATGAATCATTCATCTTCCCAGCTTTCCGCCGGCCTCTGGGCCGGAGCCGCCACCATAAACATCTCCCCGGAAGGGCCAACCTTTCTTTACGGCTATCCCCACGTGCGACGCTACAGCACAGGCGTGCATGATCCGCTTGAATGCGCGGCCCTTTTCCTGCGGTCGAAATCCGCCAACGCACTGTTGCTGGCGAATGATCTGATCTTTGTGTCGAACGCACTGGTTCGCGAAGTCAGGCAGCGACTTGCCGAGGCCACCGGCATTGCGGAGGAGGCGATCTTAATCGGGGCGACGCACACTCATTCTGGGCCGATCGTGTCCGACCAGGTAAGCAATGAGGGGGATCCCGTGGTGCCTAAAGCGGACCCGCGCTACCTCGCGTGGCTGGCGGACCGCCTGGTGGAGGCGGGCCGCTCCGCGGTGACGGCCGCTGAGCCGGCGGAACTGGGCTGGTCGATGGGCCGGGCCGAGGGGGTGGGAAACAACCGCCATGACCCAAAGGGGGCGACCGATTCGGAGGTTCCGGTCCTCGTTGTGCGCTCTCCGACCAGCCGGGAACCGCTCGCTTGTCTACTCGTGTATGGCATGCACCCCACGGTGCTGCACGAGGATTCAACCCTGATCAGCGCGGATTTCCCGCATTTTACCCGTCACTTCCTGCGCGAGCGTGTTCTGCCGGCGGCGTGCCCGGTGCTCTATTTCAACGGAGCGTCCGGAAACCAAAGCCCGCGGCACATGATTCGCAGCAACACGTTTGCGGAAGCGCGGCGCATCGGTGAAAATCTGGGGCGGGCCGTGGCCGAGGCAATCGACGGCATTTCCTATGGCCGCGAGGTGGAGATCTCTTTCCGCAATCGGCAGGTCAAGCTGGAGCCCCGGGTATTTCCCTCGGGCCCGGTCGCGGCAGAGGGGCTGGTCGCCGCGCGCACGCAGTTCGCGCGCCTCAAGAAAGCCGGCGCCGCGCCGGCGGTCATACGCACGGCGGAATGCGATGTTTTCGGAGCGGAAGAGACGGTTGAACTGGTGCGGGCGGCGGCGGATGGGCGGGTCGCCTCGACGATCGCCCGCTGCACGCCGGCGGAAATCCAGGCGATCACGATCGGGCCGTGGACCTTGGTCGCGTGGCCTGGGGAATTCTTCGCGGAGTACGGCCTCGCGTTGAAGGAGAAAGCCCCACGGGCGTGTCTCGTGACGCTGGCCAACGGTGAACTGCAGGGCTACATCGTCACGCCCGAAGCGGCAGAGCGCGGATGCTATGAAGCAATGAATACCATCTATTCCGTCGACAACGGCCGGCGTTTTGTCGAAACCACACTGGCTTTGCTCGCGGGCGCGCGGGGAACGCCCCCCCGTTGATGGCCCTGCTGCTCGGCATCGATCTCGGCACCACTTATTTCAAGGTGGGCCTGTTCGACGAGCACGGGACGCTCGCCGGCCTGGGCCGTGTGGCGACCGATCCGGTGGTGCCAGGTCCGGGCCGCTGCGTGCTGCCGTCCGAGATATTCTGGGAACGGCTGCGGCGCGCGCTGGCTGAGGCGCTAACCCAGGCGGGGGTATCAGCCGGCGCAATCGCGGGGATTTCGTATTCCTCGCAGGCGAACACTTTTGTTCTGCTGGACGATCGTGATGTGCCGCTAACGCCGCTGATCCTCTGGACGGATGTGCGGGGTGGGGCGGTGCCGGAGCGGTTGCGGTCGTTTTCGCGCACTGAGGAGTTCCAGCGGAAAGTGGGATTCAGCGAGATTTCCGCTGAGGCCGCGGTAAGCAAATGGGACTGGTTTCTGCAGCACGACCCGGCCCTGGCGGGACGCACCCGTTGGCTGATGACGATCTCCGATTACCTGGCCTTCGGCCTGACGGGCGAGCGGGTCGGCGATGCGAGTACGGCATCAATGCTGGGTATCTACCACCTGCGGGAACAGGGCTGGTGGACGGAAGCCTTGGAGGCTTTCGGACTCCAGCGGGAAAAACTGGTGCGGACGCTCCGGCCCGGTGCGTATTGTGGTCAAACGGTCGCCCGGGCCGCTACCTTGCTCGGGGTGCCGGCGGGAATTCCATTCGCGGCCGGAGGATTAGACCACCACATCGCCGCGGTCGCCGCGGGCCTGGGGCGCTTTGCCGACGTAAGCATTTCGACCGGCACGGTGCTGGCGGCAACAGGCGTGGTGGACCGGGTCGAGCCTATTCCGGAGTGTTATCATGGTCCGCACGTGGATGGCTCCCGGTATTTTCGCCTGGCGTTCGACCCGGCGGGAGCGGGGCAGCTGGACGATTACCAGCGCCGGTTCGCCCCGGATCAGAGCATCGAACAATTGATTTCCCTGGCGGCGACAGCTGCCCCTCGTAAGCAACCGGGCGGGGCCATAGTTTATGCAGCGGGAGACCGCGACCGAGGGGCCGACGTCCGATATTTGCTTGAAAAGATCGCGCGGGCGCAACGGGAACTGGTGAGAAAGGTGTCCGGCGGGCAGGTTGTGAGGATGATCTCCGCAACCGGGGGAGGCGCCCGTAGCGCAGCCTGGCTCGGCATCAGTGCCGATATTCTGGACGTGCCGATCGTGACTCTCGCCTGCGGCGAACGGGCATGTCTTGGGGCAGCGGTGCTCGCCGCGACGGCCGCCGGGATCTACCCCAACATAGGGGAGGCGACCAAGGCAATGGTTCACCGCGACCGCGTACTCATGCCCCGCGCCCGCCCGGTCGCAAATTCATAAAGTGTCGCGTGCCGCGCCCAGGGTGGCGGAGGCCCGAAGACCCGACGGCTCAAGCCCGGCATGATTTTACGGCGTGTTCGAGTTCCCGGGCTTCGGCGGGGGTGAGGGGGTCTTCCACGAGAATGGCCGTGGCGCGGCGGTCAAGGACGCGGGCCAGTCGGGAGACTTCGTGCTTGGGCGCAATCACGAGCACAGGCTTGCCGGCCGCCTGCAATCCCCGCAGCAGGTCCAGTTTGGCGAGGGCGGATGGGGTCCCGGCGCCTGGAGTGTATTGCACGGCCGTGATAGACGGTTCCGCCTGCAAGACTGGGGAGTGTCGCGCGGCCTGAGGCCCGTCGAGATGAAATAGCAGGTTGCCGGCAGACTCAGCCTGCTGCCGGAGGGAGGGCAGGCAGCAGTCCCGGAAATCGTCGGGCCCGATGAGGGCGGTGAAATCACAGGTTGGAATGGTAAACGGGCGGTTCGACCAGCAGGCCAGCCACTGCGTCACGCCCGTTCCGCGACTCAGCACCGCGTCCATGATTTCGGTGTAGATGTGGTCCCACGCGCTCATCACCCGCAGCGATGCAGCAATCACCTCGGTCCGGTGGTCGTGCAAGTCGAGGCAGAGTTGGTCGGGGCCGCGCAGATTGACCAGCACATCAATGGCTCCACTGAGATCGGGGGTGCAGACGAGATATCGGCCGCGGGCATCGTCTGCGACCAGTTTGAGGAGCGTAATGACCCGCTTAAACCACGGATTGTCGGGATCGAAGCCGAATCCAGGCGGATTCTGCCAATCCGTGATGATCGGGTGCTGCCAGGAAGTCTGCTCCGCTTCGCTCAGCGTGAGCGGGGCGCCAAGAAACGCGCCCACGGCGACCGGACCAATGTCGACGCGGATGCGCGGGATTGAATCGCCGACGAACATCGTTCCCTCCAGCTGGCGGCGCCGCAGCGCGAGCCACTCGGCCGGATGATCGAGGAGATGAAACGCCTTGCCGCGGTAGATCCCCTCGGTGGTGGGTGCTGCGGCGACCAGCAACGGGCACTCGGCGGAAAAATTCCACCAACGTTCCCAGCGCGCAGCAATCTCCGGGAAGGCCGGACAATACTCCAGGGGTTGCCGGGCTATGGCGTAAAGCTGCTCAGTCCAAACCGGGTGGCGCGAACGGGTCATGCACCCGAATAAAGGTCGGCAGACCGCCTTTGGCAAATGAAGCTGCACAACATCTTTGGTCAGTCCGGGTTCAGCTTTCTTAGTGTTCGGCAGCGGGGCGATCTCGGGCGAGGTGCCGCAAACTTCAAATGCTCGGCTACGTGGGTCGCGTTTTCCCGGTGTTTTCGCAATGTTCGTTTACGTGAGAATATTATATATGTTGACACATATGAACATTGGCATTGAAAACAAATCACTGTGAAGAATCTCAATTCCGCTGCGCGGCAGGCGAGCATCCGCGACCGTTTCGCAAAACAGCCTGGCGTCACGATTTCCGAATTGGCGGCCGAGTTTAAAGTCAGTGAAATGACCATCCGGCGCGATCTCACGGCGCTAGAGGCGAACTCACAAGTTCGGCGCACGCATGGTGGCGCGGTGCTGACCGAACGCATGATGATCGAATTCAGTTATCGGGACAAGCGTCAGATGAACCGCGCGGAAAAATGCGCGATCGCCGCCGAGGCGCGCAAACACGTGTTGCCGGGGCAAAGAATCGTGCTCGATAACGGCACGACCACGCTCGAACTGGCGGTCCTGCTGAAGGATGGGCGTGATCTCACGGTGATCACTCCGAGCCTCGCCGTCGCGTCGGAACTGCAGCACGCGCCAGGCGTGGAGGTGATTCTGCTGGGCGGGATCCTCCGGCGCGGCAGCCCCGATCTAACCGGCCCCGTGACCCAGCATTGCTTGGATCTGTTCTCTGCCGATATCACCTTTCAGGGTGCCGATGCCATCGGAGACGACGGCTCCATCTACAACCGGGACTTGCGCCAGGTGCGGGTCGACAAGGCCATGCGCCGGATCGCGAATCGCTGTTGTGTTCTCGCGGATCACACGAAAATTGGAAAATTCGAACTCGCGCGTACCGGATCGCTGGCGGACGTGGACATTTTCATAACGGACAAAGCGGTACCGGCCGCCACCTTGAAGCGTTTCAGCCGCACCGGAGCCGAGGTCATCGCCGTGCCTGTGTTGCCCAAGTGATCCTTTTGCCACCGGGCGTGTCATGACCTGATGCGCGCGGAAGTTTCAGCCCACCCCCAACTCCAAATTTAGACTTCTATGAAACCCAACAGTCACCACCAAGCTTGCGCGGCCGAGGCGCGCACACCGCTAACTTGCGGACGCTCGGCATTTCTGCCGCGCCAGCGACGCATTTTCCTGTCCGCCTGTTGCCTCTTGGCCGCGGGCACGATGTCCTGGGCGCAGACGGCCCCAGCCGAGAGCGCCACGCCGGGGACAACCGGTACAGCCACGGAGACGAAACTTGATCGCCCGGCCCAAGCCGCGATCGAGACGCCAGCCAACAGCGAAGGCACCGCTGCCGAAGAGGTGCTGGTATTGACCCCGTTCGAGGTGGTGGCGGGAGGACGCGGGTATCATGCCACGAATACCATGTCGGGAACACGGTTCAATTCCCGGCTCGAGGATCTGGCCTCGTCAATCAGCGTGGTGACGAAGGAACAAATGGAGGACCTTGGGCTCCTCGACATCAATGATGTGTTCAACTATGAGATGAGCACCGAAGGCATGGGAAATTTCACCGACATCGAAGTCGAGACCAGTGGCAACGTGAACGACAATTCGATGGCGGGACCGAACACCGCGAACCGCATCCGGGGCATCGGCAGCGCCAACCTCTCGCTCGGGAACTTCGAGACCAGCCGTCGGGTGCCGGTCGACAAGGTCGGCATTGATGCCATCGAAATCAGCCGCGGCCCGAACTCGAGCATCTTCGGTCTCGGCAATTCCTCGGGCACCGTCAACATGGTGGCATCCTCGGGCAATCTCGGGCGTGATCGCACCCAGATACAATTGCGGGGAGACAGCAACGGGGGCTATCGCGAGCACATTGACGTCAACAAGGTGCTGATAAAGAACAAGCTCGCGCTGCGTTTCAGCCAGGTGTTCATGCACACCGGCTACGATCTGAAACCTTCCGGCACCGACACCGAGCGCTACAACTTCATGCTCAAGTATCAACCCACGCGGACGACGACCCTCACCGCCTCGGTCCTGAGCTACCGGATGTACGGCAACCGGCCCAACACGATCATGCCGCGCGACGGCACCCAGGACTGGCTCGCCGCCGGCTCGCCGACCTGGGATCCGTTGACGTCGAAGGCCTATATCGGCGACGAGGTGATTTACTCGAGTTCAAAGGGCTCGTTGCCGAGTTACTTTCAGAGCCTTTACCAGCAGACGGGTCGTGGCTCCGCGCTGCTATATGTCGACCAGGGCGATGTCGTCTATTGGACCGCCCCTAGGGGAACCGCGACCGGCACGCCGGTCGGTCAAGCGCCCAACTGGGATGCGGTCGTCAAGGCGAGTCAGGGGATGTACAATTACGTGGTGCCGACCTTCGGGGTGCTAGGGCAGACGCAACCGTTGTTCCGGGGTCCACCCTCGGTCAGTGACAAGTCGGTCTACGACTGGACCTCGCTCAATCTCGGGGCCATGAACTACGAGTCCTCCAAGACGACCCAGTATTTGGTCCAGTTGACGCACGTTGTCTTTGAGACGCCCACGCAACTCGCCGCGCTGCAGGCGGGATGGTTCCGGGAAGATTCAAGCAATTTCAGCAATTTTGCCTATGGAAAGCCTTACGGCTATCTGCTCGTCGACGTCAACCGGCGGCGCATGGACGGTTCGCCCAATCCCAACCTGGGCCGACCGATGATCACCCTGCCAGACACCACGGTCACCGAGAGTCCGCTGCTCAACGACACTTTCCGGGCGCAACTCGCCTACAAGCTGGACATGAGGGACAACCGCAACTGGAAGCGCTGGTTGGGGTTGCATCAGCTCACGGGCTATGCCGAGTACAAGAATTTCAATGTCCGGAACTTTCGGTACAAGCCGGCCATGTTGTCGGAACACGCCTGGCTGCCGGGCGGGATCAGCCGGGCGACGAGTAGCGGCGTCTCGACGAACTATGGGCCGGAAATATACAACAAGAACTCTCCTACCGGCACCCGCAACTACGCCCTGCATTACGTGGGCGATGCGCAAGGTGGCAACATCGAGTATGCCCCGCTGGATGTACAAGCGGGGACATACCAATACACCTTTGGTGACGCCGCCAAGGCCGCCGCCGGCCAGACCGGTGCGTTCGTGAGTGAGGCCGTGGAACTGGGCTATGCCGCGACCCTCGACGGCACCGGCAATCTCGGCAACGCCAAGAAGATTCAAAAGACGTCTGGTGTCGTGCTGCAGAGCCATCTGCTCAAGAACCGCATCGTCACCACGCTGGGCATCCGCCGCGATGAAGTGTTCGACAAAAACGGCGTGCTGCCCCGGATGATGCCCGATGGCGTGACCCACGATTATGACTGGGACAGGCAGTGGGCGGAAGAGTGGGCGCTGAACAAGGGTGAAACCCGGACCGCCGGGGTGGTCGTCAAGGTGCTTCCCTGGCTCCATTTGTTCGGCAACAAATCTGATAGCTTCATGCCGGACGATCCGGCGGTCGATCTGGCCGGCAATTCGGTGCCAAATCCGCGGGGCGAAGGCGAGGAATTCGGCATCGCGCTCTATCCTTTTGGGGGCAAGCTGAGCATCCGGGCCAACCACTACAAGGTGGTGCAGAACGGATCCCGGCGCGGCACCTCGAGCACCATCGCCAACCGCGCGATCGCGATCGACATATTCGACTTCACCACCTCCCGCGATTTTGCCCTGCAAAACCGGGCCGCGACATGGATCCAGAATGCCGCGGGCGGCACTCTGTCGCCCGATCAGCTCGCGGCCAGGGTGGCGGAGACGATGAAGATGGACCCGGCCCGCATCGCCTTGTTGTCCGATCCCAACGTCAATCTGGCCGAGCCGGAGGACACTTTGGCGCAGGGCAACGAAATCGAGATCAACTATAATCCTACGCAACACTGGACGCTGAAGCTCAACCTCGCCGAGCAGGAGTCCATTCAGGCGAAAGTGGCCGGGGGCCTCCTGCAATATCTGGAGGAACGGATTCCGGTATGGGAAAGCATCATCGACTTGGACACCGGCATGCCTTGGTACACGACCCAGTATCAGGGACCAAATTACGGTTCCGCGAAGATGTACTTCGAGGGCACCCAGGTGGGTGTGCCGCTGACCCTGGCGATCGCCCAGGAAGGCTTGAGCATGCCGCAGGTCCGCAAATACCGCGCCAACTTGGCCACCAGTTACCGGCTCTCCGGTCTCACCAGCAATCGCTACCTGAAACCGCTCACGGTGGGTGGGGCGGTCCGGTGGGAGGACAAGGGCGCCATCGGCTACTACGCCGTGCCGGCGATTCCCCCGGCGACGCAAATGACCGCGCTCGATCGCAACCGGCCGATCTACTCCGCGGCCACGACCAGTATTGACCTGTTCCTGACTTACCGAACGAAATTCCGCAAGGTCGGGGCCACATTCCAACTGAATGTTCGCAACGTGGGCGAGAGCGGTCGCCTCGATGCGGTCAAGGCCTGGCCTGACGGCACCGCGAGCGCCTATCGCATCGTGCCACCGCAAGAGTTCCTGTTCACCACGACGTTCGACTTCTGATCGTCTTTATTCGGCGGAGCCGGCCATGGCTGGCTCCGCCCCTTAAACGGCCGGGGTAACCGCTGGCTGGCGGTTCTACCCCGGCGATAAGTTTCTGACTTTCGGTCACGGCTAATTGTCCCCGCGCGCCATTGCGCAAACATCCCCATGAAAAGATCATTCTTCTCCCTCTCGACCTTGCTGGCGGCGCTGGCGAGTCTCGCCTCGGTCGCGATGGCCCTGCCGTCAAACGGTGTTCCCATAGTTCAAGCTGGAACGGCGGTGGCCGTGGTGGTCACCCCGGATCGCCCGAACGCAGTGGTCCGCTATGCGGCCGAGGAACTCGTCTATCACGTGGCCAAGGCGACCGGTGCGAAACTCGCGGTCGTGACCGAATCATCCATGCCTGCTGGCAGCCAGAGCCGGATCTTTCTGGGGGGGACCCACGCCGCTCACGCGGCGGGCATCGATGTCGGGCAGATCACTCCCGAGACGTTTGTACTGCGGACGGACGGTCGCGACCTTTACATCGCCGGCCGGGATGGTGAAGGCGAGCCCCTCGATCGGGACACTGCCGCCGGCACGCTCTTCGGCGTGTACGAATGGTTGGAGCGGGATGCGGGGGCGCGCTGGGTCTGGCCCGGCGAACTCGGCACCTACGTTCCGAAGGCCAGCACGATAACGGCCCAGCCCGTCGACGTCTCGATAACCCCGCGCTTTTTCCAGCGTTATGTCCGGCCCGGCCTCGGGTTCACCAGCGGCAATCCGGCGCTCGGCTTCACCAAGAAAGCCGCGGAGGAATACGCCAGGGTGCAAACGATCTTCCTGCGCCGCAACCGGATGGGGCGGAGCGAGCGGATGACCTACGGCCACGCTTTCACCGATTGGTGGGAGAAATACGGCGCAGCGCATCCGGAATGGTTCCAGCTCGTCGACGGCAAGCGCGGCCCTGTCAGGCCCGGCGCCCGATACTCGATGTGTGTGTCGGATGCCGGTTTCCAACGCGAAATCGTCCGGCTCTGGCGCGAGAAGGGTGGCGCCCGGGACAAGTCCGGCCGGCCCAGCTTCATCAATGTCGTCGAAAACGACATCCTTGGACAGTGTGAGTGTGACAACTGCCGCGCTTGGGATGGGCCGACGCCGCCTGACGCGATGAAGTACTACGCCCCTAACTTCAAGGTGTACGGTTCCCGCTTCGTTTCCGATCGCTATGCGCGTTTCGCGTCCGCTGTGCAGCAGCTGGCGGCGGCGGAAAACCCGCAGGCGGTCACGATCGGCTACGTGTATTTTAACTATTTCCAAGCCCCGACGTCGGACGTGAAGCTCAACGAAAACATCCTGCTCGGCTTCTGTCCCTCTGCCGGTTGGTATCCGAGGACCGACGACGAGCATGTCTGGTACAAGCAGCAGTGGAAGGGCTGGCGCGACACCGGTGCCCGGCTCTTCTTCCGGCCGAACTACTTTCTGGACGGCTACAGCATGCCGTACATCTTCGCGCACCAGTTTGCGGATGACTTCCAGCACAACGCGAGGAATGGCATGGTCGGAACAGACTTCGATGCGCTCACGGGCCAATGGGGCACGCAGGGGCCAAACCTTTACCTCTTGATGCGACTGCATGTGACGCCGGACGCGAATCCCGACTCCATGCTGGCCGAATACTATTCGGCCTTCGGTCCGGCGGCCGCGCAAGTGAAGGCATATTTTGATTACTGGGAAAGCTACACCATGGACAACCGAAAGCTGATCAACGACGTGTTTTACGATCGGGTCGCGATCCGCTGGCGAACGTGGGCCAAGGCGCCGCACCGGGTCTATCCCGCTGAATGTTTCCTCCCGGCCGATGCGCTGCTAGCGCAAGCCGCCGCCGCCGCCGTGAACGAGCCGCAGGCAGCCGCGCGCGTGCAGTTTCTCCGGACCGGCCTCGAGCACGCCAAGCTGTGCGCAAAGGTGGCCGCCCTGCTCACGCTCGCCGATCCGGAGGCGACGGCCGAACGCGGCCAGAAGGCCTTGCTTGAATTGCTCGCGTTTCGGCGTGCGCACGAGCGCGACTGGTTCGCGAATCTCAATCACAACGCCTGGGTGGAGGATCTCAGCTGGAAGCTCGCCAATGAAACAAAGCAGCCCGCGGAGTACTATCCCTAAGGCCCAGCCATGAGGTCAATGGACAAGCCCGCACCTGACGCCCGGCAGGTTCGCCCTGCCAGTGCCGACCGCATCCTTCCGCTGATGTGGGCGGGACTGTTGACGCTCGCCTTCGCGGTAGGTGCCCGGGCCGACGTCGAGCTGGTGAGAAACGGCGAGGCAGTCGCGGTCGTGGTGATCGCGGACGACGCCAACGCGGTTAGCCGCTACGCGGCGGAGGAGATCGTCTATCACGTACGGAAGGCGACGGGCGCGACTCTTCCGATCCTAACCGAGTCGGCGGCCTCCGCCGGTCCCCGAATTTGTGTGGGGGCGACGCGCGCTGCGCGGAAGGCGAATATCGCGGTGGACCGGTTGGCGCCAGAAACGGCGATGATTGTCACGACAGGCACCGCGCTGATCATTGTAGGGGGTGACGCCGCGGGTGATCCCTTGGCAACAGACACGTTCGCGGGCACGCTGTTCGGCGTTTACGAATGGCTCGAGCGGGATGTCGGCGTGCGCTGGCTCTGGCCCGGCGAGCTTGGCACGTACGTGCCGGAACTCCGGTCACTCCGCGCGACGACCGCGAATCTCACGGTGGCCCCCCGTTTCTTCCAACGCAACGTTAGGCCGGGCCTTACATTTAAGGGCGAACATGCCGAGCTCGGGTTCACGCCGGCCGTTGCAGGGGAGTATGCGCGCGATCTCGCCATTTATCTGCGTCGGCACCGGATGGGCCGGAACGTGCGGCTGAGCTACGGCCACGCGTTCACCGATTGGTGGGCGAAGTACGGCGCGGAGCATCCGGAGTGGTTTCAACTCGTAAAGGGCAAGCGTGGGCCGACCCGGCCCGGCGGGAGCTACTCGATGTGCGTGTCGAATCCGGAGCTGCACCGGAAGATTGTCGAACTTTGGCGGGGAAAGCGCATGCGGTCTTCCGGAGCGGAGAGCCGTTTCGTCAACGCGATCGAGAACGGGATCATGGGCTTATGCGAGTGTGACAGTTGCCGGGCCTGGGACGGTCCGCAGCCAGACGGCTTCCTTGAATTCTATCCGCCGCAATCGAAGGTGATGGGATCGCGCTTCGTCACGGACCGGTACACGCGGTTCTGGCTCGCGGTGCAGCGCGAGGCGGCGAAGACGGATCCGACGGCGACGGTCGTCGCCTATAACTACTTCAACTATTTTCATCCGCCGACCGCGGGAACCAGACTGGGAGCGCAGATCCTGGTCGGCTCGTATCCCTCGGCCGGCTGGTATCCGCGCTCCGCGGAGGAACAGGCGTGGTTCCTGGCGCAATGGAGCCAGTGGCAGGAGACCGGGGCGCGGCTATTCTCCCGCGGTAACTACTGCCTCGATGGCTACAATCTCCCCTGGATCTTCGCGCATCAATTTGCCGACGAGTTTCGGCATCAGGTGCGCCACGGGATGGAGGCGACCGACTACGACGCCCTCACGGGACACTGGGCGACCCAGGGCCCGAATCTTTATCTGCTGATGCGCCTGCACACGCGGCCCGATGCGTCGGCAGAGGAGCTGCTGGCGGAGTACTATGGGGGCTTCGGCGCGGCGGCGCCGGCGGTGAAGGATTACTTCGATCACTGGGAAAGGCACACGCAAGGGCAGCGCGAACAGGCGAATCGGCTGTTCGCGGACAACACCACGCGCTGGCGGGCCTGGGCGACGGCGGCGCATCTGCTCTTCCCGCCGGAAAGCTTCGTGCCGGCGGAGGCGATCCTCGCGCGCGCGGCGGTCCTCGCCGCCGACGACCCGCAGGCCGCCGCACGCGTGGGTTTTCTGCGTGCCGGGCTCGCGCACGCAAGACTGGAAGTCGACGCCGCGCGCGAGCTCACGCTCGCCGGTCCGGCGGCGAACCCAGAGCGCGGGGCCGCCGCGCTCGCCAAGCTGATTGCATTTCGACGTGCGCATGAGCGCTCCTGGATCAGCAACTTCAATCACGCTGCCTGGGTAGAGGACCGGAGCTGGCGGCTGGCCGAGCCGCGGTTGCTGTCGGGTTCCCCTTCATTCGCTCCAGGTGAAACCATCGCCTCGCCGTAATGTCTCTTCCCTTAAACCCATGAAGACTCCATCGACCTTATTCGCTCGCCCGGTTCGCACGGCTGGGCTCGCCAGCCTCGCGCTGCTCGCCGCCATCAGCGGCTGGAGCGCAGACAACGACAATACTGCGCTTCGGGCCGACGCCCTCGCCGGCCTCAAGCGGGCCGCGACATATTTCCGCACACAGGTCGCCTCGCACGGCGGCTATGTTTACTACGTCAGCGAGGACCTAAAGCAGCATGTGGGCGAAGGCATTGCCACGCGCGACCAGATCTTTGTCGAGCCTCCGGGCACGCCGACGGTTGGCCGCGCCTATTTGGAGGCGTACGAAGCCACGGGCGACGGCTACTATCTGGAGGCGGCAAAGGAAACGGCTTACGCCCTAATCTACGGGCAACTCGAGTCGGGGGGCTGGTCGCAACGAATCGATTTTGATCCTAATGGGACTCATGTCGGACGCTATCGCAACGGGAAGGGAAAAAAGGACGGTTTCAACCATTCGTCTCTCGACGACAACCAGACGCAGTCCTCCATACAATTTCTCGCGCGACTCGACAAGGCGCTGCAATTCAAGGATGCCACGATTCACGAGTCGGCCCAGTATGCACTCGCCGGCTTGCTAAAGGCGCAGTTCCCGATCGGCGCGTTTCCCCAAGGCTGGAAAGAACCCGTCGCGACCTATCCCGTGCTCAAGGCAAGCTACCCCGCGGAGTGGCTGCGCGTGTGGCCCCACGAGAACTACTCAAAGTATTACACGTTGAACGACGGGCTCGTGGGCACCGTGTCCGACACGCTCTTGGCGGCGGTCGAGGCCTACCCCAACGACATCTATCGCGCTGCGTTGACCCGGCTGGGTGACTTCCTGGTCCTCGCGCAGATGCCGGATCCGCAGCCGGTGTGGTGCCAGCAGTACAATTACGAGATGCAACCGACTTGGGCACGGAAGTTTGAGCCGCCGGCGATCTGCACCTTCGAGTCGGAGGATGCGATCAAAACGCTGATGAAGGTCTACCGCGTGACCGGGGACCGGAAGTATCTCGAGCCGATCCCGCGCGCGCTGGCGTACCTGCGCACCTGCGTGCTGCCCGACGGACAGGTCCCGCGGTACTTCGAGTTGCAGACCAACCGACCCCTCTACATGACCCGCAAGCCCGGCGTGAGTGGCAACTCAAACGCCCCGGGCTACTACGATTTCAGCTATAGCGACAAGAATCTCCCCTCGCATTACGGCTGGAAGCAGACGCCGCGACTCGACGATATCGAGAAGGAATTCGCCGCGCTGCGGCAAGGGCCGGTGCCACCTGCGCGGTTGGCGCAGAAGGTCACTCGTGAAGGGAAACTCGTGGCGATTGATCCGGCGGAGTACGCGGCGAAGCCATCCGTCAAACAGCTCGAGCGGGAAGTACGCCAGATTCTGAGAGCGCTCGATCAGCAGGGACGCTGGTTGACCGTTTATGACGGGAAGGCCCGTCTGATCGGCCAACCGAAGTTTGCCAAGGGCTTCCGTTATCTGAGCAGCAATGACTTCAACTACAACGTCGAGGTGCTCAGTAAATATCTCGCCGTCACCCGCCCAAACTGAGCGATGGTCCCATTCCGGATGCCGCCTTCCCGTCGATGGAGCCCGCTTGCAGCCATCCGCCGCCCCGGGCTGGTGCGTGGAGCCGCGCTGGGCATGGTCTGCCTCGGGCTCGTCCTGACGCAGGCCCCGGGGGCCGATAGGTTGGCCACGGCGGCCGCCGGAGAAATTCGCTGCTCGAACGGTGACGCCGTCCTCGTAATCGATCAAAATCCCTGGCGGCTGCGTCTGCTGGATCGCGACGGAACGGAGCGTTTTGCCGAGGCGGAGGCACCGGCGTTCCAGGTGGGGGGGCAATGGATAAGCCTGGGTCGGGTCGACCTGGCCGAGTCGGGTGACCCAACGGTCGCGCGGTTGCGCGTCCAGCTTGGTGATAAGATGACCGCGATGGCCGACGTCCGCCGAGCCGGGCCGAGCGGATTCAGGGTGCAGGTGCGCGCGGAGGCGGCTACGATCACAGCGGTGCGCGGCACGGCGGCGCTACGCGTGGTTGAGGAGATCTATGGATTCGGCGAAATGTGGAATGGGCATGTCGCGCAGCGCGGACAAGCGTTCGATCTCTGGGACCGAGGCGGCACACCGGACGAGTGTGCCTTCATGCCGTACTATGTGTCGACGAACAACTACGCCTTGTTCCTTAATTACGGCGGACGCGTCCGTATCGATGTCGGCCAGCATCGTTCGGACCGGCTCGTCTACGAGGCGACCGCGCGCGAACTCGATCTCACACTCGTCCGCGGGGAAAGCCTGCCGGGGACCGTGCGGAATTTTCTGACTGAAATCGGGCTGCCTCAGCGCCCGCCGCGCTGGGCGTTCAAGCCGTGGTTCTGGCTGATGGCCGATCCGAAGCAGCCAGGCGCAAAGATCGATACCCTCCGGGGGGAGCACTTCCTCGAGATGACCGACAAACTCCACGAGCTTTCGATTCCAATTGGACTCACTTGGTTCGAGCCGCCGTGGCAGGACGCGCGGACGACCTTTGTCCCGAACCCGGAGTTCAGCCGCGATATGCCGGGCCTCGTCCGGCAACTCGAGACACGGGGAGTCCGGACGCTGGCGTGGACCGTGCCGTATACCACGAAGACGGCCTCTAATTGGAAAGAGGCGGTCGAGCGTGGATATCTCGCCGCCAAGCCGGGCGCGATGACGGACGGGGGCGCCGTGAAGCTCTCAGCCACGGGGGAACTTGACGGGAGCTACTACAATGCCATCGATTTCTACAATCCCGACGCGGTCCGCTGGTGGCAGGCGCAGATTGATCGCAGCCTCGATACGGGCATTCGCGGATACAAGCTCGACGCCGGCCAGGATCTCGAGCCAGACGCACGCTTGCACGGCGGCCGCCTCGGCGCCGATGTACACAATTCCTACGCCCTTGAATATAGCCGCACGTTCTTCGGGGTATTAAAGCAGCGCTTTGGTGGTGATTTCCTGATGGTGCCGCGCGCGGCGTGGGTTGGTTCGTCGGCCTACACGAACTTCAAGTGGCCCGGTGATCTCAGCGGCAGTTTCGGCAACAATGGACTGCCCTCGTCGGTCTACTCATCGCTTTCCCTCGCGTTCTCGGGGTTTCCGTTTGTGTCGACCGACATCGGGGGGTTCGACGACCAGCCGGCGCCCGAGGCGGTCTGGCTGCGGTGGGCGCAGTTCGGTGCCATGCTGCCGGGCATGCAGACGCTCCACATGCCGTGGTGGTATTCGCCGGAGGCACTCACACATTTCCGCTATCTCACGTGGTTGCACACTGACCTCACGCCACTGTGGAACACCCTGGCGAACGAAGCCGCCGCTACCGGGGCACCTGTGTGCCGGCCGCTCGTGTGGACGTTTCAGGACGACATCGACTGCTGGCGCGTCGACGACGAATTTACCGTTGGTGAGTCCCTTCTCGTCGCACCCATCATCAATGGGAATCCCTACCGCGAGGTATACTTGCCTGCCGGCGAGTGGTTCGACTTCTGGGACAATGGCGAGTCGGTGCACGGACCGGCCCGGGTCCACTGGTTCAAGGGCTGGGCCGCGCGCGACAAGTTTCCGCTCTACGTCCGCGAAGGCGCAATCCTGCCGCTCGAAGTCACGAACGACTTCAGCGGGTTTGGTTGGGCGGAGTCAGCGGGGTTTGTGACGCTAGCGATCTGGCCGAAGGCGACCGGCGCGAGCGAGTTTACGTTGCATGACACTGAAGCGCCTGTACGCATCACCGTTGCCCGCGACACCGACGAGGAATTGCTCATCCGCTGGGATGCGACGCAGCGTAATCACCTGCTGCGGGTGCACCTGGCCGGCGGGAAGCCGCCGGTTGCTGTTCAAGGTCCGGCGGGCGTGCTCCCCAGATACGGCTCGCTCCCTGAGTTCCGCCGGGGAGACGACGGCTGGTTTTTTGATGCCCCCGAACGAAAGTTGTGGGTGCGGAAAAGAAGCCATGGAGCGGCCGTCACGCTGTCGGTTCGCTTTGGCCCGGCAACCCCCTGAGCCTTCTGCCCCCTCCAACCGGAATATTCTATCATGACCCGCGCTTTTCATTCCGCCCTCTTCCTGCCCGCGTTCGCGCTAGCAGGTGCGGTGAACTCCGTCGCTCTCCCGGCGGCCCCCCGTCCTAATATCCTCCTGATTGTCTCCGACGATCACGGTCGCGAGGCCCTCGGCAGCTACGGCAACCCGGTCGTCCGGACCCCAAATCTGGACGCGCTCGCGGCGGACGGTACACGGTTTACCAACGCCTTTTGCACGGCGGCGAGCTGCAGTCCGTCCCGTTCCGTCATCCTGACCGGCCAGCAGAATCATCGCAACGGCATGTACGGACTTGAGCACGACGACCACCATTTCAGCTCTTACGCCAACGTGAAAAGCCTGCCGGTGCGGCTCGCGGAAACCGGCTACCGGACGGCGCGCGTGGGCAAGTTTCACGTGGCTCCCGCAGCCGTCTACGGATTCCAAACGATCCTCTCCGGCGGCAAGGCCAACGATCCGACGACGATCGGCCGCAGTCCGGTTGAGATGGCGGAGCTTTCGCGCGGGATCATCGAGGCGGCGGACACGCGGCCCTTCTTCCTCTATTTCGCGACCGACGACCCGCACCGCGGCAACGCCGTGCTACCCGACGGCAAGCCGACGTTCGACACCTATCCGAGGCCGAATCCGTTTGGCAACCGGCCGGAGGGTCGACCGGGCGTGGTTGCGGAGCGGTATCGGCCCGAGGACGTGATCGTGCCCACCTATCTCTCCGACACGCCGGAGACGAGGGCTGAACTCGCGGAATATTACCAGGCGATCTCGCGGCTCGATCAAGGGGTCGGCCACCTGATCCAGATCCTGAAGGACACGGGGAAATACGAATCGACCGTGATCATCTATATTTCTGATAACGGCGCGCCCTTTCCGGGCGCGAAGACGACGCTCTACGACGTCGGCATGCAACTGCCGTGTCTCGTGCGCGCACCGGGTCGGAGGCATCCTGGTTCGGTGCAGGACGCGATGGTCACGTGGGCGGATCTGGCGCCCACGCTCCTCGAGGTTGCGAGCGTGCCCACCGATCCGGCGGAGTTCGACGGCCGCTCATTCCGCGCGGGATTGGATGGTGGGGAGCTGCGTGGCTGGGACGAAATCTTTGCTTCGCACAGCTTTCACGGGATCACGATGTATTATCCGATGCGCGTGGTGCGCACGCGGCAGCACAAGCTGATCGTCAACCTTGCGCACGAGCTGACATTCCCCAACGCGAACGACCTTTATCACTCCCCGACCTGGATCAGTGTGGAGCGCTCCGCCGGCCAGCAGCTGGGACGGCGTACGATCGAGCAGTTCCTGCATCGACCGAAACTCGAACTGTACGATCTGATCCGCGATCCGGATGAGATCCATAATGTGGCTGACGATCCGGTGTATCAGACGGTGAAGGCGGAGTTGCTGAGGAAGCTCAAGGCGTGGCAGGCAGCGACGAAGGATCCGTGGCTGCATAAATGGAGCTACGAATGAGCCGTTTCCACACCGTATTCGCCCCGCGCATTTTCCCGCTGCGTCCCGGCCTCATCTGGCTGATGGTGGCCGGCTGTACCGCGGGCGCGCCAACGCGGGCCGCCGTGTTCATGGCCGACGGGGCCAAGGCCGGGGAGATCACGCAAGATTCTGCCATCATCTGGACCCGGCTGACGCAGAAGGCGGAACGCAACGTGCCGGGAATTCCTTTTCCCCACGTACAGGTCGATCCCAAGGGCATCCCGATACCGCCCGGCAAGACCGCCTATGAAGCCGACGCGATCCGGGTGAGTGCGCCCATCTCCGCGGCGCGGCAGCTGGCCGGCCACGCGCTGGAGGAGATGGCGGGCGCCGTGCCCGGTGCACCGGGTGCGGTGCGGATCGCCTACTGGCCGGCGTCGGCCGGCGAGGGCACGGCCCGACGCACCAGCCGGGTCGCCGTGACCGCCGCGAGCGACTTCACGGCGCAGATCGCGCTGCACGACCTGCAACCGGGCACCCGTTACCGGTTCCGGGCGGAGGGCTTCCTCCCGGGCCGCGACGAGGTGGCCGGGACCTTCGAGGGTGGCTTCAAGACGGCGCCCGTGCCCGGCACGCCGGCGCGCATCAGTTTCACCGTGGCGACCTGCCAGGATTACGATCGGCGGGACGACCCGGAAAACGGGCACATGATCTACGCGGCCATGGGCCGCCTCCAGCCGGACTTCTTCGTGCATACAGGCGATATCGAGTACTACGACAAGCCCACGCCGCTGGCCACGAACGTGGCGCTCGCTCGCTTCAAGTGGAACCGCATCTTCGCATTGCCGCATCAACGGGCGTTCCATGCGCAGACGAGCAGCTATTTCATGAAGGACGACCACGACACCCTGAAGGACGACGCCTGGGCCGGTCAGACCTACGGCGACCTCACGTGGGAGCAGGGGCTCGCCCTGTTCCGCGAGCAGGTGCCGATCGGCGTGAAGACCTACCGCACGGTCCGTTGGGGCAAGGATCTGCAGATCTGGCTGGTCGAGGGCCGCGACTTCCGGAGCCCGAACGACCAGCCGGACGGACCCGGAAAAAGCATCTGGGGCGCGGAACAGAAGCGCTGGTTCTTCGACACCGTCCGGGCCTCCGACGCAACCTTCCGGATCCTGATCAGTCCGACCCCGCTGGTCGGACCGGACCGTGAGGGGAAGGCCGACAGCCACGCCAACCGCGCCTTCGCCCACGAGGGGCGCCAATTGCGTGAATTCATCGCCACACAGCGAAACATGTTCGTGCTCAGCGGCGACCGGCACTGGCAGTATGCCTCCGTCGATCCGCTGACTGGCCTGCGGGAATACGGCTGCGGGCCGAGTTCGGATGCACACGCGGGCGGCTTCAGCGAAGCCGAGCGGACGCCAGCCCACCGTTACCTGCGGATCAAGGGCGGCTTTCTCTCCGTCCTGGTCGAACGCGTGGACGGCCATCCCCGGGTCGTGGTTCGTCACCACGCGGTCGACGGAAAACTCCAACATGAAGATGTGCTCCCCGCAGAGTAGCCTGAAAATAGCCGGACGCATCCTGATGGGCACCGCCCTCGCGGTGGCTATGGCGCACGCGGCCGGGCCGGCAACCGTGGAAGGCGAGGCGCTGTGCGCCGCCTTGGTGCGCGAGGTTTCCCTGCCGGTGAAGCCCGCGTGGCGGCCGATGATGCTGAATCTGGCCGAGCTACACGGCCGGAGCATCATGCCGGCGGTGGGGCACTTCCCCTATCCCTATCAGTCGATCGGGCCCGGATACGAGAATGGCCGCATTTTTGGTCACATCGACCTCACGCACGAGCGCCTCGACACCGTGCGCGCGCGGCCGGAGCACGTGCGCAACCAGATCCGCAACGAGCTCGCGGGCCAGCAGGCGGACGGAATGATCCCGGGCATCATCTGGTTCGACCCGGCGGGCAAGCCGACGTGGAAGGATTTCAAGAGTTTCCCCCCGATCTGGGTGGTCTCCGCCGAGGCTTACGTCGACCAGACGGGCGACGAGGCGTTCCTGCGCGAGTGCCTTGAGGCGTTGCGCCGGCAGATCGGATGGTTTGAGGCCAAGCGCGGTCTGCCGAACGGCGGATTCTACTACCTCGACCAGGTCAATGACAATTGGGAGAGCGGAATGGACGAGGGCATCCGATATAATCCGCGCCCGGCGCAGCGGTCGGCGGCGGTTGATGCGTGCGCCCACGTCTACCTGCTCTACGACCACGCGCTGCGCTGGAGCCGGCGCGTGGGCCAGCCGGCGGAGGAGTGGGAACGCAAGGCAACCGCACTGAGGGCGTTCATCCGCACCGAATTATGGGACGAGGGCACCGGATTCTTCTACGATGCCTGGGTGGTGCGTGATCCCGCGAAACGGCACCTGGCGTTCGAGGGCATGTGGCCGGTGGTGGTGGGAGCCGCGACAAGCGGACAGGCGCGGCGCGTGATCGACGAGCACCTGCTTAATCCGCGGGAGTTTTTCACCCCGCATCCGATCGCCACGGTGGCGGTGTCGGACCCGCGGTTCGAACTGCGCATGTGGCGCGGCCCGGCCTGGAATTGCATGACCTATTGGGCGGCGCGCGGCTGCTTGCGTTATGATCGCGCCGACGGGGCGCGCCGGCTGCTCGAGGCGGCGCTAGATGCAACCGCGGTGCAGTTCGAACGCACGGGCGCGATCTGGGAATTCTATCACCCGCTGCTGGGCGACCAGGGAGAGTTGAAAAGGAAGCCGACGGCGCGGAAAGAACCATGTCGCGACTACATCGGGCACAATCCGCTGTTTGCGATGGCCGACCTGTGGCGGAAAACCGGCGGGTCTGAGGCACCCGCAGGAAGGGAGTTTCAACAGGTGGGGGTGAGGCAACAGCTGCCCGCCTTCGCCGACCGGCTCGCGCAGCGGACGACGCACCCGCTGGCGTGGGCGTCGGGAGCGGTCGCCGATTTTCACGTCTGGCGAGAACTCGGGCGAAAGAAAGTCCTCGACTGCCTGCAGAATCCGCCGCCCCCCGCGCCGTGGAACGCGATGGTGATCGCCGAGGAGGATCGCGGCAGCTACATCGCGCGAAAGATTGTGTTCAACGTTACGGGCGACAGCCGGGTGCTCGCCTTGATGACCGTGCCGAAGGGGCCGGGCCCGTTTCCGGCCGTGCTGTTGCTGCACGATCACGGCGCGCGATTTGACATAGGCAAGGAAAAGGTCATCCGGCCGTTCGCGACGGACGCGGCCCGGCTGAGGTCGGGAGAACAGTGGGTGGCGAACTATGGCGGAAAGTTTCTCGGCGACGAACTTGCGCAGCGCGGGTATGTGTGTTTTGCGACCGATGCGCTCAACTGGTCTGATCGCGGCGGCGGCGGTTACGGTGGACAGTCGTCGCTGGCTTCGAACCTCATGCATCTCGGCATGTCGCTCGCCGGACTGATCGCTTGGGAGGATCTGCGCGCCGCCGAATTTCTTGCCGGCCAGCCCGAGGTCGAACGCGGGCGGATCGCCGCCCTCGGCTGGTCGCTGGGTGCGTTCCGGGCCTGGCAGGTGGCGGCGATGTCGGAGCACATCGCCGCTGGTGCGGCGGTTTGCTGGATGAGCGAGGTAAAAAGCGTGATGACCGCCGGCAATAATCACACGCTGTCACAATCCGCGTTCACGATGCTGCATCCGGGGCTACTCGACGATCTCGACTACCCGGACATCGCGAGTCTCGCCTGTCCGAAGCCGATGCTCTTTTTCAATGGCCGGGAGGATGACCTGTTTCCGGTTGACGGCGTTGAGCGCGCATACGCCAAGATGCAGGCGGTCTGGGACTCGCAGGCGGCGGGTGATCGACTGGTCACGAAATTGTGGAATACCGGTCACACCTTTGACGCCGCGATGCAGGCCGCGGTGTTCGATTGGCTGAAGGGCGCAACGGCCCCGCCCGGCCGACCGCCGCCGCCCGATTCAACGCGCCGCTAGGCGGACGCAGCTGCAGCTACATTATCACCCTAATAGCCCGGGATCCCTTCACCCCAGCATGGCCGCCTACCACTTCAAAGCCACCTCCTCTTCGCCTGAGGTCACCTGGTCGATTATGCATCCGGTGAGACCGTATTCCGGGTACATGCGTGAGGTCATAGCCGCGGCGGCGAGTTATCACGTCGACAGTTTCGAGGTTTGCGGGGACGTCCATGGCTCGGGCGGCGGTCTCGACGGTGCCATTCTGTTCCGGGACTATGCTGTGGCCGCCGGCGGCGTGGATCCGACCACGGTAGCACAAAATGTCGCGCGACTGCAGAAAATCATCGAGCTGGCGCACGACTCGGGTCGTCCGATGTACTACTGGCATCGCGAGGTGATGGTGCCGCAGTCGGTCGTCGAGCAAATTCCCGGACTGCTCGATGAGAACGGCGAGTTCAACCTGATGGGGGAGGCTTACCAGTCGTTGATACGCTCGAAGATCCGGGAATTCTTCGAGCAGGTGCCGGCGATGGATGGGCTGGTGTTGACGCTTACCGAGTCGGATTACTCGGTGATCCACAACTCCGATCAGCAGCGCTATCCCTCGCAGGAGGTGGTAGCGCGGGTGGTGGGAGCCTTCGCGGAAGAGCTGCAGGCCCGCGGGAAGCGGTTTATTTTGAGAAGCTTCGGCTCAATAGCGCAGGACTACGAGGATATCCTGAGAGGCGCAGAGATGGTTGCCGAGCGGTTCTCGTTCGAAATCGAGACGAAGATCACCCCCTATGACTTCAGTCCTTTTCTACCCTTCAACCCCTACCTGCGCAAGAGCGGCGCCTGCTCGCTGTCGGCGGAGTATGATTCGATCGGCGAGTTCCTGGGCGCGGGCTTCCTGCCTGCGCCGGATCCCGAACGGGTGATCGAATCCGTCAACCACGCCCGGCAGCAAGGGGTCGACCGGCATGTCATACGTATCGACCGGATCGGCCATGCCGCATTTCTGTCGACGCAGTCGGTAAATCTGCTCGCGTTCGATCGCGCCATTCGCGACCCGAACGTGAAGGCTGACGCGATTTGGACTGAATGGGCCGATGCCCACTGGCCGGATTGTCCGGAGGCCATGGTGGCGGTGATGCGGCAAGGGATCGCGATGACCAAGGGGACCCATTTCATCGACGGGCACGTCATCTTTCATGCTTTTCCCATCCAGCCGGACCTTAAGTGGCTGAAAGCCTGTGGTATATTCTCGGTTTTTCGACCGCGCCAACCGCTGGACGAACATGTGGGCATGTGGGGTATTCTGACGAATCGTGTCACCCCGGCGAGGGAAACCCTGCTTCGCGAAAAACACGAGGCGGTGGCGCTGGCAGACGAGGCCTTACGCACGTTGGAACTACTCAAAGGAAAGTTGTCACAGCCGGAGTTTCAACTGGCGAAAACGGCGTGGCGGAATGCGGCGCAGGTCACCCGAGCGATCTACCATTGGTGTCGCGGCGTATGTGCTTACTTTAACGACATGGAGGCCGGCCGGCCGGATCATCCGACACTGGATCAGGCCATTGTGGCGGCGCGGGCGGAGTTCGAAACAATGCTCGGCGTGAGACTCACCAAGGGTGGGGGGGCGTCGCGGGCGGCACCCGGAGTGACCGCCCACGAGTACGGTGGCGGATCAGAGCCGGAGGAGGACTGCATTGAAGACGCCTATATCCAACCTATCTGGCGGCTACTAGTGCAACTCCCCGACGAGTACGAGGGCGAATTCAGGGAGCGGATGTATTGGGCGATGCGGGGCGAAGTCCAGGACTGCATCGTGTGCGGCGGTTTGCTGGACGATCTGCGCGTGCACCGCTACATGCACGCGAGTCACGCCCGGCTCATCGCCGGACGGCCAGCGAGAGCTGCGGGCAATCGTGTGTTTCCCAACGGCTTTATCGACGTGCGGCTGGCGCTGCCAGCGGGCGAAGCCTGCCGGTTGATCGTCCGCGGGGAAGCGGGCCCCCGGCGGGAGTTCCAGATTACGGTTGAAGAGGAAAACCATGTCGTTCGATTTTCTGCCCAGGGGGAGTACGTGCGTGTCTTGACAAGGTCCGCGGGGCCGCGCCGTGCCGCGGAAACGGTGCGGGTTCGCATCCAGAAGGTCGGCTCCGACTTTCCTCTAATTTACGCGATCGCAACACTCAGTGGCTCAGGCCAACCCTCACATCATCCGCTTTATGACTAAACCCCAAATATGCTCCCGCGTTCTATTGATGGCCTTGACTCTCGGACTCGCCGGACTTCGCGCGGCAAGTCCTGGCTTTGACTTTGGCCCGTGGCCGAAGGGTGCGGAGCCAGCCGTGGTCGGCAAACAGCTTGCCGATCGTTTCGTGTCGCGCGACTATCGGCTGCTCAAGGCCGGCGTCATTCACTATGTTGAGACGTGCACCTGGTATGGTGCGCTCAACTACGCGCAACTGGCAGAGGATCCGGGCCTGATGAAACAGCTCGTGGCACGCTTCGATCCGCTGTTCGGGCCGAAGGCCGGGCTGGTGCCGCCCCCGCTGAATGTGGATTTCGCCGTGTTCGGCGCGGTGCCGCTCGAACTTTACCAGCAAACGCGCGATGAGCGCTATCTGAAGCTGGGGGTGAAACTGGCGGAAGCCCAGTGGACGCCGCCGGCCGACGAGACTTCGCTCGACTCCGAAGCGCGCGAAGGCATCGCGCGCGGACTGAGCTGGCACACCCGTTTCTGGATCGATGACATGTATATGATCACGATGCTGCAGACCCAGGCCTACCGGGCAACAGGCGATGCGAAGTATGTGGACCGGGCTGCCCAAGAGGCGGTGGCGTACCTTGAGAGGTTGCAACAGCCGAATGGCCTGTTCTACCACGCACCGGATTCACCGTTCTTCTGGGGCCGCGGCAACGGCTGGTTCGCGGCCGGCATGTCCGAGCTTTTGCGTTCGCTGCCGACCGACCACGCGCTGCGGCCGAGCATTCTGGCGAGCTACCAGAAGATGATGGCGGCGTTGTTGAAGGAACAGGGCGCGGACGGTATGTGGCGGCAACTGATCGACGACCCTACTTCGTGGGCCGAATCATCAGGCACCGGGATGTTCACGTATGCGTTCATCACCGGCGTGAAAAACGGCTGGCTGGACGCGAAAATCTACGGTCCCGCGGCGCGGAAAGGCTGGCTGGCGCTGGTCGGGTATATCAACGAGAACGCCGACGTTCGGGAAGTCTGCGAGGGCACCAACAAAGGATTTGACCGGCAGTACTATCTCGATCGCGGCCGCTATGTCGGTGACCTCCACGGCCAGGCGCCGGCGTTGTGGTGTGCGGTGGCGCTGATGCGATGAACTCAGGCGACGGTTTCGGCGTCGTGGCGTCCGCCACGCGCCGGATTCGTCGAAAATATTCGAACGTCTTTCCATGAAACCATTCCTGTCACTTCTGTGTGCGGCCACGGCCGTGGTTCTGGGCTGCGCGGCCGAACCCGGACAGGAACCTGTCCGGGTCGCGACGGGGCAGCTTCTGGTCGAACCGAGCTTCGAGGCAGCCAGCTACTATTTTCGAGCCCCTGCGCCCTCGGGCGCGACGGCATCCGGCTACGCGGTCGAGTTCCGGCGTGTGGGCGCGACGGACTGGATGCGGGCGCTTGAACCGGTGAGCGACCAACCGCCCGGCGTTTGGAAGGGCAGCCTGTTCGACCTGGCGGAGGACACGGCGTGGGAAGTACGCGTGCTCGCGCCAAGCGGCGCGGAGGTGAGCGCCCCGGTGGCGTTCCGCACCTGGTCTAGCCGGCCGCCGATCGCGAGGGTAGTCGATCTTAGCTGTCTGCCGATTGGCCCGGAGGGGCTGGTGATTTCCGACCAAGGCACGCCGGAGGGCTGGATCAAATACACTGCGCCGGCGGGCTGGCGGCTTGAACGGCCCGCGGACGGCGGTGATCCGCAGGTGGCGGCGATCACCTTCCGCCGGGCACGTCATGTCATCCTCGAAAACGTCACGATTGTCGGCGGAGCGCGGCACGCCGTGCTGGTGCAGGAGTGTGAAGCGGTGCGGATCCTGAATTGTGATCTTTCGGGGTGGGGCCGCGTCGGCGTACAGCAGTTCACCAACACGGGCACTCGCGGCAAATACGTCGATGCAAGGGGCGAGACCATCAACTACGACGGGGCGGTCGCGATTGACCGCAGCGCGCGCACGGTTGTCGAGCGCTGCTATGTGCACGATCCGCGGCATCGCGCGAACTCCTGGATGTTCTCCCACCCGGCGGGACCCTCGGCGGTATACGTCAACTACGCCCGTGGCGGCACCGTGTTGCGCTGGAACGACTTCGTGGGCAGCGACGAGCACCGCTGGAATGATGTGATCGAGTCCCGCAGCAACGCGGCTGCGGACGGGGGGTTCTTTCGCGATAGCGATATCAGCGGAAACTTTCTGGCGTTCGGCAACGACGACGGCGTCGAACTTGAGGGCGGCGGCATGAACGTGCGTTTTTACCGCAATAAGATCGAGGGCACGACCTGCGGCATCAGCACGGGGCCGTGTTTCTTGGGCCCCCAGTTCATCTACGGCAATCTGGTCGTGAACCCCGGCGACGAGGCCGGACTCGCGCTGATGTTCTTCAAGAACAGTCACCGGGTGGAGCAGACCGGCCAGCGCTACTTCGTCGGTAACACCCTCTTCGGACCAAACTGCAGCGCGTACGGCGGCTACGGCAATCCGGGCGCCGGATCCCGGCGGCTGGGGTTCATGCGGAACAACGTGTTTGTCGCGAACGATGCGCGACGGCCGGGTGAGGAGTCACAGCGCGACGATTTCGACCATAACGTGTATTGGGCCGGCGGCGACCACCGCGCTGCAGAGGCGTTCCTCGCGGGGCTGCGGGCGATCGGTCAGGAGAAGCATGGCGTCGCGATCGATCCGCAACTCGCATCACCAGCTCTGGGTGATTTCCGATTGGCTGGGAACAGCCCGGCCCGCGATCAGGCGGTCGCGGTACCTAACCTCGCGCGAGAGGGCGGGGATCCGGGGGCCTTCGCCGAAACCGGCGTGGAAGTCCCTTTCCGGCCGCTGGCGCTGACCGCGTCGCCGCGGCAACTCGACTTCGACGCCCGGGCGAGCGATGCGCGGATGCAGGTGACGCTCAGCGTGCCGGCCGGGGCGGAACCGGTGCCGTTTGAGATTCGGAAAAACGAGGTGTTCAAGTGGTTCACGGTCACTCCAATGGCCGGCACGGTCGCGCCGGGCGCACCGGTGACGCTGACCGTGACACTCGATCCGGCGGTGCTAAGCGGCCGGCCGCGGTTCAAGGGTGCGTTTCTCGTGCGGACGCCGACGGGATTGTCGCGGCCCGTTTCGGTGTATGCGACGGCCAGTTTCGCCGAGGATCTGCGGCCGGCGTCGGCGCCGGCCACGATCTACCTCGATCCTGCGGAAATGCGGGGTTTCGAGGGGCGCGTCCGCGTGGCGAAGGAGCCGGGCATCGCGAGGGGGCGGTTCGTCGCGTTCGCGGGCGACGGGGGCGATCCGGAATTCGAAGCGCAGTTCACCGTGTCGCAGCCGGGCACGTACGGACTGCTGATGCGGGCCGCGATCAGCGGCGCAGTGATGAACGGACGGGAGTTCGAAGTGGCGCTGGACGACGGCCCGCCCATCCCGGTGTCGGTCCATCCGAGCTACCAGTGGAACACGGGCGCGACGAACTTTCGCGCAGTGTTCCTGCATTCGCTGGGCGAACTCACCCCCGGCAGCCACCGGCTTCGCTTCAAGGTCCGCGCCGGCGAGCTGAAGTTGAATGAACTCATCGTGACGGAGAATCCTGCGGCGTTCTTCA
>JAQSDJ010000109.1 GCA_029945855.1 Lacunisphaera sp.
TGACATGTGAGCTTCTAGTTGGCGCCGGGGGGTAGCATCTACTGGCGTCCTACAGCTGCTCGGCCTCGTAGTCCGATTCGCTCTACTCTCGGTCGGCGCGTGACCCCGGCAGTGTCCATATCGCGCCCAAAAGGCGTCGCTCAAGCGGCGATGTTTCGGCGTCATTGGAATCTGCCAATTGGCGGCCGTTCCCGCGCCGACTTTCCACCGCACTTCGGCCATCCCGGCATCGTCGTCGCGCCCGGCGTTCTCCAGACAGGTTTCCGCAGGTAAAACCGACCTAAAGTATTATGTTCTCCGCTAATCCGCCTCCCCAATTCTTTTTAAGCCCGCCAGCGAAGAATCCGCCAAAAAACCACCGCATTCCCGCCAAAATCCCACCCAATTTCCGACGCCAATAAACGACGGATGCTCATCGATCTCCTGCCCCAGATTTGGCGGATCGCTTTGTTTTTAAAACGGGTCGCATCCCCCCACCCCGCCCATTGTCCGTTTTCACATAGACTCAACCACCGCAGCCACACTTATCAGAACAAACATCCCATCTCCGATTACATCCACAGACAACTCCTCCCACCCCTAATTGGATCCCTTGGCCCCCATCCCTGCAAAAGTCGGAGTCCGGCTTTGTAGCTGTCGACTCCCTCCGAACCCCGACAAAAAGAAAGATTTTCGGGATTGGGGCAAAGTCGGCGGGTCGCGGGCGGTGTTGGTCACAAAGGAGAGATGCAATTCCTGCAAGGGGGGGGGCAGGTCGGGTTGGCACCAAAGGCGGCTGCCACGTGGAGGTCTTCGGCCGGCGCCGACAACACAGGAGATTCGACCGGCTCCCCATCGGTGCCGACAGCACCGGGCACGGCCTCACCTGACCAAGAAAGTTCTTTCTCGGGGCCCTGACCTGCGAAGCGCTCCCCCCGCGCTACGGAATGTAAGATCTTTCGTCGATACCGGCCGGCCGATCCCAGCTGCCTCACCGCCCGATCAGCGCCACCCTACTCGGACCCGCTGTCCCCTCGCCTGGATTCTCCGGAGAATAGGAGCTCATCGCGCATTGGGACCGAACGCTGGAGGATACGAATGAGTGGTAACTCGCGCTTAAGTGGGAGGGGGCGAGCGAGCGGTCGGGCGAAGCATAATGGAGGGATGCGGCACCGACTTGCCGCGGAGGCCGGAGCGCTGTCCAATCAAACCAGGCGGATAACCATGAGTGGACTCGTCCCGTCGTCTGCGGTCACCACCCCGACCTTGCCGTGCCCCTCCTCCCCCGCCTGGAGGGAGGGCCCGCCTGGCTGGGCCCGGTCGGTCGGTTTTTGGTCAAAAGCGCAACTCCGCCTGAAGGCACTCGATCACCTTCTTCGCGCTCGAACGAATACGCGGGAGCCGCGAATTCCAGGCGAGGACTAGATTGCGATTCAGGCTCCCGAGCGGCCCGACGGGCAGTTCGTGGTAAGAACCTGACTCGAGATCCTTCAGTGCCAGTGCCGGCAGCACCGAGCCGAAACCACCTGAACGGACGGCCGCCAGAGCCTGCGGGAAAGATTGGCAGATAAGTGCCGGGCGAAGCTCCGTTTTCAGGTCTTTGGCCACATCGCGCAGCTTCTGCGTAAATTGCCCGTCGCTCGTATGGGCGGCGAACGGGAGCAAGCCAAGGACATCACGCAGCGCAGGATTCTCGCGGCCAGACAACAAGGCCTTGGGCACGACCGCAGCAAAGCTCAATACGCCAAGCGGCGCCGACTTGAGAGGTTTGACCAGGGCATCCTTGCGGATCACCCCGAAGTCCACCCGACCATCCTTCAGTTGCTGGACAATCTCGTTGGTGCGAAGATTGGCGGTCGCGAAACGAACAGACGAATGTTTCTTCAGAACGGCGCCGAGCCGAGGGATCACGAGCCAGTGAATCAGGCTGTCCCCGGCCGCGATGGTGTAGTCGACGCTTTCCGAACGGCACACGGCCCTGAAGTCCTGCAGGCAGTGAAGCTGAGTCCGGACCATCTCCGCCAGTTGGATACCTTGAGTCGTGAGCTTGAGCTGACGGCCCTGGCGCCGGGCCACCTCCGTGCCAAAGAATTCAGACAACTCGCGGAGCTGCCGGCTATATTGACTCTGGCGGATCGGATCCCCGGGAGCCGCCTTGGCGATGCCCCCGGCATCGTGGACCTCAACGAGGACACGCAGTCGATCAAGCGACAGGCCGCGTTCGGAGAATAGATTATCATACATGACTATCCAGTCATATAATATGCACGAAGCGCTATGGCAAGCTCGCGGTGCTCTGGTATGATCCGAAGATCAACAACCGACCGTTTGGAACAAATCCCTAGAAAAGAACACCCACCCTCTTGATTTCCCCAGTCGATCTTCCGTTGTAACCTGTAGAACACCTTAACGTCTCCCCACCTTCCATGAAACCCACATTATCCATACTAGCACCGGCCCTCCGTAGAACGGAGAGGCATTGGTCGTATGCGACCATGTGTGCCCGAGTGACCGGACGGTCACTTATCGATTCGGGTAATTTTCAACCCGAACCGCAAAGTCCAGGAAGTGGAATCACCTGACGCTACCGAATAGCTGTAGCCTCTTGCCGCCCACTTCCGCCCGGAAGTGGGTTTTTTCATGCCTGAACGGCCGCTTCCGGGGATCGAGACAAACTCAATTTCCATATACCGTAAGCGGCTTCAACGCTGAGCCCAGTCAATCAGCCAACGTCCGCATCAAATCCCGCGGGCGCCCAAACCATGACGACATAGTCGGCACGAGAGGGGCGACGGTGTGTGTTCTTTTTTGCGAAACGCGGGACCGCCCTTGCGCGGTCCTGCTTACAGCGTGCGGTGCGCCCTCGATGGGCGTTAAACGGCCAGGCCGGCCGCACGCTTCATTTTACCGCCTTGTCGTCTAAGATGAGAGGATGCCGGTCTTTCAAGCCGGCGATGCGGGTGCGAATCCCGTCGAGGCGACCATTTCCTATAGGAAACGCCGGTTGTTGATCCGGAACCGGAGTCCGTTTCCGCCCCATCGGATCTTTACTGTAGCTTGTCGGCAGCCAGAGCCGGCAGGGGCTAATTCTTTGCGCGCGTGGCGTAGGAGCAACGCGGCGGTCTGCCAGTCCGCAGTCCCGGGTGCGATTCCCGGCGCGCGCACCATGGAGCTGTGGTGTCAACAGTCAGCACAGCGGACTTTTAATCCGTAGAGTGCGGGTGCAACTCCCGCCGGCTCCACCATTTTGCCACCAGTCAGTCATCGAGGGCGGACAGCGGAGAAATCTTCCGCTGCCGAGCGACCTGGAACTGCTGGCGGCGGCTTTCGCGCGTTGGGAGAGAAGCCATCCGGCAGTCCGCAAAACTGTCCTACGTCGGTGCAAATCCGGCACGCGCGTCCAATTTCAACGGGGCTGTGATGATAATAGCAGCATGCCGCGCCCGCAACGCGGATGAGACGGAGCGTAACCGTCCAGCTCCACCAATTTGCCCGGGAGGTGTTGATAGATGCACGACTGCCTTCCAAGCAGACAGAGCCGGCGCGATACCGGCCCCGGGCACCACAGGCCTTAGATGTCCAAGCGGACGGGTTGGTTTCCAAATCCGACCGGGAGGGTGCGAGTCCCTCAGGGCCTGCCAGTTTCACGGAGGTTAGGCCGATCAAGTGATGGCGCGTGGCCGAAGACCACGAGAGCGCGGCGCGATACCGCGAGCCTCCACCATTTCATAGCAGGAAGCGGACAGTTCCGCCGTCGGTCTCATAAGCCGGCTCATTCCGTGCAACTCGGAATCCTGCTCCCATTTTTTCATCGGAGCGTAGCGTAGCAGCTAACGCGCTCGGCTTGGGACCGAGAGATCGCAGGTGCAACTCCTGTCGCTCCGACCAATTTCATCAGGTGCGTGGCCCAGTTAGCGGGGCACCGGCCCGTGACGCCGGGGAAGTGGGTGCAATTCCCACCCACCTGACCACTTTTGCTCGTGGAGATGAAGGAGTCGAATCAGCCCTCTGTCGAAGGGAAGTCAGTCGGTGCGAGTCCGATCACGAGCGCCATTTCGGGCGGGTCGTCCAACAGTCAGGACCCCTCTCCTACACAGAGGAGATCACGGTGCGAATCCGTGCCTGCCCACCATTGTCAGGTAGCTCAATAGTCGAGCGGCCGATTGTTAATCGGCGAGATGCAGGTGCGAGTCCTGCCCTGACAGCCAATTTCGTCGGCGAGTGAGCCAGTGACCACGCCTGCCCGACATGCAGGAAGGCCGGGTGCGACTCCCGGGCTGACGACCATCTGTTGCGGTGTCGTCTAACAGCAGGACAACGGGCTTTGACCCCGTGGATGGAGGTGCGAGTCCTCCTGCCGCAGCCATACGGGGCCTGGGACTGCGCAGCGTGGTCGTCTCCCTGGCAGGGAGAAATTCAGGCGGGTGCGACTCCCGCAGGCTCCACCATTTTCATGGGTCGCAAGCATTAACAGTGATGCCGCCGGTTCTTACCCGGCAGAACCCGGAGCATTACCGGGGCGGCCCACCATGGCTCGGTGGCGCAGCAGTCAGCGCAGCTCCCTCATAAGGAGAAGGTCGCGGGTGCGAATCCCGTCTGAGCCCCCATTTTCGAGGCGTGGCAGAGCAGCAAATGCAGCGCGCTGTAAACGCGCCGCCCTCACGGGCTGCGGAGGTGCAAGTCCTTCCGCCTCGACCATTCTCTATTCCGGCAAAGCGTAGGTAGCGACGTATCCCAGTGGTATTGGGAAGAGCGGAGCGCAACTCTCCGTGCCGGATCCATTTTGTGCGGACGTGGCGGAACTAGCAGACGCGCCGGCCCGAGGAGCCGTCGGGCGCAAGCCCATGAGGGTGCAACTCCCTCCGCCCGCACCACTTTATTCGCGACGTGGATGGAACAGCAGACACGACGGGCTTAAACCCCGTTGGACCTCCGGGTCCGTGCCGGTGCAACCCCGGCCGTCGCGACCACTCATGCGGCCGTGCGTGGAACAGAAGACCGGGCGGTTTCAAAAACCGCTGCGCCTCACGGCGCGTGGGCGTGCAAGTCGCCCCGGCCGCACCAATTTTATCGACGGGTGGTGGAACGAATACACGCGAGTCTCAGAAACTCGTGGGCGAAAGCCCGTGCAGGTGCGAATCCTGTCCCGTCGACCACTTTGGCTCGCTATCGCTCGGCGCTTCGCGCCAGCCCTGCGGGCTGCCCATCTTCACACGATCGAGGGATCGTGTTCCGTCAGCGCTTCGTCCTCTAGCCAGCAGGAGACCCGTCTCTCAAGCGGGCAACACGGGTGCAAATCCCGTCGGAGCGACCACTTTTGCCGCGTAGTTCAAAGAGAACCGTCCGCCTTATACACGGAATCGCGCTAGATGAGCGCCAGGCCCGGGAGCGTTACCCGGCGCGGCAACCATGCCTGTCAAACGTAGCGAGCGACGTGCCGGCCTTGTAAGCCGGACAGGCCGGTGCGACTCCGGCGATGGGCTCCATTTCAATTTCCGGGCAGTGAGATCAGGGTTACTTCGCCTCATAAGCGCGTGGTTGTCGGTTCGAGTCCGACCCTTCCCCCCAATGGGAAGGTAGCTCAATGGTAGAGCACGTTAACATACCTTGGTCGGTTTTCTCCCGGCTCCATTTTCTGGGCAGTGAAGATAAGGCTACTTCCGCCACCATCAGTCCCCGTTCCCTTCGGCAGTAAGGGATGCGAAAACGAGCGTCCGGGCGCGGTGAAAACCGCACCCGGGAAAGGCTCCAGGGGAGCCGGGGCCTCCGCGCTAACGCGCTGGCGGGTTCCGGTCGATTCCTTGTCTGATTTTCTCCCAGAAATCTTCTTCAGAGGCAGTGAGCGTGCGGTTACTTCGGAAAACGCGCCCGTCGAAAGACGGGAGTTGCAGGTTCAACTCCTGCCTGGACCGGCGACGGTCCAGTGGCGGAATCATCATCCCGCATGCGGCTTCCTCCTCTGATTCACTTCGAGGGCAGTGAGAGCACGGTTACTTCCGGTAATGCACGCAAGTGCCCTGGTTCAAATCCAGACACCGTGTTCGCTTTCCTCCCTCGTCCATTTTTGCAGGCAGTGAGGCCACAGATACTTCATGTCGGCGGTTCGAGTCCGCCTGCGCTTCGGCGCATAGCTCAGTTGGTAGAGCAGAACCCAACCTGGACTGCGAGGTCCGGGCGGATGCTGTGGCCGGCTATTCTCCTGCAAATTCTTAACCATCGTTTCCCGGCGTTTCCGGGCTATCCCGCTCGGCCATTTCTGGTCGGCACCATTCATAAAAGGAGGCCATCATGGCCAAATTCAGTATTCTCCCGTTTCTTTCCCGCAAGACCACCGTGCCCAACACGGTGAACTACGCCGGCGGCCGCGCCTTCACGCAGACGGCCAAGCTCGAACTCGTTTCGATCCTGCTCACCACGTTCCTCGAGGATGAGTTCTATCGCACCGAGCACCAGACCACGGCGCGTATCCGCGAGCTCATCACCAAGGTTCGTGACCCGCGCTTTGTCGCCCAGGCGGCGATCTACGCTCGTCATACCCATGGCATGCGCTCGGTGAGCCACCTGGTGGCCGGCGAACTCGCCAAGTCCATCAAGGGTGCGCCATGGACGAAGCGTTTCTACGCCCAGGTTGTCCGTCGCCCGGACGATGTGGTCGAGATCCTCGGCTACTATCTGGCCGTCTACGGTCGTCCGGTGCCCAACGCCCTCAAGAAGGGCTTGGGCGTTGCCCTCGGCCGTTTCGACGAACACCAGCTGGCGAAGTATCGTCGCGATCATTCGACCTTCAAGCTGGTGGATGCGGTCAACCTGGTCCGTCCGCGGGCCACGCCTGCGCTGTCGAAGCTGATCCGCGGCGAGCTCGCTCCTGCCCAAACGTGGGAAACGAAGCTCACGCAGGCCGGTGTCGCGGGCACGGCCGAGCAGGCCGCCGCGGCGAAGTCCCAGGCTTGGGCTGATCTGGTTCGTGAGGGCAAGCTCGGCTACCTCGCCCTTCTGCGTAACGTGCGTAACATCCTTACGCACGCTCCGGAAGTGGTGTCGGAGCTCTGCACGCAGCTCGCGGACGAGCCGGCCGTGCGCCGCTCGCTCGTGTTTCCGTTCCAGTTCCTCACGACCGTTGAAGTGCTCAAGCAGGGCAACCTGCGGGGTGCCGACCGGGTGATGGATGCGCTTAACCAAGCCATCGACTACTCGCTCGCCAATGTCCCGAAGTTTGAGGGCCACACGCTGATCGCGCTCGATTCGTCGGGCTCGATGGCGGGCCGCCCGCAGACGATCGGCTCGCTGTTCGCGGCGGTGCTGGTGAAGGCCGGTGGCGCCGACCTGATGGTCTTCAGCGACGATGCGCGTTACGTGACCATCAACCGGCGCGATACGACGCTGACGGCGGCCAACAGCATCCCGTTCGCGGCGGGTGGCACGAACTTCAATGCGATCTTCGAGCGCGCCAACCGTGCCTATGATCGCATTGTGATCCTGTCCGACATGCAGGGCTGGATCGGCGGTGGCGCCCCGGTAAAGCCGTTCGCGGCCTACCAAAAGCGTTATCAAGTCGCGCCTCGCGTCTTCAGCTTCGATCTGAAGGGCAACGGCACGCTCCAGTTCCCTCAGGAGCGCGTCTTCTGTCTGGCGGGTTGGAGCGACCGGGTGTTCGAGATCATGCAGAAACTCGACCGCGATCCGGAAGCGCTGGTGCGTGAGGTTGAGGCCGTTCCCCTGGAAGGCTGACGCCGTTTGGTTTTCTGCCGGAGTCCCGCTGTGGCGGGGCTCCTTTTTCCCTTCATCGTCCAAAAGCTAGGACGCGAGCGTGCGAAGCTCGAAATCGAGGTGCAAGTCCTCGTGAAGGGACCATTTTCCTCGCGTAGTGAAAGATATATCACCCCGCGCTTCGGACGCGGCATTGCGGGTGAGAGTCCCGCCGCGAGGTCCATTTTCTCCGCGTGGCCGAGCAGCTCAGGCCTCCGCCTTCTAAGCGGACCGACGCAGGTGCAAATCCTGCCGCGGGGACCACGGAGGCGAAACTGGCCGAGGCGCCAGCACCCGTTTGAAGCGGATTGGGCGGCCGCTGGCCGCTGAGGAGCGTGACCTCTCGCCTCCGCCGCATTTTGGAGAGTAAAGCCGCGAAGCGCGGTGATCGGTTGGAAGCCGATTCGAGCCGCAAGGCTTGTGGGGCAGGACCACTGCTCTCCGCCATCCTTGGAGAGTGAACCCGTCAAGGCGCGGGCGCTGCCTCGAAAGCAGACGGACCGGTTCGCCGGTTGAGGCGCAAGTCCTCCGCTCTCCGCCACTATTGGCTCGTAGCTCAAAAGCAGAGCGCTCGCCCGATAAGCGAGTGACGACGGAGCGTTACCGTCCGGGCCAACCATTTTGGGAGGGTTAACTCCGGAAGCCGGAGGCCGCGGTGCTAACGCGAGCGGCGATTCTGTCGCTGAGGGGCGGGACCTCAACCCTCCGCCATTGCCGGGTCGTCTAACAGCAGGACGGCGGTCTCTGAAACCGCAGATGCACGTGCGAGTCGTGCCCCGACAGCCAACTGCCTTTGCCCGTTCCCAGTCGGAACGTGGCATGCAACGACCGAGTCCCTCCCGGGACAGAGGTCTCAACACCAAGGACAAACACCATGAAAGCCATCACGCTCGTGGTCGCTTGGGCTGCGGTGGCTGGTATCGTGCTGATCACGCGAGTTAGCTATCGAAGCCGTCGGGCGACTCGCTAAACGAGCAAATCCAACGGCCCGGAGGAATTCCTCCGGGCCGTTTCAATTTCCCAAATACCCGGTCCGGCGTCAGGCCGGCCGGGCTCGTGGACCAACAATGTCAGATGCTCTGCAAGCATAGGCAGCGATGCAGCGGTCCCGTAAACCGCACAGGCCGGCGCAAGCCCGGCGCAGAGATCCAGTTTCGCAAAAAAGAACACACACCGATGTTGGCTGAGACCAGGCCCGGCGTGAGCCCTCTCATTTTCAACCAACTCCTCCCATGAACACCGATCTCCTCGAAAAGCCCATCGTCCTGTCGCTCAACCGGGCGTGGCAGGTCATTGGCCATCGCACCGTCAAGCAAGCGCTCATCGCGCTCAATGGTGGTTCGGCCGGCCTTCCCCCTGCCATGGGCCTCGATATCGCCTATCCGAAGCTGGAGGATGACTCCTGGAACTTCGACCGGCCGCTCTACTTGAATCCGGTTGCCTGGGACGAGTGGATCAAGCTGCCCGTGCGTGAATTCGATTTCGTCGTCTCCACGCCGAAGCTCCACATCAGGGTTCCCACCGTCATCATCTCGACGCAGTTCGACCGCATGCCGATGCGCGTCCCGCGCGTCAGCCGCACGGCGATCTTCGCCCGGGATGGGGGTGTCTGCCAATATACCGGCGAGCATGTCGGCAAGAACGGCGGCAACCTCGATCACGTCATTCCGCGCGATCGTGGTGGTCGCGACTCGTTTGAGAACCTCGTTTGGGCCAAGCGGGAGATCAACTCCCTCAAGGCCAACCGACTCCCGCACGAGGCCGGCCTCCGCCTCCTCCGCCGTCCGAAGGCGCCGGCGACCCTTCCGGTCGCCGCGACGATCCGCGAACCCAAACACCCCGACTGGCGCCACTTCCTCACGCTCTGACTGCAGCCCGCAGGTGAGGGAGTCGACAGACTCGGTTCACCTGTAGTCCGAATTCCTTCTGCGTGCTGTTGAACTCCCATGACCTGCGTCAATTCCAGTCCCATCGTCCTCGCCGACCTCCTCGACATCGTGGAGACCGCGCTGGCTACGGTCTCACGCCGTCTTCCCGCGCACGTCGGCCGCGACGACCTGGCTTCCGTGGGCAAGCTGGCGTTGATCACCCTCGCCGCGCAAACCACCGGCCCCTCCACGGAGGTCCGCGCCTATTGCTTTGTGCGCGTCCGTGGTGCCATGCTGGACGAACTGCGTCGCATCGATGCCCTCCCGCGCAACCGCCGGGATGACGCCAATGCCGTGAGCCGGGCCCAATCCGCGCTCGCGACCAAGCTCGGACGTGCGCCAAGCACCGACGAACTGGCCGCAGCGACCGGTCTGTCAGTTGCCACCACTCATTCAGCCGTGTCTGCACTCGCCGCCGAAGCCGAGATGCTGGAGATTGAGTGGGGTTCGCTCCCTGACACTGACAGCCCGAGCCCGGTCGAAATGGTCGAGCAATCCGACTGGCAGGCCAACCTGCGGGCGGCACTCGCGCGCCTCCCGGTCAACCAGGCGCTGGCGGTGCGCCGCTACTACCTTGAGGACGGCACTCTCGACGACATCGCCGCCGAGCTCGGTGTGTCGCGCGAACGCGCCCGCCAGATTCGCGAAGCGGGCGAGAAGAAGCTCCGCGCCGACCTGGTCGTCCTTTCCCTGTGGCAAACACTATTTGCTCACCCCTGACATAATCCATCAAATGCAACCCAACTTCTCAGTGAATATGGAAATCAAAGCCCGCGATCTGATCGCAGCCGGCTGGCACGAAGGCCGCCGACTGGGCCCGGCCTTGCGCCGTGCCCGCGATCTTGAGTCGTCGGGCCTGTCGCGCCCGGACGTGCTTACTCAGCTCGAAGCGGAATTCCCGAAGCAATTGGCCGTGATCCTGCCGCGCTATGAGCCGGCTCCATTGGCCGAAGCCATCGAGGCCGACACCCTGGAGGAGCAGGCCAATGTCGTCACGGCACGCGCGCGCATGCACGAGTTGCTCCACGTTCCCGTGGTTCAGCGCGGCGTCATCATGCCGGATGCCTGCCCAACGGGCGGTGGTCGCGCGACCATCCCGGTTGGCGGCGGCATCGAGGTTGCCAACGCGATCATTCCCGGAGCGCACTCGGCCGATATCTGCTGCTCGATGTTCGCGTCCTTCTTTCCCGCCAATCATCCGGTTGGCGAAATGATGGATCATCTGCAGAAGGTGACGCATTTCGGGCCCGGCGGCCGCCCGCGCGGCTATCAACTGTCCTCGCCCGTCCTCGAGGAGCCGGTCTGGGACAATCCGTTCCTCACCGGGCTGCGCAGCCGCGCCCAGGATTTCCTCGGCACCCAGGGTGACGGCAACCACTTCGCCTATGTCGGCCGCATCGAGTTTTCCGAGCCGCAGCGCGCCGCGATCGAAGCGGCCGGATACACCGACCTGTCCGACTGGATCACCCGCCGTGAAGGCAAGTTCAACGTCCTGGTGACCCACCACGGCTCGCGTGGTCTGGGCGCTGATCTCTACAAGCGAGGGCAGGTGGCCGCCCGCAAGTGGTGCGACGAAAACGCCAAGGACATTCCTGATGCGGCCGCCTGGCTGCCGGGCGACTCGCCCGAGGGCCTGGCCTATTGGGACGCCCTGCAGTATATCAGCCGCTGGACGCGCGAGAACCACTCCTTGATCCACGCCGCCTTGCTGCGTCGTCTGGGGCAGCGCGCGCTCGTGCAGATCGGCAACGAGCATAATTTCGTCTGGAAGCGCGGCGACTCGTTCTTCCACGGCAAGGGCGCCACCCCGGCCTGGCGGGACACCGAGGGCCGTCCGCTGCTCGGCCTCATCCCGCTCAATATGGCGCGTGAAATCCTGCTCGTGCTCGGCTCGAACAACAACGACTACCTGTCGTTCTGCCCGCACGGGGCCGGACGCAACCTGTCGCGCTCGGCCATGCTGCGTCCCTACAAGGATGCCGAGGGCCTGATTGATCCGTCGCGCGTGCAGCAATCGCTGGCCGAAACCACGGCCGGGCTCGACATCCGCTGGTTCTGCGGCGGCCCCGACCTCTCGGAATCACCGCTCGGCTACAAGGACGCGACCAAGGTGAAGGCGCAAATCACGCGTTTCGGTCTCGCGACCGTTGTTGGCGAGATCCAGCCGCAAGGCTGCATCATGGCCGGCGAATCACCGGAGCCGCCATGGATCCGCGCCCGCCGCGAGAAGAAGGCCCGCCACAAGGAAGAACGTCGCGAAGGCCAGGCCGAGATCGAGACTTGATAGGCCGTCATCTCGGTTGGCTGGTTGTGTTTTGCCGCGTGAGTGCAATCAGTCTTCGATTTTGGAAGGCGCGTCTGGGCGGATTTGAATCGCCTTGGGGGGGGTGTTTTCTATTGAGTCTGCCGCGTAGCCCGCAGGGGAAAACGCTCGCGTCAGAGCCATCCGCAATTCTTCCACCCATGTTTCAACGCTTCACTAATCTCGTCCGTGGTTTTTTCAATGCGATCGCTTCCGGTTTCGAGAAGCGCAATCCCGAGCTTCTCCTGGAAAACGCCAAGGAAGATTTGCGCAAGAACGTCATCGCGATGCGCAATGGTCGCTCCCAACTGGCGGCGCAATCCGCAAGCCTCCAGCGCCAGATCGCCGAAATGAGAATCCGCGAGCGCGAGCTCGAGGGTCGCGTGCAGGTTTTCATCGACGCCGGTAAGGACGAGCAGGCGGGCGACGCGGCGCTTGAACTGCAGACGATCAAGGATGACCTCGCCAAGAATACCGATCAGCTGACTCAGAACGAGTCGGCCTACAAGGAATTCACGACGATGTGCGCCACGACGGAGAAGGAGCTGATGCGCAAGATCCAAGAATATGGGCGCATGATTTCCGAAGCAAAGGCCAAAGAGGCCGCCGCCGAGGCCGCGGAATTCATCAGTGGTGCCATCAGCAATACCACGGGAGCGGGCGACAACCTCGACCGACTCAAAAACGTGGTGACGGAAAAACTCGACAGCGCGACCGGCCGGTTGCGCGCGGCGCAGGATACCTCGGGCTTCGCCAATGTGAAAGCCATGCAGGAGGAGAGGCAATTGCGTGCTTCCGCCGCCCTGGCCAGCTTCAAGGCAGCCAAGGGCCTCAAGGCGGCGACGACCGCACCAGGCAAGACGGAGACGGCCAAGCCTACGATGACTTCCGAATCAGCCTGAGCGGACGCGGCTGTAGGGACTCTCCGAATGATAGCCGTCGCCATTCCCTCCATCGCGTGGGGTTTGTGCGAAAAGGTGAAACGTGTAATAGCTCCGTGGGATTGTAGTATGTTGGAGCATCGATTTGCTGTAGGATTCATCCGCACATCCGGCTTTCCCGGACACCCTTTCCACAGTCCCATTCACTCGCATGTCATCCTGGGTTGATACCATTCGCGCGCATTACGGCAGCGATTCGTCCCGTCAGTTCATTCTTTATGGCAACACCGAGGATATTTATTCGCTCACGTCGGCCAGAGGCCTGGGGAAACGCGAGACTCCACTGGTGCCGCTTTCCGACTACCTGCAAAAGGAATTGCTGGGCGAATTTGAAGTGGTGATCGCTTACGGAGCCGCAACCGGCATCCAGGTGCTCAAGGGCAAGGAGCTGACGAGTCAGTGGACGGAGATCGCCCGGTTAGGCAATGCGGTCACTCATCGTCAAGCCGCGGAAACACTCAAGGTGTTGCTGTTGTTCCTCGACCACCTCTCCGCCCAGCTCAAGAAGTCGATCAGCGCGGCCTGCATCATCGAGCACGCCGAATTGGTGGTGCCGAACGACGGCTCGCGCCTCCAGCAGGATGTCAGCACCACGGCGGCCATCATCCGCTCGTGGAGCCAGCCCAGCCTGAACCAGTCATTCACCTTCACCTCGTTTCTCATCACCCGGAATCTCACGGAACTGAACACCCTGGTTAGTCAGAATCCGCGGGCGGCCTTGGTCGAGGTGCCCATGCCTTCCGAGGGGGACATCCTGGGCGAATTGGAAAGGGATTCCGCCTACAAGCCCGTCCTCGGTGAATTCCAATCCGATCTCCCGGGCCTAGCCAAGCGGCTCGGCGGGGCGAATCTCCAGGGATTGATCCAAACCTTGCGGCTCGAAGCCTACAACAAACGCGTGATCACGGGTCGGACGCTGGTCGAAATGCGCAAGAAGCTGGTCGAGCGCCAGGCCGGCGGCGGGCAGGAAGGCAAACGCGTGGTTGAGTTTCTCACCTCCGAGAAAACGCTGGACCAGCTTCTCGGTCAGCCGGCGCTCGTGGAACTGTTTCGCCAAGACCTTAAGTTATTGCGCGCCGGTCGCACCGACCTCTGTCCCATGGGTTATCTGCTGAGCGCGCCCGTTGGTTGCGGCAAGAATCATCTGGTCGAATGCCTTGCGGGTGAGGCGGGGATTCCCGTCGTGGTCATCAATAATTTCCGGGACCGGTGGGTCGGCAGCACCGAAGGAAACGTCGAGAACGTGTTCCGGCTCATCCGCGCGCTGGGCCAGTGTTTCGTATTTGTCGACGAAGCCGACCAGACGTTGGGCAAGCGCGACAGCGGCAGTGACACGGGTAGCGGCGTCGACGGTCGTGTCTATTCCATGTTTGCGTCATTCATGGGTGACTCGCGCAACCAGGGTAAGGTCATCTGGCTCCTGGCCTCCAGCCGGCCCGACAAGATCGAGGTGGATTTCAAACGCCCTGGCCGCATTGACACGAAGGTGCCGATCTTCCCCTCGCTCACCGCTGAAGCCGGTTACTTTCTGCTGCGGACACTCCTGGCCGCCAAGAACATTGCCCTGCCCGAGGCCTTGCCGGCCGGCTTGGCCATACCGGATCTGCTGACACCCGGCGCGGCGCGCGCCTTGGTCGGCCAGCTGGCCCGGGAACTGGCTTTGGGGGCGACTGACGGAGGCGCGCCAGATCCGCTGGCGGCACTCACCGTCGTCCTCCGTAATTACTTTCCTCCGGTGCCGTTGGCGACAATCGCCTTTCAGATGCAGCTCGCGGTCAACGAGACGACCGATGCAAAGCTGATCCCCCCGGGGGTCCCGGTGAAGATTGCCCAATACCTTTCGGTCAAACCCCAGATCATCCCATGAGCATCAAAGCGACCAAGCTGCAGAAATCCGTCATCAATTCCGGCAAGAAGATCGGCCTCTTGGTCGAGAAAGACGGCCCAACCGATCAGGCGATCAAGCGCAGCACGAAAGCCGCCGCCACGCTCGTCAATGATGGCGAGAAGCAGCTCAAACGCCTGGCGCGAGGAGCCCGGTCGACGGTCGACGAACTGCGCGCCAAGCTTCATGCCGCCACGGCGCCCCGCCCGGGAAAGAAATAGGACATGAATCGGATCCGCCTGGGTGCGCCCTGGACGTTGCTGATTGCCGTCGGTTGCGTCGCCGGCACCTACCTGCCTGGGGCCGGCATGTTCGGCATCAGCGGTGGCCTGGGCTCCCTGTTGCTGCCGCTGACGTGGCTGAAGCTATTCACCTGGCCATTCATTCACGCCGACACCGGGCACCTTTTGGGCAACATGATGTTATTCTTGCTGCTGTCTCCCGGCCTGGAGGCAAAACAAGGTTGGGTCGAATATCTGTTCTGCCTGTTGCTCACGGCCGTGATCGTGGGCGTCGGACATCTTGCCTTTGGCCGCAGCGACACGGCTCTGGTGGGCGCCAGCGCATGGGTTTTCATGATGATCATCCTCGCGACCTTCACGGCGGGTGAAGTCCGCACGATTTCCGTCCCGACCCTGATTGTGGCCGTGCTTTACGGCTGGCAGGAAATCAGGGCGGCAATGACCCCGAACCACGTCTCGCAATTTGCCCATCTGCTGGGTGGAGCGTGCGGTCTGGTCTACGGCCTGCTGGGCAGCGGCCATCGTCTCCCCGAAACCTCCGGCGCACTTTCCCACGGCGCCGATCGCATCCGGCCATTTTGATTCGCATAGAAACTTCGCCCAACCACAAATATCATCATGAAAAAAGCCCTCATTGCTTTTCTTTTCCTGGGCCTGCTTGGCCTGGGTTATTGGCGCTGGCAGTCGCAGCAGAAGCCCGCGACTCAGGTCGCCTCGAACCCGTCGGCTCCGGCCGCAGCGACGGCACCCAAGGCACCGATCAAAGGCATCGCCTCCACCCTCGACGAGCCGGCCGCGGTCATGCCGCCGGCGACCTATGCCTACAAGGACAACATCGTTGAGGTCGAACTCAGCGAGTATGCCGGTTACGCGGGCCTGATCTACGCCAATGGCGGATTGGAGCCGAACGAGAATTCGTATTTCTTCAAAACGCACGGCTTCAAGCTGAAGATCGCCCTTTCAGAATCCGAGAACTGGTCACCCCTGAACAGCGGCCGGCTGGCGGTCACGGCCACGACGGCTGATGTGCTGGCGGTCTACGCGAACCAGATGCAGGTCGTGGTGCCGGTCCAGACCTCCTACTCGCGCGGGGCGGACAGCATCGTCGTCCGGGAATCGATCAAGCGCATCAACGACCTGAAAGGAAAAATCCTTGTGGCCAGCCAGTTTGCTGAATCCGAGTTCTTCCTGCGCTACCTGGCGCAGGAGGCGAACCTTCCCGTCTATAACCTCCAAGAGAGGGAAAAGCCGAAGTCCGACGGCGTGAATCTGCACTATGCCGACGATCCTTTCATCGCCGGGGATGTCTTCGCGGCCAATCTCGATGAATACGCCGGTTTCGTCGGCTGGGAGCCGAAGGTGAGCGAGGTGGTGGAGCAGGCTCACGGGAAGGCCCATGTGCTCGTGGACAACCGCAATCTTCTGATCATCGCCGATGTCTTGATGGTCAACAAGGGCTTTGCCGCTCAGCACCCCGAAGTGGTGAAGGGATTGGTCGACGGCACGCTCTATGGCAACGATGTCGTGCGCACCGATCCCACCAAGGCGTTTGCCGTGCTCAAGAAGGCTTTCAAATGGGATGAAGCGGACAGCAAGGCGAACCTGGCGAAGGTGCATCTTTCCAATCATCCCGAAAACCTCGCGTTCTTTGGCGGGGCCGCCGATGCGGCCGGCAGCTTCAGTTCCATCTATCAAACCAGTCTCTACGCCTACGCGAACTTCGTGAAACACAACGTGGGGCCGGACCGGTTCATCAATACGCAGCCCTTGGAAGCGGTGAAGGACCATTACACCAAACAAGTGGCCAATATCGAACCGATCCGGACCACGCAGAACGCGGGCATCGAGGGAAGCCCCTTGCTCAGCCGCAACGTGCGGTTTCTGTTTGAGCCCAACTCCTATCAATTGGCGGAGTCCGCGCAAAATTCAAAATACTATGTCGATATCAAGCGCCTGCTGGATGTGAGTCCGGGCTCGACGGTTCTGTTGCGTGGCCATGTTGACAATGGCCAGGTGGAGGATTTCCGGAAGAAAGGCGGCGACGCCCTGGTGCGGCGCATGGGCTTGAGCGCGGTGCAGCTCTCCCGCGACCGGGCCAATGCGGTCAAAAGCAAATTGATGAAGGACTATGGCATTGGGGCCGAACGGATCGAGATCGTCGGTCGCGGCTGGGATGAGCCGGTGGGCACCAGCGACGAGAACCGCCGCGTCGAGGTCTACTGGTTTACAGTCGAGTGATCCGGCCAGAGCACGCGGACCACTCCCTTTGCCGTCTTTTTCGATGAAGCCTCTTTTATCCCTGCTGTTGATCGGGATGTTCACGGGAGTTTGTTTTTGCCAATCAACCGGCGCCGCAGCCGGAGCGGGTTCGCCGATGGCCGCAGACGATTTCGAGGCCTTGGGCATGAAGGTGAGCGTGACGATCGTCTTCGACACCTCGGGCAGCATGAAAGAACGCAACAAACTGGCGATGGCCAAGCAGGCCTTTAGCTGGTGGTTGGAAAATGCGCCCAAACAAACGATCGTGCGTTGGTCGCTCTGGGCCTTCGATGCCCGGCAACGCGACGGCATCAACTTGGTGGATCGGAAGGCCAACGCGATCGATGAGGTGCAGGCGAAAATCGACCGCTTTGCCGCCAACGGCGGAACACCCCTAGGGAAGACCATCACCAAGGTAACCCGCATCATCGATGCCGAAAACCGGAAGGCGGAGGAGGGCAAGGCCGACATTCTCCGCCAGATCGTGCTGATTTTCACCGATGGGCAGGACTCGGACCTCCGCGTGCCCGCCATGCAGGCCACCATCCTGCGCCTGCGCGATGCCGGGGCGGAGGTGTTCTCCATCGGTTATCAGGGCGAGGGGGATTATCTCGCCAAGGTGTCGGACAAATTCATCATGGTAGATGACGAGAAACAGCTGAAGTCTGGTCTCTCGGAGTTCACCTATTTTATCGAAAAATCAGCCCCCCTAAAGTGACATGAGTCTCTGGCAACGATTGTCGCGGGCCGCGCCGTATCACGCGCATTTCTTTGCCTCGACGAACCATGCTTGGGTGCTCCTCGTCACGGTCGGAGTCGGCGTCGCGGTCGCCACCCCCCTTTCCGTGGTCGCAGGCATCGCCGCTTACGGCCTGGGCATGATTTTCCTGCCGGATCTTGCGGTTTTCCGCAGGGGCGTTGATGCCAGGAGCGAGGCCGAAGCCGCGGCCCGGCAGCAGGAGGAGTCCTCGGCCAAGGAACACGTGCGTTCAACCCTCCTGCAGAAACTGTCCCCCAAGGTCCGGGCCCGGTGGCAGAACTTCTCGACTCTGTGCCTGGAACTTCAGGCCAAGCTGGCCGCCGCCGGCAGCGACAGCCTGATGCAGGAGAACTCGCTCGCCAAGGTTGCCGACAGCCATCTGCTGCTGCTGGCGATGGATGCAGACATTCGCGGCTACCTGGATTCGGCCGAGAGTTCGACCGCCCTGAAAACACGAGCCGACGACATTCAGGCGGAGATCGACCGGTTGCACAAGCGGACTGACCTTTCCGAGGTGGAACAACGATTGGTGCTGTCCAAGGAGGAAACACTCCGGAATCTCCAGCAACAGGCGGAGCAGGCCAAGCGCATGCAGTTGAATCTCGAGCTGGCCCAGTCGGAGCTACAGCGGTTGGAAAGCCAAATATCATTCCTGCGTGCCGAACTCATTTCGACCCCGGCGAATCAATTGTCGAACCGGTTGGGCGAAACACTTATTCAGGTCGAAGCATCCCAGCGCGTGTTACAGGAAGGCGGGATGGTCAACGCACCGGACCTAAACACGCTGTTGGGCGAAAGCGCATGAATTCGGTCGAGTGAAAAGAAGGCCTGCCATAAGGACGCGCCGCGAAGGGCAAACCGAGGCGGAAGAAGGACATCACTGACGCCGGAATGAGCGAGATCACCGCGCCTGCTGGCCTCGTGGTTCACTCCTTGCCTCGGGTGTAACCCAAGGGGCGCGACTTAGGCATCCCGCGACATTTCTCTGTAATATCATTGTAGGGTAGCGCTATGCGCGAGGAGGGGTGCCGATCAAAATAGATAGTGTATGTTAGACACTTTATGCTTGCCTCTTAGTGTTTTTATCACACTTTGATGCTCAATCCCTACAGCACCCATGAGTTTCACCTACGAATACGCCCATCCTGCCGTCACCGTCGACTGTGTCGTTTTCGGCTACGACGCCACCGACCTCAAGGTCCTGCTCATCCAGCGCAAACTGGAACCGTTCAAGGGCCGCTGGTCGCTGCCGGGTGGTTTCGTGCAGATCAATGAAAGCCTGGAGGACGCCGCCCGCCGGGAACTGAGCGGTGAGACTGGCCTGGGGAAACTCTTTCTGGAGCAACTCTACACCTTCGGGGAACCAAAGAGGGATCCCCGGGAACGCGTCATCAGCGTTGCCTACTACGCATTGGTCAAGCTCACCGACCATGCCCTGCAGGCTGCGAGCGATGCCGAGGATGCCGCCTGGTTCCCCGTCGCCGAACTGCCGAAGCTGGGCTTTGACCATGAGCGCATCGTCGAGACGGCTCTGCGCCGGCTGAAGGCCAAGGTGCGCTATGAGCCGATCGGTTTCGAACTGCTGCCGGAAAAGTTCACGCTGGGGGAGCTGCAGCGCCTCTACGAGACTGTGCTGGAGCAGTCGCTGGATAAGCGGAATTTCCGCAAGAAGCTGCTCGGGATGGAACTCCTCGAGGCCCTGGACGAATACCAGCGCGACGTGGCCCACCGGGCTGCGCAGTTCTACCAATTCAACCGCGCCCGCTATGAGCAGCTCCGCAAGAGGGGCTTCAATTTCGAACTCTGACCCAATTCATCCTCAACCCACTACTGCCATGCTAGGTCTACGCTTCATCAAGGTCCAACCGACCAACTACCTCCTGCAATACCAGGGCGGTCGCATCGTGCGCGAGGGCGCCGGCCTCTCTTTCTTTTACTTTGGACCGCGCAGCTCGCTGGTGGCGATCCCCACGGCCAGCACCGAGGAACCCTTCATCTTCGAGGAAACGACCGCCGACCACCAGAATGTCACCATCCAGGGTCAGGTCACCTATCGCGTGGCCGACCCCAAGAAGCTCGCGGCCCTGATGAACTTCACCCTGAGCGCCAACGGTCAGAACTACATCTCTGACGATCCCCAGAAGCTGCCGCAGCGCTTGATCAATATCGTCAACGTTCACGCCCGGGCCGAAATCCAGAGCCTCCCCCTGCGGCAGGCCGTCAAGGCATCAGATACCTTGGTGGCCGCTCTCCGGCCCAAGCTCACCGGCGCCCCGGAAGTGACGGCGCTGGGCCTGGAGATCCTCGGCTTCTCGGTGCTGGCCATCAAGCCCACGCCCGAGACTGCCAAGGCCCTGGAAGCGGAAACCCGCGAGCAACTCCTGAAGGAAGCCGACGAGGCCATCTACCGGCGCCGCAACTCGGCTGTCGAGCAGGAGCGCGCGATCAAGGAGAACGAGCTGAACACCGAGATCGCCGTGGAAATGAAGAAGCGGCAGATCCGCGAGACCAAGATGGACGCCGAGCGGGCGGTCCAGGAGAAACAGCGCTTGCTCCACGAGGCCGAGATGGTCGCCAGCATTGCCCTCGAGGAAAAGAAGAAGGAGCTCGTGGACCTCACTGGCCAGAACACCAAGGCCGAGGCGGATGCCCGGGCCTACGGCATCGAGGCGACGATGAAGGCCCTGGGCACGGCGGACGCCAAGGTGCTGCAGGCGCTCGTCAACAGCGGCATGAAGCCCGAGCAGCTGATCGCGGTCGCCTTCCAGGAAATCGCCGGCCGCGCCGACAAGATCGGCCAGCTCAACATCTCGCCCGACCTGCTCCGCGAGCTGATGGGCCAACCCAACGGCTGACATGCAAAGGCTGACCGAGAACAAGATTGTCCTCGTCGTCCGGGAAACGCGCCTGGAGGAACTAAAGGCGCGCTTCAACACGGTCAGCCAGGCGCGCTTCTACGTCGAGCAGGTCGGCGGCGACTTCCACGACTACGAAAACGAGGACGCCGCCTACCAGAAAGCCCAGAAGCAAGCGCGCGACATTCTCGATCTCCTCGGCCGGGTGCAGGTGGTCCACCGCCGGTTCCTGCCCAACTTCATGTTCGGTCCCGACGACCTCGTGGTCGCCATCGGCCAGGACGGATTGGTGGCCAACACGCTCAAGTATCTCGATCGGTTGCCGCTGATCGGCGTAAATCCGGACCCCGCCCGGTATGATGGCCAGCTCCTCCCCTTCGAGGTCGGCGACCTCGCCAAGATTGTGCCGGAGGTTTTCCGCCGCAAACGCGGCCTAAAAACGGTCACCATGGCCAAGGCCACGCTGAACAACGGCCAGACGATCCACGCGGTCAACGATCTGTTCATCGGCCCCAAGTCCCACGGTTCAGCCCGCTACACCATCCGGCTCGACGAGCAGGCGGAGCGCCATTCCTCCAGCGGCGTGATTGTTTCCACCGGCCTTGGATCCACCGGCTGGTTGACGAGTCTCATCACCGGGGCCAGTGCGGTCGCGGCCGCCTTCAAGAGCCAGCAGATGGGACGCCGGGCGGCCGCCCCCGCACCCACTCCCCGCTTTCCCTGGGATGCCCAGCACCTGTTCTTCACGGTCCGCGAGCCATTCCCGAGCAAAACCTCGACCGCGACCCTGGTGTTCGGGCGCGTCACGGCCGATCACCCACTCAAGATCGAGTCCCACATGCCCGAACGCGGCGTCATTTTCAGCGACGGCATCGAAGCGGACTTCCTCGAATTCAACGCCGGCGCACATGCCACCATCGGCCTAGCGGAGCGCAAGGGCTTGTTGGTGGAGTGACGATCCGCTTCAGGCGTTGCCCCGCAACGGCTTCTCGGCGACCAGGACCATATTGGTCGGCGGATACTCGATCTGCTGACCGGTGCCGGCGGCGAACAACCGCGCCTGGTTTCGGTAACGGTTATCCACAATCCAAGGGTTGGCGTAGACCCGGGACGCCGACTTACCCTGGGCGCCTTCCTCCAGGATATTGAAGCCCACTTCCCGGAGACCCTCCTTCCACCGGGAATAGCTCCAGAAGCAGAACTCCTCGTTCATCTCAGAGCACCAGTTGTCCGTGTAGTCCTTCTTGGAGAGGAATTCCGCGGCCGACCGCAGTGGCAACTCAAAGCCTTCGGGCGTCTCTCGGCAGGCCACGCACGTCTCCATGGTTCGCCGTCCCGAAGTGCGCAAGTCGCGGAGGAAATCCTCCAGAAAGAGCCGGAATCGGCTCCGTGTGGAGAGTGTCTTGAGGAGTTCGGCCGGGCGGCTGGGCGGCACATCTGCGGGGGCGCGCTCTTCACCGTCGTCCGCACGGCAACGCAGCACGACCATCGTGTCGCCATTCTCGGGTCCAACCACATCGCGCACGATCAGGCGTCCGCCAGGCTGGAGTTGCGCATACTTTTGCGCCAAGTAGCCGCGCACGGTCTTCTCCTGCTCGGCATAGCTCCAGAGTTCGTGCAGCGTGCTGTTGCAGATCGTCGTGTCGACGGACTCGGGCTCGAAAATGGGGTCGAGGAGATTCCGCAGATAGAAGCAAGTGTAGACGTTCCCGAACTCACCGGAGCGCTTCCGTTCGTGGAATCGGGCGGCAAACTCAGCCGACAGGTCAATGCCGAACAGATCGGAATCGGGAAAATCCCTGGCAATCTCCACCAGCAGCGCGCCGTCGGCACAACCCTCGTCCACGATACGCCCCGGGCGGATGGCTTCCCGGATATCCTGATATTTATTCCGGATGGTCCCGTTCATACCCCGGGCGTAGGTGTTGTAGTTACGTTTCTCGGTGAGGCTCCCCTCGTGGTTGGTCAGCGGATCGCGATAGATCCGCGTAATCCGCCGCGGAATCTCCGGCGAATCAGCAAAGAGTGAGCGTGTAGCCGGGGACAAGTCGCTTTGCACCACCGCCAAGTCCTCCCACCGGCCGCTGCCGGCGCCGATAGCGCGGATAATTTCGATAGGGACAGCTGGCTTGGGCGCGAGCGCGACATGCTCCGCCGGGGCGACGGCGAAGCCTAACTGCACATACAATGAGGCGACCTCCGGAGTTGAGCAGAGCACGACGGTATTGTCCGGCCGCAGGGTTTCGTCGTGCTCGGTCTGGGCGACGATCTCCTTCAAGGTGAAGGCGGCGAAGTTAGCCGTGTGGCCGTAGTGGGGGATGCCGACAATCCGGTAGGTAAAGGCCACGGTGCGCTGGAGTTCGCGAGCGAAGCGATCTACACCGATGGCGCGGACATGAAACGGGATGGGATTGTAGCGGGAATTGTCCTGATTTGATGAGGTGATCGCGAAAATCACCCGATCCAACCGATCCTTTGGCACAGTCACCCCGGCCTGGAGGGCAGGAATTTTACCCGGCTCACGGCCGAGGATTCCCTGCAGATATTCTGCCTGGAAGCGGGTGTTCACCAAATGCCGACCCGGAAATAGCAATGTGCTCATGAGATGCCCGTGGCGGTTTTGTTTTTACGCGGCGAAGAGTCGGGCGACCACCCTTTTCCGCGACCTTCCTCGGTCAGCCGCGGGCGCACAAGAATCCGTCGATCCCTGCCGGTGTGGCGGAATCTCCGGGGTTGGGGGCGCGGCGCGAACAACACCTAAGGTCGGGAGCGGACCGTTCGGGCGGGAGGCGGGGCGCGGGTGGGCGGCTGATTCATGAGGGAAAGATGCGGCCTCAAAAAGCCGTCTGAATGCAAACCGGTTGGATGAGACTTAATGCCTGTAAGGTTGCATGGGGTTCACCCAAACAAGACGATGGCCCGGGCGAAGCGGGCGAAATCGGGAAAACGCCCACTTCGTGAGGGGCCGGGTGATCACGCGGCGGCGGCCGGGGCGAGGGACGGCTCGGCGGCCGGCGGGGCGAGCACCGCCACCTTGGGCGCCCGCACCCGCGGCTTGCGGGTAAAGTCGCACCCGCGGATCGCCTTCATCACGTCGTCCTCCTCGACCGACAGGTAGGCCTGGGTCACCGCCACGTCGCTGTGGTTGAGGGCCGCCTTCAGTGTCATGAGACAGTTGCCCGAATTTTTGTAGACGTGCTTCGCCCAAGTCTTGCGCAGCGAGTGGGTTCCCAGCCGGCCGTCATCGAGGATGCCCGCCGAGGCGAAGGCCCGCTGGATGATCAGCCGGGCGCGCTCGCGGCCAATTGGCTTGGCTGATCCATCAGCCCTCCCCACCCGGGAAATGAAGAGCGGCTGGTCCGGATGGAGGATGACGCGGCGGCGGAGCCAGCCGAGGTAACTTTCGAGGGCGCGCTGGAGTTCCGGAAGGACCGGCACCCAGCGGGTCCGGCCATAGCCGCCCTTCATATTGCGCGGGGCGATGCCGATTTTTTCGACGAGGGTGCCGTTGCGCAGCACCCCGCCCACCCGGAGGGAGAGGATTTCGCTGATGCGAAAGCCCGTGAGCCACTGGGCCGTGACCAGAGCCCGGTCGCGCGGACGGAGCCGGCGGGTGATTTTCAAGAGGAGTCGTTCCTCGATGGGAGTAAGGGGTCTGCGTCCTGCCATAGTCCCTCAGAGATACGAGTTGCTTGCCCTAGTCTTTTTTCGCTCGGTAGAAATCGTTCAAAGCCAGAACTGAAGATCGCCCCGACCGGGTCAATTGTGGCTTAATTTGTCGAACGGCAGGCTGAACAACGAATGTTCGTCCAAGCGGGCCCGTCTTGGGCGTTTGCGTTTTTCCGGGCGCTCATGGATATCTTTCGTGACGACCGAGACTCGGTCGGTCGCTAGAGACCGTCGCGTTTTGTAGGCCCCGGATAGAGCTGGGCGATCGCTTCGCAAACGATGTCCAGGTGCCGCGGACCGAGATCTTCCATGAACCGGTTGCCGTGCGCGGCGGCGTTGCGGGCGCGTGGAAAGTGATTCGCCAGATGACGCACGTAGCTCATTTTCGCGGGCTTGCCGGCGACGGGATGGAGCTTGGCGAAGGCCGCGTTGTATTCCTTCCAGCGCGGGAAGCCCGCGTCGGTCAGCAAGCCCTGCTTGATGGCCTGCCGCAGGAGGAAGCCGAGCGTGTCGCGCTCCGTGGCATTGAGGCGGAGGCGCAGCGCCTGTTCCAAAGCCGCGGCCGACTGCAGCGCGGCGGACATCGTAAACGGGTAATAATACCAGGAATAGAGGATCAGGTTCTTGGCGGTGACCAGGAGGTCGCGGATCTCCTCGGGGGCGGCAGTCGGGATCGCGATGTCGTCGACGCGGGCTTTGAGATCCTCAAACGCCGCTCGCCGGGTTTGGCCGGTGGTGCGGTTGCTGATGCTGACGATCGTCCGGCGGATGTCCGGCTCGAGCAGCGTGGCCTTGGTCTTAACCTCCTCCATTGGCTTGGACGCCTATCAAAGCGGGTTATCAGTGCAAGGCGGCTCCGGCCACTGATACATTGCTAGGGTGAAGCCGGCAGACCGAACCTTGCCCCAGCGAGAGCGTGCAATTCGGTGCCGAGCGGGTGCTGAAGGGAGGTCAGCCTGACCGCGAAGGTCAGAAAGGCTTCGCGCGCCTTTGGATTGGCGCGGAGCTCCGCGTCATTCTTGTCCAAGGCCAGTTGTAGGAGCGAAGCGAACACGCCCTGGGTGTCTTTATCCCAGAAGTAAGATTCGATCAGTGGCACCACTTCGCGGAGCAGGCATAGGCCGGACAACCGGGTGTCGTGACAGGCGTCACAGAGGAGAAAATGAATATAGACCCGCGCGTCGTAGTTCATCGAGGCGTGCGCCCGGACCCATCGTTCGTGGTAGGGGCGCAGCGCGACGGCGACGGGCGCCATCCGGTTGTCCCAGAAACTTGAGCCGAACGGGGAAAGGCCGAGGATGTCATTCCAAAGTTCTCGGGCGCCCCTGCGCCAGCGGTCTGTCTTCCAAGTCGGCGCGGCTTCCGCGTAATCCAGCATGGCCAGCCACTGCTCGAGGATGGCCGGGGCCGGATGATCTCGTCCGCCGGCTTCGAGGAGCCAAGCCGTCGCGAACGACTCGATCCAGTGGCTGGCCGGCAGCCCCAATTTAAAGAGCGGCTCCCAGAATTGCCGGTGATTGGCGCCCGGTTCGAGGCCAGCCATGATCTTCGCCATCCGCTTGAGAATCTCCTCCTCCGACTTATAGGGCGAGCGTTCCTGGTTTGTGTCATAAGGATCAGGTTCCTTCTCGGGCTCGGCAGCCAGGCGTTCGATGCGAATAAGGGCGCAAAGCAACAATTGCCGGTTAAATTTCAGCCATGCGTCCCGTTCAGGCATGTCACGGGCGGCGCCGAGGTCGGCGCTCCATTCGAGCACTACCGCCATATGATCAAGTTCCAGACCTCCCGAACGAAGCACGCGATTGGCCCGGCTCTGCGGCAGCGTGGTGGCGAGCTGGCGCCAGTCGGCTGGCAGCGGCTTGGTGCGGCCGGCGACAAAATCATCGACGTGCGAAAGCATCCAGGCCTTCCGGTCGAACTCCACCTGCTCGTCATAGCGATTGAGCATCCCGAGCTGTCGGGCCGGAGCGTAGCGGAGTGCATGCGCGAGGAGCCGATCAAACCTGCCTCCTAATTTCTCCCGATGGGCGGCGGCAATCGCCATCACCCGACCGACGACCAGATAGCGTTCCCACAGCACCAGTGACCCGACGGCTTGGGTAAGGACCGGATCGTCGGGGCTCTCGCACCAGAGGGTGGTCATGGCCCACGCGGCGAAGTTATCCCACATGTAGCTGGTGGAATCGTCCTCGCCGAACCAGAACCGCTTCGGCTGGTTTTTGCCGATCGATATCAGGATCTCCCGAGCCTCGTCCTCTCGCTCGGGGCTTCGCGCCAGCCACGCACGATGGCGCACGACCGCGACGGCCACGATTCCCAACAGGCCGTCCTCGCGGTTCCTCATCCCCTCTTCGTTATCCGGCATCTCCAAGGCGCGGACTTCGGGAATCCGCGCCCACCGCGCTTCCATTTCCTCTTCCGTCCAAGTTTTCTTGCCGATCAGCACCTGCTCGCAAGCCAGCGGCAGGAACAGCAGCAAATCCAGACGGGTCATGTTCGCCGTTTCCCCGGGTGAAGGCTGCGGGAGGTCGGCCGGAGGGTTGTAGACGACTATCGTTTGATCGGCGGTTTTCTTGACCTGCCAGTTGGCCAGGTCGAATTGGGCGATCAGGCGGGGCAGCCAAGGTGGCGCGGGTTTTTCGGGTGTTCCCGCGGCCAGCCTTTGCTGCCAGCCGGTGCGGATCTCCGCCATCATGGTGCGCCATGCCTGCTGGCTCAGGAATAGACGGGTGACCAGCTGGCCGAAGGCTTCTTTGCGATGAGGCAAATGGACCCATTCCGCCCACGGCTCCCGCATGATGGAGGAGCGCTCATAAAAAGCGGAGGTCTGGTATTTTCCCTCGCCTCGGCGGTCGAAGGATTCCTCGATGACCTGGAAATCGACCGCTTCGACCAACGGGCGGAGGACGGTCAGAAACAGGTCCGGCCGCTTTTTCCCGACGCAGATCAAAATCGACGCAAGGGCGATTGAGCGGCTTTCGCGAAGGATGATCTGGAGGTGTTCCTCGATCGGTTGATTCTCCTCCATGAGGAGATACAGCCATTTCTCCAGCGAAAGGAGCGCGCAACCGGCTGCACGGGGTCCAAAGACATGGACCTGATACCAGAGGTAGCTGAATTGGTGGCCGCGCCATTCGCTGGTCTTTCCTTTGAATGTGACGGGGACGGAAAATGTTTGGCGAAGGTCCGGAGGAAGTTCGGCGGCCCGCTCGGTGGCAAAATTGACCAGCTTGATGATGGCCGGGAGCGCGAGGGCCGGATTAAGCCGGAGAAACGCGAGAAAGGGTGCGCTGGTCCAGAAGCAGAGTTCGCGGCCGATGTCGTGGCGATTGAAGCCGCGCTGGTCCGGATGATGGTCGTATTCCCGGCGTTCGTTCTCGACCGGCAGGTCCAGCAGCACCGCGAATAGCACCTCGATGGCGACTTCAGGCCGCGCCGCCAGCAGCGCAGCGGCATGCTCGCCGCTCATGAATGCGGAGCGAAACGCCGGGGAGGTGTCGGCACGCGGTCCATCCGGCCAGGGGACGTTCTCGCCGGGTTCCCATAGGAAGCGCGACCGGCCTCTCGCCCGAGGCTCTTCGGCAAGCGCCTCATCGGCAGCGGGCGATTGCCGGCCGCTGAGTTTCAGGCAGAGTTCAGCAACCTCGTCCGATTTTACCGGGGCGGCCGCGAGCAGTGCGTGGCAGATTTTCACGGCGGTCTCCTCGCGGCTGCTGGACAAATATTGCCGGCGCGCCTCGCTCAGATAAAACCGCCGGCCAGCAGCCAGGGCCAGCTTCGCCGCCTCTTCCATGCTTTCATCGAAGGCGACGGACAAAGGGAGCCATTTGAGACAGACGTCGGCAATCTCAGGCGGGGCGAGGTCCACCACCCGGTCGGCATGTCGGGCAAGAAATGCGAGTGCCCCGAACCAATACGGTCCCCAGGGCAGGCGGTAGATGGCGGCGGCTTCGAGCAGCAAGTCGGGGCTCTTGTCCCGGAAGATCGCCTGCATGCGTTCGTTCGGGATCGTGGCCACCCGGAGAAATTGGCGCAGAAAACGGCGGAGCAGTCCGCCTTTGTCGGCCTCGAGCAATCCCCACAGTCGCTCGAGCACGGCATCCTGGCTGATGGAAAACACCGGCGCCTCGAGCATGAGATTCTGCGCGAGTTCATCCGTTACGTCACCAGTGTTGAATGCCTGGAAGAGCGCCTGCCAGCGAGCGGCGTCCGGTTCTCCTTCAAGCAGCGCGAGGGCATGGTAGCGGACCGCCCGATGCCAGTGGGGCGAACGCAAGCGCGGCTGCAGGAAGCTGGGGACGTCCGTGCCTCGCAGATGTAGCTCATGCTGCCGCGCCCAATCGCCGATGAGTTCATGGGCGAAGCCGGCCACTTCGCGGGCGCCGTCGATCACGATGTGGCCTTCCCGTGCCAACTCACGGAGGGCGGCAACCTCCTCAGGGCTCAGGGTGTTAAGCGCAAGCACGGTGGTCATCTTATCGGCGGTTTCCACCGCCACCTTGCGGGCAACTCGGTCACGCAGACTGCCGGGCTGGTCCTGACCAATGATGCTTTGCCAGAACCAGCGGGAGAGATCGGATTCCGTGGCCCAAGGTTGGTCAGGGCTGCTCGACTGCCAGTGGGTGGCAAGGATGTCCAGGGCCTTTGGCCAGGACATGATCGGCCGCAAGTGCGGCCGTTGCACGAGCGAGGCCAGGGCGGGGAGCTGAGCGCAGGCTGCCCGCAATTCCGGCAAGGTCAGGCGAGGCACGGTCGACGAATTCACCGGCACGGCCACGCTACGGCGGATTAGCTGTCGGCGAACACGGTCCCAGTCCTCGGGGATGCAAGTGATGACGACTTCCCAGACGTCCGGGTGCTGCGCCGCCGCGACCGCCTTGAGCACCGAGGCGATTTCATCGAACGCCGCTTCATCGAAACAACGGTCAAGGCCGTCGAGCACCACGCGGACGGGGGTCGCCGCATGCGCGAAAATTTCCGGCAGCGGTTGGCGGAGGCCGAAGCCGTGACGAACACCACCGGGGACGGAAAAGTCGTTCGCCTTGATCCAGAGCGCGACGCCGGGCGAAGCCAGCGCCCAGGCGCGGGCCACGACGCTCTTGCCGTTGCCGGAGGGGCCGAGCAGCACGAGTTGCCGGTGTTTCGTGATGCTCGCTGCGAGACTATCCTGGAGCTGCGTCCGGGGAATGGAAACCATCCCCGCCAGCAGAACCGGAATGTTGTCCATTCGCTGGCGGCTTTCAGTTCCCAGCGCCTGCCAGGCCGCGGAATAATCAGGATGCTGCTTGAGCGGGAATTTCGACGCGAGAGCCGCGAGCAGAGACGGCAGAGCAATGCGGCCGCCCTTCCGGCGGAGGTCGGCCACGTGCTGCAGGATGGAGTGCCACAATTCGGCGGCCTTGTTTCTTTCCGCATCAATCAGGGCTTGCTGGCAGAGGGCGATGGCCTGCGTCGCGCTCTGAGATGAAGCGTGCTGGAAATCCGTTTCCACCAAATGAAATGCCCGCAACAGGTGCGCCGTCTCGAGGAAGGGATCGGCCGCTTCACCGCAGGAATCCAGTAGACTCTTGAAGGCGCGCCGACGGAGCGGAGAGGGATCTGTCTGCCACCTGAAACGATCAGCGGTAGTCGCATGGACAGTCGCCCGCGCCTCCTCCGCGAGGCCAAACCAAGCCTCCCGGATATCGGGCGGGTGCTGGGCCGAAATGAGCACCAAGCTGTCGCGGTCCGGTTGGAATCCACTCGGGTCGGTCGCGCGCCACTGCTGCCAGAGGGTGCTGGCGAAGTCGGCGGGCGCCCCTTCCGGGCCGAAGACCGCATAACTTTTGACCGAACAACCGGCCTTGGAGTCGCGGCCGTTCTCGCGAACGTGGATCACCAGGTCGTCGAACTTCCATCCGTCCTGTTCGGCCTGGCAATCAACGGCGGTTACCTGCACGTCAGGTTTACCCAGCCATGGCGCGCCGGATAATAAGTGGCAGGCAACCCACCCCGCCACCAAGGTCTCCACGGTGAATCCCTCACCGACGGAGTTCTTGATTGGGGTCGAGGCCATGCACCGCCATGGAAGCGGCAACCGCCGACGACGGCAAGCGCAGCCGGAAACTACCTCGGTTATTCATTGCCGGGTGCCCGGAAACCCACTGGGATGGCGGCCTGCGTTGGCTCGGCAGGGTGCCGAGCCTGCGTCTTCCAAATGAACCTGGAAAAAGCCCTCCAAATCGTGGACGCAAAATGCGACGTCGAGCTGCCGGCGTTAAAGCGGATTTTCCATGACGCAACCCAGCGGAAATATGGCGAACGGGCCGCTCGCAACCTGCTCCTGAGCGGGGCTACCTTGGGCATCGTCAAGGATGAGTATAACCGGCTGCTGGTCGAGAAAGGCGCGCAATACCTGCAGCAGTATTCGGTGGTGCTGCCCGCGACGGAAATTGCGGATTACCCGGAATTGGAGGCGTCCCTGCAGGAGCATTTCCGGCGCAAGATGGATTTCATCTACTCGGAGGCCTGCCACCAGCTGAATACGGCCGAGACGAACCTCCAGATGACCGGCTCGGGCATCCATCTGGAGCCTGACTACCGCAACTCCTTGCGCGGTTGGAACGCGGACATCCAGACCCTCGTCGCTTACCTCGAAAAATCGCAAATGAAACCCCAACCCAACATCACCTACAATTTCCACGGCCACAATGCGCGTGTGACGACTGGCGGCGTCGATGCGTCGGTCAATGTCGTGAATCTCTCGGAAGGCCAGCTCTTCAACGATCTGCGAAAGCTGCTTGAAGCCGTGCCCGATGCCGCGACGCGGCAGCAGCTCGTCGATGAAACCAACGCGCTGGAGGCGAAGAAGGATAAGCCCGGTCGGATGGCCGGGTATCTCAAGTTCATTGAACATGCCGCCAACCATGTGTGTTTGATCTCGCCGCTGTTGCCGGCTCTGGCCCAGTGGGCGCAACAGTAGCAACGCGACATGCCGTTACCCGCCCAAATCGCCCGATTGATCGAGGAGAAGAACGCCGCCGCGATGGACGGCACGACGCACGCGTTCAATCAAGCCGCCCGGCGAGTATTTGAACTGCAGGCGGGCAGCGGCATCTCTTCACACGCGCAGGCGCGCGCCGCGTTGGCATGCTTGGAGGAGGCGGAGCGGAGGCTCGTGGTGTTCACCGAGGCGGTGAAACGCATCCTGTTGGCCGCCCGCCATAACCCGACCGAAGCCGACCAAGCCGCTTTGCTCGGAAGTTTTAATATCACGATGGACGGCCTGATTGCGCTGGTGGAGCGCCGCGGGCAGGCCGACGCAGGCCAAAGTGTCATGGGCCGAAACAACATCCGCCGGGCATTGTCCGATGTCGGCACTTTGCGGAACCGGCTCCGTCATGATTTCGAGCTGATGCTGGTCGAATGCGCTAATGCCAACCGGGTATCCAGCCCGAACGTCTCAATCGTATATTACCTTGTAGGCAACAACCCGCGGGTCACTCAGGGCGTCGATGCCTCAACGAATTCGATTTCCGTCTCTCCTGCCGAGCTGTTCCATGAACTGCGCCAATCGTTGAACGCGCAGGTGACCGACCAGCCAGCCCGGCAACAGTTGTTGGCGGCGGTCACGCAGCTCGAGCAGCAATCAACGCAGGCCGGGCGCGCCAGTGCGTATCTAGCGTTTGTGGAGAACTCGATTCAGCACTTGCCTGTGGTCACGCCCTTTCTCCCGGCGCTGGCCAAGTGGGCCCAGTAAACGATGGCCGCCGTTCCGCCAGCTCCGGTCGGACCCGGCCCGGGTGCGCCCGGTGGGAAGGGGCTAACTGAGGAAGAAGTTAAAAACAATGTCGTGATCCCGTGGCTGCGGCGGCTGGGCATCGATCCGGACGAGATGAGCTTTGAGGGAAGCTTCAGATTGCGGCTCGGCCACAACCAAGTTGTGGTCGGTAAAAAGCGGAAGCTCAAAAACCAGGTGGGAGGGCGTTACGACACCTTGGTCCGCCGCAACGGAGTGAACTTATTGGTGGTAGAATTCAAGGCCGGCGAACTGCCGCTGGATGACGTGGACCGAGATCAGGCGGTGTCCTACGCCCGCTTGTTGCACCCGGTTGCTCCCTACGTCCTGGTCACGAATGGAAAGGACTTCCGACTTTTTGAGGTGGGCACGAAAACCCGAGTGGACCGGATCGAAATCCGTGACGGCTATCACTTGGAGCTGCCGGAAAATCTAATCGCCGAAGCACAAGAACTGTTTCTTAACCTGTCCTTGGAGAACTTGGTGGTTTTTTGCGGGCAGCAGGTCACCTCACATCTCAAAACGCTCACCGGCTCACCAGCTGACCTTGCCAAGAAATATGTTCCGGAACTGACCGTGCCGAGAAGGGTGCTCGACGGTTGGGTCGCAGTCTTGGAAGCCGGGGACAAGCCCGGCCAGCTTGTCTTCGCCGAATCCGGCCGGGGCAAGACGTCGGCCCTCTGCGATCTGGCGCGGCGGCGGATTGCCGAGGGGCGCCCTACCCTCTTCTTTTCCGGCAGCGAGCTGGAGAGTGGTCTGTTGGGCGCCATTGCGGATGAATTCAGCTGGGCGTTCATGGAACAGGCGAGCCAGGTGCATCTGGTGAAACGTCTCGCGAAGATGACGGCGCGAGCTCCCTTGCTGATCATTTTGGACGCGGTGGACGAATGGCGGTATGCACAACGCGCGCAAAACCTCCTCGGATTCCTGCGCGGCATCGAGGGCCTCGGCATCAAGGTGCTTGTGTCGTGCAAGACGAACGCGTGGCAGGAGTTCACGTCTCCCGGTGGACGCAGCATGGGCATCGACGCGTATCTGCAAAAGGCCGGCGCTAACGGCACGGAGTGCGGGCAGCACCTGCCCCGCTTGGATGACACTGAATTTAGCGAGGCGCTCGGCCGCTACTGTGACGTCTTCAAGGTCCGCGGTCGGTTCGAAAGCTCCGCACTGGCCGAGGCTCGGCGGGATCCGTTTCTGTTGCGCGTGCTCTTCAGCGTCGCGGCAGAAGCTGGCGCGAACGACATTTCTTTTTCGCTCAAGGATTTCTTCGCGCGCTACTATGATTTGCTCCTGAAGCGGACCGGAAATCCGGGGGTTGCCCACGCACAGTTGGCAAAGCTGGCGGCCGGATTTGCGGAACGGAACCAAGCTAGCCTGCCCCTGGATGAGGCGAGGTCTTTGCTGGGCCTTTCCGTCACCGAATCGCTGCTGGCCGCGCTTTTCGAGCAGGATATCCTGCAAACGACTCCCACCGGGATTGGGTTCTATTTCCAACACCTCCGGGACTATCTCATCGCGTTCCGGGTATGCGAGTGGCAGCGGATGGCGTCTGAGGCGTTCGCCCATGTCGCTGCCTCCGGCGTGAAGCTCGAAGCCTTTAACTTTTATCTGCGTTATGCTTCCACCGAACAAATGCGGATGCTGCTGGGGCCGGCATATGATAATGCTGAGAAATACGTCGCGCTCTACGAGGAGCTCCTGGATAGGTATTTTCCGACCTTGAGAGCGGAATTTGAGCCGCGCTCTGCGGGCCCGATCGGTTTCATCGCGGAATACGTTACGACGAGGCGATGCATTGGCGGCTACGGCTTCCGGGTGCTCGAAGCCGGGGAGCCGCTGGTGTTGATCGTGCCGGTCGATGAATTTTTCAGCCGATCGAACCTGCTCGCGATCCACGGCGCGTCGTCGCTCTACCACTGTTCGTCCGCCCACGGATTCATACAAACCGATGTGCCGAAGGAGGTCGTCGAACATGAGATCCTGAGGCAGATGAAGACGATCCTGAAGGACCAGCGGCTTAGCATGCGCACGGCGGCTAAGGTTCCCAAGGAGGTGATGGTGGCGAATGTCGAGGCGACGCCGAGTTATTTCGCATCGCTTTACGATGAGGATATTCGAAAGGTTCAATTCCCGCTGAACGCTGCCAAGCTCCGCAGAGCGCTTCTGCGGGTGAAGTTGGCCCATCATTTCGGAGACGAAATCAGGGAGCAAAAAGCCGCAGCGGCCAAGCCGGAGGAGAGAAATCGTTGGAGGCCGCTTACGGATGAGGACAAGCGCGAAGTGTTACGCCGCATCGAGGAGGTGCTGGCGACCGGGCGCGAGGTGACCTTCAGTTCAATCATCGTCAATGTCCGCAACCTTGAGGAGGATCTGGACCGGATGGGCGCGCTGGACGTCCCCGGCAACGTCAACGGGCCCGTGTGGCCGAATGATTACTATTTCGAGGAACTGCGCCGCGCGAAGCCGGACGAGGCACAGCGTCAACTTGAGCAGTCGGTCGGTAAATTCTACCGCGCGTTCTTGGCAGACTATCGATCGGTCATAGAGGAGAATTTCCCCGCGCTGAAGGGCGCTTTCTCCCTCTACGCTGATCTTCCCGTGCGCATATTCCTCCGGGTGGACCCCCACTACGATCGCCACGAAATCAAGGGCTGGGTTGCGATAATTGGCGAGCGGCTTCCCGCGGGGTCGCCCGATGAGGTGATTGTGTGCTCCGCGAATGAATTGGACCTGGTGGCCAGGACCTACCGGGGCACGGCGATAAACGCGTATATGCAGTCCAATGAATCGCTCTCGAATTTCGTTCCTTGGCGGAAGGGGGAGCAGCCGCTTCTCGGACATATCTATCGCATGATCGCGCAGGAGTGGCCAAAAGCGGCGAACGCATTCCGCGCGGAATGCGGAGTCCCACCCAGGGGCGGCGTCTGGTGAATGCTCATTTGTGGCTATCGGATTGCGATAACGGCTCGGGGATGAATGTTGCCCGCCGTTGGGGGTTTGCGTAGGACAATACATGACGGGGCAAGGGCCGGCACGTCGCTAAAGCTCGGAAAACTGGCAATGAAGGCACGCTGGCTTAAGCGGCTAATATACGGCGCATGATTTTCTGTCTGCGTAAGGAGAAACCTTCGGTTACCAAATGAATCGCGCAACAAAGGGCCATTACCGCACATTTGTTACGCCCTCCCCCGAAGTGGGCGTTTCCCGCATTATAGCTACTTCGCCCGGGCCGTCGCCGTGTTCCGGCAAGGCCGACGCAACCTTACGGACAGCAAGGTGCGTCGTAAGGGTATCTCCTCACCCCGCCCCCACCCCAACGTTGCGGCACATTCGTTGAGCTAGCCAAGCGCGGACAAGTTTCCTCAAGCGGCGGTGCTCACCC
>JAQSDJ010000110.1:0-8192 GCA_029945855.1 Lacunisphaera sp.
GAATTGCGGCGCGGCGCGGAGCTCCCGGAGCAGGCGCTCGTAGAAAAGCTGGCGCTTTTCCGAGGTCGGGTAGTCGCCCTCCATCAGGCCCATGCGGGCGCCGAGGATGCCGTCGGTGTCGTAGCCGTAGTCGAGGGTCTGCTGCCTGATGATGGACTGCACCTGGAGCACGGCGCCGATCAGCAAAATGCTGGTGACGAGGATCTGGAAGATGACCAGGCCCTTGGTGATGACGGTGACGGCGCGGCCGGTGTTGCCGCGGCCGCCCTCCTTCAGGGCCTCGATGGCGCTGGCGCGCGACGACAGCCACGCCGGCACGAAGCCCGAGACGATGGCGGAGAGGAATGTAGCCCCGAGGACGACGGCCAGCACGGGACCGTCAATATTGAAGGTCATCCACGACGGAATGGGATTGGCGAGGTGCACATAGGCGTCGAGGTAGTCGGTGGACCAGAAGGCCATGGCGACGCCGAGGGCGGCGCCGAGGGCGGCGACGAGCAGGCTCTCGGTGAGCATCTGGCGGATGAGCCGCACGCGGGTGGCGCCGAGGGAGGAGCGGATGGCGAGTTCCTTGGCCCGCAGCGTCGCCCGGGCGAACTGCATGTTCATGACGTTGATGCAGGCGAGGAGCAGGACGCCGACGCAGAAGGCGAGCATGGTGTAGAGCAGGCCGTTGAGCTGGCCGCCGGTGAACGCGGCGATGAGCGGCCGCACGTAGCCCATGGTGAACTGCTTGTTGGTGTCGGGGTAGGCCTCGGCAAAACCCTTGGCGAGGGAAGAGATCTCGGCGGCAGCCTGTTCGGCGGTGACGCCGGGCTTGAGGCGGGCGATGACCGCGATGAAATTGATGCCGCGGTCGTTGCGGGGCTTGACGGGAAACTCCGCGTTGACCGGGATCCACAGCTCCTCGTTGGCCGGGAACTGGAACTTCGGCGGCATCACGCCGACGATGGTGCCGGCGCGGCCGTTGACGCGCACGGCCTGACCGATGACGCCGGGATTGCCGCCGAAATCGCGCCGCCAGAGCGCGTCGCTGAGGATCACGGCCTTGTCGACGCCGGCGCGGTCCTCCTCGGGGAGGAAGTCGCGGCCGAGGACGGGGGAGACGCCGAGCGCACGGAAAAAGTCGTGGGTGATGTAGCCGCCCGTGAGACGCCGGGGCTGGCCGTTGTAGGTGAGGTTGACGGTCGAGCCATTGAGGTAACCGACCCAGTCCTCGAACGACTTCTGCTGCGCCTTGATGTCGGCGAAATCCGCCGTGGTCATGCGCGAGTTGAAGTTGCTCGGCTGGAAGTTGGTGGGGTCGGCCAGCTGGACGTCGACGAGGCGGTCGGCATGGCGGAAGTTGAAGCCGCGGAGCAGCACGCCGTTGACGATGGCGTATTGGGTGGTGACGGCGCCGATGCCCACGGCGAGCACGAAGACGGCGAGGGCGCAGAAGGACTTTTCCTTGATGAGCACGCGGAGGCCGATGCGCAGGTCTTGGAGGAAGGTTTCGATGATCATGGGGGATGGGGGGAGTGAGAGTGAGAGTGAGGGGGAAAGTGAGAGTGGGGCGTAGGTTGGTCGGTTTGGCGCGAGGACTTTGGGTCAGCCAGTCGGGGTGCTTAAAATCGTGACGCGGCGGCGGGCGGGGGTCGCCGCGGGGTTGGCGTAGAGCAACCAGCCGGAATCGGCGATGAAGTGCAGCCGCCCCTGCACGACCTGCCCGAGGCTGAGGTCCGTCATGGCCGGATGGCCGGTGAAGAGCACGCGCGAGCGGACCGGGGCACCGCGGTCGTCTAGGTCGACGCGGAGGATGCGATGGGTCTTGGTGCCGTTCTGCACCGCGACGAGGCCGCCGGGCACGGGGTAGAGGCCGTCGAGGCCGCGGAGTTCGGCCCCCTCCGGCGCGGCCAGCAGCACGGCGGCGCGGGTGGCGAGATCGATGCGCCAGATACCCTTGGAATAATCCGTGACAAACAGAAAGCGCTGGTCCGCGTTGAGCGCGATGCCCTGCAGGGATTTGAAGTCGGCGAAATCGAGCCATTTTTCCAGGCGCTCGGCGCCGGCAGGGAGCCGCCAGATGATCGGCGCAAAGGAATCGGTGGCGTAGATCGCGCCGGCGCGATCAAGGACGAAGTCGCCGAGCAGGTGTTTGCGTCCGTCGGCCGGGATTTCGTAAGTGCGGCGGAGCCGGCGGGTCGGCAGGTCGTAGGCGGCGAGGAACGCCCGGCCTTTGTCCGCAGCGGTGTATCCCTTCATCTCCGGCAGGGCGGAGGAGCTGGCCCACAGGGTGCGGCCCTCGGCGTCGAACTTCAGGGCAAAGACCCCGAGGAGGCTGTCGCTTTCGGTGGAGAATCTTTTCAACACGGCGTCGCTGCCGCTTGGGTCACGGGTCCAGATGCAGCGGTTGTGCACGTCACTGAAAAACGCCTCGTTGGTCACGGGGTGGAGGGCGAGCCCCTCGATGATCCCGTCCATGTCGGCCAGACCCCAGACCGCTTCATCGGCCAGAGACGGAGTCGGCGCGGCGCGCAACGAGACGCAAAGAAAGCAAAAGACGGCGACGGCGAGAGTGATCAATCCGCTGCCGCCGAGGCTGACGCGCGTCACGCCATGGCCCTGACGGTCAACGGTAATCAGCCAATTGTATTCTGTGCCTAGCATCGTGGAATTCGTCCGTATTGCAGGCGTGATGCCAAGGACGACAACTGTTGCTAAGTGATGGAGGCCAGCGGATAGCCGATATTCATCTCAATCCGCCTATGCCCCATCGGCCTGAAAATGAAATTAGAACGTCCCGTTTCTGGGAAGATTCTTGGCCGGCAGGATTGCGGCCAGCCAGCAGGGCAATCTGACCGGAAGAAAATCATTACAACCGCGGAATTGCCTCACTTCTCCTTGATCGCGATGCCACCGTTGACGGTGTCGAGGACGATGCGCGGACCGGGTCCGCTGCCGATTTCGCCACTGAGGGAGTGACGGCCGGTCTTGCCGAGCTTGATCGCCTGGTCGACGGTGATGCGACCGTTGACGGAGTCGGCCTTGATCTCGGCGCTCGCGCCTTTCGGGAGAGTGACTTCCGCGCGGCCGTTGACGGAGTCGAGTTTCACGTCGTGCACATTCTCGACCGAGGCGAACTCGGCGCGCAGGCTGCCGTTGACGGAATCAAGCCGCGCGTCGGCCTTGAGACCTTGCGCGGTGATGGTGCCGTTGACCGTGTCGAGGATCACCGCGCCTTCGACGCCGGTGACGGTGATGTCGGAGTTGACGGAATCGATCTTCTGCAGCCGGACGCCGGCCGGAACCATGAGGCGGTAGCGGACCGAGGCGTTGTTGCCGCTCTTGAACCAGCCGGTCTTGGGATACTTGGTTTTGATGCTGAGTTTTGCCGGGGTGGACTCGATCTCGAGGGTGATCTTGGCGAGGTTCTCGGCGTTGTTGGCGCGCTTTTCGGCCTCGAGGGAAACCTCCGGCTTGTCCCACGCGGTGATGGTGATGTCGCCGTTGACGTTCTCCAGGTGGATGGTGCCGTCGGCGGCGAGCGGATAGCTTTGCTTGATGCTTTCTGTCTCGATCGCGCGGGTGGCGGTGGCGGCGGCGAGGAAGGCGGCGGTGAGCAGGAGCGCGGGGAGGCGGAGTATTTTCATAAAGTAGCGAGTAGTGAGTAGCGAGTAGTGAGTAGTAGGCAGCGGATAGGCGAGCGGACCTAGATTGGTTGGCTTTGCTCACTACTCGCTACCCGATGCTCGCTACTGATAATCATTCGGAACGCAGGGCGGTCATCGGGCTGACCTTGGTCGCCCGGCGGGCGGGCAAATAGCAGGCGAGCAGCGTGGCACCGGTGAGCAGCACGGCGGAGCAGCCCAGGGCGAGGGGATCCATGGGGCTGACCTGGAAAAGGACGGAGGCGAGCACGCGGCCCACGAGGAGACTGAGGCCGGTGCCGAGGACGACGGCGAAGGCGGTTTGCAGGGCGCCCTGCTTCATGATGAGGGCGAACACGTCGCCGCGGTCGGCGCCCAGCGCCATGCGGATGCCGATCTCGCGGGTGCGGCGCTCGACGGCGTAGGCCTTCACGCCATAAACGCCGACGACGGCGAGGAGGAGCGCGATCGTGCCGAACACGCCGAAAAGCACGGCCCCGAGCCGGATGATCCAGAGCGTGATGCTCTTCTCCATCTGCATCGCATAGGGCGTCATCTGCAGGATCGGCAGGGTGGCGTCGAGGTCGCGCAGTTCCTGGCGCAGGGTGGAGACGGCCGCCAGCGTGGCCGCGGGATTCTGGTTGGCAAAATGCGTCGTGAGCGTGACGGCGGCGCTGTAGTTTTGCGCGAGGGGCACGTAAATGTGGCGGCGGGCACCGCCGTCGTGGTCGTCGGTGATATCATGCCGGTGGCGGGCGACGACGCCGACGATCTCCAGCTCGTTGGGCAGGCCGTCGGTGGGGGCCTGGGTGTAGCGCACCAGCTGGCCGACGGCCTCCTGGCCGGGGAACAGCTTGCCCGCCATGCCCTCGTCGATGATGCCGACGCGGCGCGTGCCCTTTTCGCGGGACTCGTTTTCGGTGAAGTCGCGGCCGCGGAGGATTTTCACGCCGATGCTGTCGAGATAGCCGCGGGTGACGGCGGCATAGACGCCGCTGAAGCCCGGGCGCGGGGCCTTGGGATCGGCCGGCGTGGCTTCGACGGGGGCGCCGGCGGGGATGAGGCGGGCCGTGTTGGTGATGTTGCCGTAGGGCAGGAGGGTCGTCAGGCCGGCGGCGGTCACGCCCGGGGTGGCGCGGGCGCGCTCGACGGCGGCGAACATGCGGCGCGAGGCTTCGCCCTGCGGCGTGTTGGCGAGGGAGAAATCCAACTCGGCCAGCACGACCCCGGCGGCGCGGAAGCCGGGGTTCAGGCCGCCGGCCTTGAGCGCGCCGCGCAGGAAAAGCCCGGCGGAAAAGAGCAGCACGAGCGAGAGCGTCATCTGCGCCATCACAAGCAGATGGCGCGGGGCGAAGAAGCGGTTCCAGCGGCCGGCGACGTTGGCCTCGCCCGCCTGGGCCTTGAGGTCGGTGACGACGTCGGTGCGCGCGGCCTTGAGGGCCGGCCCGAGGCTGAAGAGGAGCGTGGCGATGAGACAGAACAGGAAGGTCACCGCCAGCACGGTGACATCGGGCTGCAACTGCGCGCTGAGGGAGAAATTCATCGAGCTGAGCAGCGTCGTGAAGGAGTTTTCCAGCAGGGAATTCGTCCAATAAGCGAGGAGGACGCCCGCCACGCCGCCGGCCGCGGCGAGCACCAGGCCCTCCAGGAAAAGCTGACGGATGATCTGACCGCGGGTCGCGCCGACGGCGAGGCGGACGGCCATTTCGCGGGCGCGGCCGGTGCCGCGGGCGAGGAGCATGTTGGCGAGGTTGAGGCAGGCGATGAGCAGCACGACGCCCGCCATGGCCAGGAGCAGGGTAGCGAGCAGCGCGACGGGGCCGTCGTCCTCGGGTCCGGTGCTGAGGCTGAAGCGCGAGGGAATGGTGATCTGCAGGTCGCGGGTGCCGACAGAATCGGCGGGTTGCACGGCGGTGAGACGGCTGACGAGCACGGGCAGGCGGGCTTGGGCCGATTCCAGGGTCAGGCCGGGCTGGAGCCGGGCCATGACGTTGAGGGTGTAATTTTTCGGACTGGCGAGGTCGTTGACCTCGCGGACATCGCCGAAGGGAGCGGCGAGCTCGGAGAACAGCCCGAGCGGGAGCCAGATCTCGGGGGCGATAAGGGCGCTGACGCCGCTGAAGCCCTTGGGCGAGACCCCGATGACGGTATGGGGCCGACCGTTCACGAAGAGCGTGCTGCCCACGAAGTCGGGGCGGCGGCCCTGGCGCTGCCAGAGGTTGTAGCTGGCGACGACGACGGGGATGTTGGCGTTGGCGCGGCTTTCCTCGGCGGTGAAAAAGCGACCGGCGGCGGGTCGGGCGCCGAGGGTGGCGAAGAAGTTGTCCGACACCATGAAGACAAAGCTGCGCCGCATCCCGTCGCCCTGGCCGATGCCGGCGAGGTTGAAGTTGACCGCGACGGCGTCGGCAAAGACCTCGTTCTTTTCGCGCACGGCCAGGTATTCCGCGTGGGAAAACTGGCGGTAGTCGCGGGTGGCGTCCTTGCGCAGGCTGAAGACGCTGACGATTTCCTCCGCCTTCTCCGGGAACAGCGGTTTCAGGATGAGGCCGTTGACGAGGGAGAAGATCGCGGAGTTGACGCCGATGGCGAGGGCGAGGGTCAGGATGGCGACGAGGGTGAAGCCGGGGCTCTTGGCGAGCAGACGAAACGCGAATTTCAGGTCCTGCAAAATAAGGTTCATGGCAGTGGCGTGGTGTGCTTTCGGGGAGAACACGGCGCCGGTTGGTGAGTTGCAGAAAGATTTGCGCGGGCGGATTGCGTGGAGGTTGCCGGCAGCGATGCTGCCGCCTCGCGGAACCGAGAATCCCGCCTCCACCTCGGAATACGCCGGGAAGATTACTCGGTGCGCAAGGCCGTGAGCGGGCTGACCCGGGTCGCCCGCCGAGCCGGGATCCACGAGGCGAGGGCGGCCGAGAGCAGAAAGGCGCTCGCGGCGACCAGGAGCACCAGCGGGTCGAAAGGCTTCACACCATGCATGACGGAACCGAGGAGGCGATTGATGCCCAAGCCGAGCAGCAGGCCCAGGGCGATGCCCAGGGAAGCGGTCGCCAGACCTTCGCGGAGGATCAGCGTTTGGATCATGTCGGGCCGGGCGCCGAGCGCCATGCGGATGCCGATCTCCCGGGTGCGACGGGAGACCTGATAGGCCTTGACCGAGTAGATGCCCACGACAGCCACCAGCATGGCGAAACTGGAGAACACCGACAGCAACCCGGAGCCCAGGCCGGCGGCCCACAGTTCCATGGAGGTCTCGGTGTGCTGCTTGAAGGTGCGCACGTGGAAGACCGGGACGCCGGCGGCTGATTCCCGGAGCAGCGTCCGCACCTGTGGCAACAGCGCGAGGGCGGCGGCCGGGGTGTCGGAGACAGGCCGGACATGGAAGTGGGCATTGCCGCTGTATCCTTGCGCAAAGGGCACATAGACGGCCCCGCCGGGCATCTCCTCAAAAAAATCGACCGAAGATGAGGCGACGATGCCGACCACCTGCATGGAGCCGATCCTGGCGTCCTCCCGGCCCGGGAAGCGGATGAACCGGCCGACGGCTCCGCCCTCCGGCCAGAGTTGCCGGGCCAGGATGTCGTCGATGATCGCCACCCGCGGGGCTCCGGGCGCGGCCGCTTCAGCGGGGGTGAAGGCGCGGCCCTGGCGCAGGTGCAGGCCCATGACAGCGAAGTAGTCGGCGCCGACCGAGTTCCAGCGCCCCTCAAAGGCCCGGCCTGCGGCGGCGGTGGCGGGCTTGGCGTCGGGTGCGGGGGCCGGTCCATCGCGCCGCACCTCACGGCTCATGCTGATGAATCCGTAGGGCACGATTGCGCCGATGGTGGCCGCCTTGACTCCGGGCAGGGCGGCGAGCCGCTCCTGCGTCGAGCGGAAGAGGGCGAGACCGCGGGCCTCGTCGAGGCCGCCCAGGGTGGCATCGACCTCGGCGACGACCGTGTTGTCCGCCCGGAAGCCGTGGTCGACCGAGAGGGCGCCGAAGGTCATGCGGAGGAAGAGGCCGGCGACGATCAGCAAGGCCAGCGACAGGGCGATCTGGGTGACCACCAGCGGGTGGTTGGGCCGCCACCAGGCCCGCCGCGGACCGGGGGCATCCTCCCCCGCCTGCTGTTTGAGATCGGTCAGGACATCGGCGCGGGTAAGCTTGAGCGCCGGCCCGAGGGAGAAGACGAGGGTGGCCCCGAGGCAGATGAGGGCGGTGGCGGCGACCACCACCGTGGAACCCGCGGGGGCGAGGAAAAGCGTGAGGGGCAACCGGGCTTCCAGTGAAGCGGCGATCAGGGCGAGCGTGGCATCGGCCGCCAGCAAGCCCAGACCGCCGCCAAGGAGCGCCAGCAGCAATCCCTCCAGGCACAGCTGGCGGATGAGCCGGCCGCGGCCGCCGCCGAGGGCCTGGCGGATGGCGAATTCCTTGCGCCGCGCCTGGCCGCGGGCCAGGAGCAGGCTGGCGAGATTGAGGCAGATGATGAGCAGGACGGAGCCGGCCAGGGCCATGAGCACGGCGCAAAAGACGGTGACCGGACGTTCCGAGCGGGGCGAGGAACTGGTGCCCAGCCGCGGGAG
>JAQSDJ010000110.1:8202-24691 GCA_029945855.1 Lacunisphaera sp.
TGACGCCCAGGGTGTCGAGCGCCGCCCGGGCGCTGCCGGCATCGACGCCCGCGGCGAGCCGGGCGACCACGAAAAGCTGGTAGGCATCGGGCCGGTCCAGGCGACGCGGCTCCTCCCCGAGGGCAAAATTTTCCAGATGCTCGAACATGCCGAGTGGAAAATAGAATTCCGGTCCGATGAGCGCGGTGGTGCCGCTGAAGCCCTCGGGCGCGATGCCGACCACGGTGAAGGGACGCTCATTGATGCGGAGCGTGCGGCCCAGCAGGCCGGGATCGAAGCCGGTTTTGCGCCAGTGGGCATGGCTGACAATGACCACGGGCAGGGCGGCGCCGGGGCGTTCCTCCGCGGCGGTGAACGAGCGCCCGCGGGCGAGGCGGACCCCCAGGGTGTCGAAGTAATTCGAGCTGATGATCGAGGCGAAGGATCGCCGGGTGTCCGCGCCCTCCTGCTGTCCGACCACGGTGTGGTTGAAGCCCATGACGCCGGCAAACAGGTCGGGCCGGGCCCGGAGTTCCTGCCACAGCGGATAGGAAAAAAGCCGATAACGGTCCGGCTGCTTGCGATCCTGGGTGTAGAGCTGGACGATGCGCGCCGGTTCCGCGAAGGGCCGCGGGCTGAAGGCCAGGCCATAGATGACGGTGAACATCCCGGTGTTCAGCCCGAGGCCGAGTGCGAGCACAGCGACAGCCGCGGCGGCGAAGCCGGGGGCTTTCGCCAACAGGCGGACGGAGAAGCGCAGGTCCTGCAGCAGTGAGCCCATGATCGCTGGTGCCTACTCCGAGCGCAAGGCCGTGAGCGGGCTGATGCGGGTCGCCTTCCGGGCGGGCAGCCAGCAGGCGGCCATGGCGGTGACGAAGAGGACGGTGGGCGCGACACTGAAGGCCAGCGGATCCATCGGGCTGACCTCGTAGAGCATGCTGGCGCAGGCCTGACCGAGGCCGAACGCGAGGAGCAGACCGAGCGCACTGCCGGACAGGGTCATGATGAGACCCTCGTGGAGGATCATCCGTTGCACGGCGCCGGGTTCGGCGCCAAGGGCCATGCGGATGCCGATCTCGCGAGTGCGGCGGGTGACGGAGTAGGCCTTCACGCCATAGAGCCCGACGACGGCGAGCAGCAGGGCTAGTCCGCCGAAGAGGGCGAAGAGCATCGCGCCGGTGCGGATGATCCACAGGTCGGCGGCACCATCGAGATGCTGGCGGAACGTGCGGACCTTGAACACGGGCACGCCCGGGGCGGCGTCGCGCACCTCGCGGCGGACGGCGTCGATGAGCGCGCCGGCGGCTTCAGGGGAATTCACGGCCGGGCGGACATGGAACTGCACATTGCTCATGAAACCCTGGGCGAAGGGCACGTAGATGGCGCGGGTGTCGGTCCATTTGGCAAAGAAGCTGGTGCGGATGGACGGCACGATGCCGACGATCTCCAGGGTCTTGGCCGCCTCGTCCTTCTTCGCGGCGATGTTTTCGCTGGCACCGACGGCCCCGCCGCCGGATCCGCCGGCCCCGCGCGCCGCGTCGGCGTCGGCATACTGGATGCGCTGGCCGAGGGCGTCGCCTTCGGGCCAGAGTTTTTTGGCGAGGGCCTCGTCGATGATGGCGACCTCCGGCGCGCCTTTCTGCTCGCACTCCGCCCGGGTGAAGGCGCGACCGCGGACGACCGGCAGGCCGAGGGCGAGGAAATAGTCCGCGCCGACCGAATTCCAACGGGCGTCGAAGGCGAGGCCCTCGGCGGCGGTGGCGGGTTTGGCGTCCTTGGCCGGACGGAGCCCGGCGCGCTGGATGGGCCGGCCGAGGCTGATGAAGCCGAACGGGACGGTCGAGGCGATGCTCGCCGACTGCACGCCGGGGATGGCGGCGAGTTTGTCGGCGGCGTTCCGATAAAGCTGGGTGGCACGCGTCTCATCGTAGCCACCGAGCGAGGCGTCGGCCTCGACGATGACAGTGTTCTCGGCGGCAAAACCGATGTCGGCGCCGCCGGCCTTGAGGGCGCCGCGGATGAAGAGCCCGGCGCAGGTGAGCAGGGCGAGGGAGAGGGCGATCTGGGCGACGACGAGGGGATTGCGCGGGAGCCAGCGGCGGCGACGCGACACCTTGTCCTCGCCGGCCTGTTCCTTGAGGTCGGTCAGCACATCGGTGCGCGAGAGCTTGAGCGCCGGCCCGAGGGCGAAGAAGAGGGTCGCGAGCAACGAGAAGCCGAGGGTGGCGCCGACGATCGCGGCGGTGGGGGCGCTCGACCAGAAGATGGTGACGGGCATGAGCACGCTGAGCGAACCCATGAGCAGATCCGCGGACCAGAGAGCGAGGACGAGGCCCAGGGTGCCGCCGGCCAGGGCGAGGACGAGGCCCTCGGTCAGCAACTGGCGGATGATGCGGCCGCGGCCGCCACCGAGGGCGAGGCGGATGGCGAATTCCTTGCGGCGGGCGGCCCCGCGGGCGAGGAGCATGTTGGCCAGATTGAGGCTGGCGATCAGCAGGACGATGCTGGCCATGCCAAGCAGCAGCAGGCCGACCACGGCCAGTTCTTTTTCCGACGAGGGGCCGTCGCTGGTGCTGAGGCGGGGCAGCGGGCCGCAGAGGAAGGTCTGCTCCTTTTGCTCGACCGGCCAGGCCTGCTCGAGATGGGCGGCGGAGGCCTGGAGGGCGGCATTGGCGGCGGCTGCGGATACTCCCGGGGCGAGGCGGCCGACCAGAAAGAGGTTATAGGCATTGCGGCGCTCGAGCGTGCGCTTGTTGGCGCCGTCGAAGTCATTGCTGAGGACGTCATACAGGCCCAGCGGGAAGTAGAGTTCCGGGCCGAACAGCATCATGGTGCCGGTGAACTTCTCGGGGGCGATGCCGACGACGGTGTAGGGGCGTTCGTTGATCCGGATGATGGAGCCCACGAGATTGGGGTTGAAGCCGTTCTTCTGCCAATAGAGGTGGCTGGCGATGACGACCGGGGCGGCGCTGCCGGGCGCCTCCTCGGCCAGGGTGAAGGCGCGGCCGCGGATGAGCTTCACGCCCAGCACGTCGAAATAGTTGGCGGACACGATGCCGACGAAGGACCGCCGGGCGTCAGCGCCGTCCCCGATGCCGACCATGGCGAGATTGTGGGCCAAAATTCCGGAGAAAGGGCCGGTCTGTTCGCGCAGGTCGCGGTAGGTCGGATAGGAGAACAGCCGGTATTTTTTCGGGTTCTTGGTATCCTGCGTGTAGAGCTGCTGGACCTGTTCGGCGTGGGGGAAGGGCCGGGCGCTGAAAACAAAGGCGTGGACGACGCTGAAGATGCCAGAGTTCACGCCGATGCCGAGCGCGAGGACGGCGATGGCGGTGAGGGTGAAGCCGGGGGTTTTGGCGAGGAGACGGATGGAAAACTTAAGGTCCTGCAGGAGGGTTTGCATAGGGGAAGACAGCGGTGCTTCCCCGGAGAACACGGGATTTCCCGGCAAGTTACAGGAATTTACTCCTGTCTCCGCTGCCGGCTCCGCCTACTTCGCCGGACCGCTTTCGGGCGCCAGCGGGGCGAACACGAAGCGCATGCCGCGGGTGTAGCTTTCCGCCTTGGTGCCGGCATGGCGCTCGCCGTCGATGATCCGGCTTTCATGCACGAAGCCGGGATAGTGCCGTCCGGTGAGGCGCTGCTGGTAGCGCTTGATGCCGGCGAGGAAGCCGGCCCACTCATTCTCGGCGCCGGTCACATAGAGCCGGGCCTTGAGCGGCCGGCCGGACTGCGCGAATTTCTCCTCGTAGCCGAGCAACCAGTCGTCGCCCACGACAACGGCGGGGCTGGCGGCGATATAGCCTCCGCAGAGCTCCGGTTTCGTATACATTGTATAGAGCGCGAACAGACCACCCAGCGAACTGCCGGCGAGCACGCGATGGGCCGGGTCGGCGCGATATTCGCGCTCGATGAAGGGAATGATTTCCTTTTCCAGTGAATCGAGAAACTTGGCCGCGTGTCCGGTGCCCGGTTCCAGCAAGCCGGTCCGCACGGGCGAGAGTTCCCAGCCGCGCAGCTTGCCGTGGTCGAGGTTCTCGCCGGCATAGCCGAGGCCGACGACGATGAACTCGGGCACGACCTGATCATAGGCCAGGTTGTCGTAGGAGGTGACGATCGTCGGGAAATCCCAGTAGCCGTCGGTCACATAGAGCACCGGATAACGCTTCGTCGTTTCCGTTCCATATGATCCCGGCAGCCGGACATGGAGCTGGTAGTGACGCCCGTGGGCGGAGACGGGCAGCACGCGCAGTTCCGAGTTGGTGATGACATGCGGCGGATATTTCGGCGCGGGTGACGCCGCAAGGCCGGCGGCGGACCAGGCGAGGAGCGGAAGCAAGAGGGAAGACAGGATCGATTTCATAAGAGGATGGTTGGGGAAACACCGCCGCTGGTTCCGGGCTGCGACCAACAGAGAGCACCGCGCCGGCACACGCAAAATATCGCTTGCGCTCATATTAGACCCCGCCGCATCGCGGGCCGGCGGCGGAACGGCGGGTGATCAGCGTGCGATTTTCGCGGCGAGAAAGGCGCCGAGCAGGTCCAGGTCGAAGGCCTTGCGGTCGAAGGTGAACGCGATGCCCTCGGGATAGGACTTGGCGGTCTTGAGCACCCGTTTGGTCTGCCGGGCATAGGGGCCCTTTTTCAGCTGCTCGACGGCCTTGCGGCCGAGGATCATCGACAGGCGGAAATCATCCTGCCGGGGCACGAGGTAGAGAAGGCGGCGCTTCTTCAACAGATAGACTTTATACCACCCGGACCGGGGTGAAAATTGCCAGACGGAGGTGACGCGGGGCTCGATCGCCCGGAGGTTGTCGACCGTCAGGGCGACCGGAACCGTGGCGCGACCGAGCATCGCGGGCAGGTCGGTGTCGCTGGGCGGCTGCGCCGGATCGGGAAAGGCGGCGGTGGCAGACATTTCGGGTTTGGCTTTTTTCATGAGGAGATCGGCTGGGATCGACAGGGAGGTGACCGAAGTCAGCGACTGGCCGGGGGCTGGCAGCCGGGCAATTCAGGCGGGCGACGAGGTGGCCGTTCGTCCCGCGCGCCGGATGGTCTCGACCAGCTCCACCGGAACGAGGACAGCCAGGAGCAAGACTCCAAGCGGGCGAGTGACCAGCAGCGGGTGAGGCATCGGGTAAATGGGTGGCTCCGCGGCGGTCAATATTCCGGCGGCTCCTCAGGTTTCCGGGCGGGGGCATTCGGTCCGGGTGAAAACAACCGCTCGTAGCCATCGTAACTCTGCAGTTCGTGGACGGTGAAATCGATCAGGCCGGCCCGCACGAGCGGCAGGGTGGCCAGGTGACGCCGGGCTTCGGTCCCGCCCGAACACTCAAGCATGACAACGGCGTTGCGGCCCTGGGTGGTGAACCAGATGTCACGGATGAGGCCCTGCTTCTGCAGGGCCCAGACTTGCACGGCTTCCTGACGGAGCAGGTCGGTGGGGATGGATGCGCCCGGGGGCGTCAGTTCACGTTCGATGGCGAGGATGCGCATGGGAAGGGTCTCCGGGAAGGTGGGGGATCATTGCGGCGGATTGGGCAGGGAGTAGTGGCCGTGAAAGACTTTCCACTGGCCGTCGCGCAGCACGAAAAGGAGCGACACGGTGAAGGGGCCGCCGAAGGACCGGCCGTCCTGCCGGGTGAGCGCGGTGGTGCCTTCGGCGGTGAGCAGGGCGACCCCCGGGGCGAGCACGGTGACATGCGGATCGTCGAAGCGGCGTTCGAGTTTCGCGAGCCCCTGCGAGCCCTGCCGGACGGCGGCCATGGCCTCGGCGCGGGTCGGGAAAAGTTTTCCATCCTGAATGATGCGCGTCTCGTCGGAGTCGACGATGCCGGCGAAGAACGCATCGGTATCGAGCCGGTTGGAGGCGGCGGTGAGCGCGGCGTTCGCGGCCAGCACCGCCTGGACGATGACGGGGTCGGATGGGGCGAAAGCAGCGGGCTTGAACCACAGCTCGACGGTCATCTGGGTCCAGACCGGGGGTCCGCTGCGGATCCGGCCGGGCTCGAAGACCCACTGCTCGACCGCCGCGACGGCCGCGTTGGCGAAGGCCGTCGGTGGGGTGAACAGCGCGGAGGCATTCCGCACCTTGCCGTCGGCGGCGACAAGAAAGGCGACATAGACCCGACGGTCCTTCGTTTCACCGATGCCGGCCGGGTAGACCGGCTCGACGCGCTGCAAGAGTTTCGGCGGAGTGTGGTCGTTGTCCGGGGCAGGGAGCGCCGGAAACGGCACCGGCTCGGCGGCCCGCGCGCCGGTCAAGGCCAGGCCAATCATCAGCAGGGGCAGGGCTGAAATGAGGAAAGGGCGGAAGTGGGAGTGGGGCGAATTCATAGACAATTTCTCCATCAGTTGATGCCGGAGTAGCGGGATCGGGTGATCAACTGCGCGGGCATTAATGCAGCGAGGCCAGGGCGCGGTTGAGCGTCTGGCCGTAGGAGCCGTCGGCGCGGCGGTGAAGGATGATCACGTGGCCGTCCGGATCGGCGATCTCCAGGTGCCGGCAGCACCCGTGGTCCTGCGGGGGCCGGAGGATGGGCACGCCCCGTTTCTTGAGTTCTTCCTGGGCCGCCGCGATATCCTCGACCGCCAGGGCGAGCCGGGCGCCGGCAGCGAGCTCGTCCGGCTTGGCGCTGCCCTTGAGGGCGAGCGTGAGGTTGCCGCAGTTGAACTCGGTCCACTGGTATTCCTCGCTGAGCATCTCCTGCTTGAGGCCGAGGACGTCGCGGTAGAATTTAACCGCCAAGGCAAGATCCCGGACGTGAAAGAGAATAAAGTCTGTGCCACGGATTTTCATTATTTGGTGTGTGTTTAGGGGGGTGGAAGAGGTCAATCGGGGCAACGGCCAGGCAGCATCTTGGAAGGCTGGCCGGCTGCCGGAGAAACGGGCGGAGGCGTCGCGGTTTTCCGCAAAGCGTGATAGATGCGCAGGGCGAGGAAGGTATAGCCGATCAGGATGACCACGATCCATGCCTTGGCCGCGAGCGCGGGGTGGGGCAGCCGGTGGAGGTTGAAGCCGACCAGGTTGTGGGCGAAGTGCCAGAGTCCGGCCAGGAACACATAACGCACCTGACCGCGCGCCACCGCGAGCATCACCACACCCGAGAAGCACGTGTGGATAAGCAGGCCGACGAAAAGGCGCTCGCTCGCGCTATACAGCTTCGTCCCTTCGCCGAGGGCGACCAGGGCGCGGCATTGCCTGAGCAGCGCAGGATCCGAGATCGCGTCGGGCTTGTATTTGACCACGAGGACGGTCAGCAGGAGCGAGAGCCCGACGATCACGACTTCCATGCCGTGATGGCCGAGGGCATACATGGTGCTGGCGTTCCAGTCGCGTTGGGTCTTGAACGGCGCGAAGCGCCGGAACACGAAGTAGCGGGTCGATTCCTCGACGAGTCCGGCCAGGACGGAGACGATCAGGCCGTAAAGAAACGCGCTTTCGGACAGGTGCAGGGCCCGGGAGGCGAGCGTGGCGATCGTCTGCATGACGATCCACGCGAGGAAGAAGGCGAGGAAGCCGACGAAGAAAACCCGGAACCGCTGGTTCAGGTAGCGCGCGCCGAGCGCGCCGAGGAAAAACGGGCCGACGAAATAAACGAGATAGTCCATGCTCAGTTGGGCGGGACGGCGGGCGGCGGCGCGGGGAGAATATCGCAGGTGGACAGCCAATTGACAGCGAGCTGACCCCAGATCTGCAGGCGCGGGTCGCGGCCCAGCAGGCCGAAGCCGTGGCCGCCGGTGCCGAGCACGTGCAGCTCGAAGCGCGCGCCGGCCTCGTGCAGCTTGGTGGCATACGCGAGGCAATGCTCATAGGGCGTCTTGTCATCGTCGTATCCGACGAGCAGAAAGGTCGGCGGTGTCTTGGCCCCGACGTTGCGGTGCAGCCCGGGATATTTGAGAATCTCGCCAAGGGCGCGGTCGTCGGCCGTGTCACGCTTGATCCGGGCATAGACCAGCGACGGGTAGATGAGCATGACGGATTGCAGGCGGGAGCCTTGGCGCTCCACCGGATCGGCGACATCCGGGCGGCCATCGTCGGCGTGGGTCGACAGGTTGGCGGCGAGGTGCCCGCCGGCGGAGAAGCCGACGGCGGCGATCTTCCGGGGGTCGAGGCCGAACTCGGCGGCGCGGGCGCGCAGCACACGCACGGCCCGTTGCGCGTCGAGCAACGACACGGTCGGATCGTAGGGCTTGAGGCGGTATTGGAGGACGAAGGCCGCGAGACCCACGGCGCGAAAATGTTCGGCGATGGGGAAGGCCTCGTGGGCGGCGTGCGAGTTGTAGCCGCCGCCCGGCAGCACGAGCACGACGCCGACGGGGGCCGGGCCCCTGGGGGGCAGCACGGGATAAAGCATCGGGATGTCGGCGGCGTCCCCGCCCTTGGCCTGGGGCGCGCGCTCCGCCCAGAGGCGGAAGCCGGCGGCCTCGTAGCCGGCGCGGATTTCCGGCTGCATGTTTTTGAACATCGAGCCCGGTGCGGCGGGAGTCTGGCCGGAAGCGGCCACGCCCAATCCGAGCAGTGCAAAGGCGAGCAGCGTGGTGAGAGGACGGGGGAATGAATTCATGGGCAGGCGGTCATTCGGCCCTTAACGCGGTCATGGGGTCGACATGCGCGGCGCGCCAGGCGGGCCACGCGCAGGCGGCGACGGCGATGAGGCCGAGGAGGAGCGACACCCCGAGGAAGGTCGCCGCGTCGAAGGGGCTGACGCCATACAGGAACCGGGCCAGCAACCGGGCGAGCAGCAGCGCGAACCCGAAGCCGATGGCGATGCCCAGGCCGGCCAGCCGGAGTCCCTGGCCGAGCACGTGCCCGAGCAGATCCCCGGTCGTCGCGCCGAGGGCCAGCCGGACGCCGAATTCCCGCGTGCGCTGGCTGACGGTGTAGGCCATCACCGCATACACGCCCATCGCCGCCAGGGTGAGGGCGATGGCGCCGAGCAGAACCAGGAGATTGGCCGCAAGCAGCTGCGACAGCAGCGCCATGCTGGCATGGGACTTGAGGGAGAGAGTCTCCAGGAGTTCCACGCCGGGATCCTGCTGGTGCACGGCCGCCCGCAGGGACGGGGCGAACGCCTCGACGCGGCCCTGGGTCGTGGCCGCCGGGGCCGCGGTGATGGCGCCCGACAGTGGCGCGGCGAGCTTTACCACGAGGTTCAGGTCCAGGTCGGGCACACCCTGTTGGTAGGGCAGGTAGAAGAAGCACCAAGGGGCCTCATCGATCCGGTTGTATTTGCCCGCCTGGGCCACGCCGACGACGGTGCGCCAGGCACCCTGGGCGCGAAACCGCCGGCCGAGCGGATCCTGGCCGGGCCAGAACCGCCGCGCAAAATGCTCGTTGATGATCGCCACGGTCGGTGCCGCGGCATCATCAGCGTCGGTGAAGTCCCGTCCGGCCACGAGCGGGATGCGCAGGGCGGCGAAATAGCGTGGGGAGATGATGGCGTATTCGTAGGTGAGGTCCTCGCCCGCGGGGCGGGCATAACCCTCGACCCGGACGCCCGAACCCTTGCAGCCGCTCAGGCCGAGCGGGAGCCAGCTGGCCAGCGCGGCTTCCTCCACGCCGGGTTGCGTGGCGAGGCGCTGCCGGATTTCGCGATAGAAGATTTTCCCGGTTTCCCGGTTGTAGCCGTTCATGCCGATCTGCATCCGGGCGAGGAGCACGCCGTCCGGATCGAAGCCGCGGTCGACCTGCCGGGCCTGCCGGAGGCCTTGGTAGCAGAGGCCCGCGCCCACGAGGAGCAGCAAGGCGAGGGCAATCTCGGCGACGACGAGCGTGGCCCGCAGCCGGCTGTGGGCCACGCCGCCGGTGGAGGTGCGGCCGTCGTCCTTGAGGGCCTCGGCCAGATTGGGCCGCGTCGTCTGGAGCGCCGGGGCGAGACCGAAGATCACGCCGGTCGACAGGGTCAGCACCACGGTCAGGCCCAGAGACCACCCGCTCAGGGCGAAGTCCAACTGGGCGCGGGTGGCGAGTTCCGGCGGCAGGAACAGCGAAAGGGCATCGACGGCCCACCACGCGAAGAGCCCGCCCAGGGCGCCCCCGGCCACGGCGAGCACCAGGCTTTCGGTGAGCAACTGGCGGATCAACCGGAGACGGGAGGCGCCGGAGGCGATGCGCACGGCGATCTCCTTGCGCCGGCCGGCGGCGCGCACGAGGAGCAGGTTGGCGATGTTGGCCGTGACGATCAGCTGCACGCCGAGGCTGACCACCAGCAGGAGGTTGAGGGCCGGGCCCAGCACGGTTTGCGCGCCCCACGGGATGCGATCCAGCGGCACCACCCGGTGGACCGACTCCCGGTTGGTGTCGGGATAGGCGGTGGCGAGCCGCGCATTGGCGAGGGTGACGGCGGCCCGGGCCTGCGCGAGGGTGACCCCGGGCTGCAGCCGGGCGAGGTTGTGCCAGCCGCGGTTGTCGCGCCGCGTGAGAAAATCGCGGCTCTGGTTGCGCACCTCCGCAATCATCGAGAGCGGGGCCCACGCCTCGGCGCGCACGGGGTTGATCGTGCCGTGGAAGGCGGCGGGCACGACGCCGATGATGGTGAACGGCTGGCGGTTCAGCTCGACGTGGCGGCCGATGAGTTCCGGGTCGGCGCCGAACTGCCGCCGCCAGAGGCTCTCGCTGATGACGAGCAGGGGATTGCCGCCGGGGGCCAGGTCCTCGTCGGGCCGGAAGGTGCGGCCGAGGAGGGGCCGCACGCCGAGCAGATCGAAGAAATTGGCGGAGACCACCTGCGTCTCGAGCCAGCGGGTTTCCCGGTTGACCGTGAGAGAGGCGGGCGTGGACATGGTGGCCAGCGTGCCGGCGAAGACCTGGTCGAGGGCGCCGAAGTCGCGCAGGTCGGGCAGGGAGACGTTGCCGCCGCCGGTGTTGGAAACGAGCGCCACCATCTGCGACGGTTCGGTCGCTCCCGGCAGGGGCTTGAGCACCAGGGTCTCAAGCCAGCACAGGACGGTGGTGTTGGCGCCGATGCCCAGCGCGAGAGAAAACACCACGGCGAAAACAAGGCCGGGGCTTTTGCTCAGCTGGCGGAAGGCGAACTTGAGATCTTGCATGGCTGGTAACAATCGGGCGGATGAACCAGCGTGGAATGATTCAAGGTCGGAGTGAGTCTAGGGATGACGGGGGAGAAAATCGATAGGCGAGGAGGTGGGGCGGGCAGAGAGTCGTATTTTTAATGGCAACGAGAAGCCGGCAAAATGGGCGGGTCGGTCCGGGCTTACTCCGCCCGCAGGGCCTCGACGGGATTGATGCGGGCGGCGCGGCGCGCGGGCAAGTAGCAGGCGAAGAAGGTCGTGCCGCCGAGCACCAGCATCGTCGCCGCCAGCAGCCAGACGCCCGGCAGGTGCATTTCGGGCATGACGCGCCCGAGCAGGAAAGTCAGCCCGTAGAAGGCCGGCACGCCGATGGCCAGGCCGGTGCCCAGCAGCCAGCCGCCTTCGCCGAGGATCATCCGCATGATGTCGCCCTGGCTGGCGCCCAGCGCGATCCGCACGCCAATGTCGCGGGTGCGCTGGGCCGTGAGCTGGGCAATGACGCCGTAGAGCCCGACCCCGGCGATGAGCAGCCCCATGCCGCCGGAAATGCCGAGGTTCACGATCACGAGATTGAGGTTGGCGAGGCTGCGCTCCAGATCATCGCGGATGGATCCGGCCCGTGTGACGGGCAGATCGGGATCCATGGCCGCCACGGCCGCGCGCACCCCGGCCACCAAGGTCTCGGGCGGCACCGCGGAGCGGAGCACGATCGTCAGGTAGCGGCTGGGGGCCTGGACCAGCGGACGGTAGAGTTGCAGGCGGGTTTCCGGCGCCTCCAGCCGGGCCGGCATCGCCACGTCGGCCACCACGCCGATCACCTCCAGCCACTGGTCCCGGTCGGCAAAACGCACCCGGTGTCCGATGGGATCCTGGCCGGGCCAGAATTTCCTGGCCAGCGACTCGTTGACGATGACCACGAGGGGATCGTCCGCCTTCAATCCGGGCGGGAAAAACTTCCCTTGCCGGAGCGGGATGCGCAGGACCGTGAAATAGTCCGCCGAAGCCGAGCAGTATTCCGCGACGGGCTCCTGGCCGCGTTCGGGGACGGGCTGCCCCTCGATCACCAGCGGCCGCGTGCGGCCCAGCGAATAGACCGGCATGTTCGTGGTGAGCACCGGGTGATCCACCCCCGGCAGCGCGGCGAGTTTCTCCAGGAGGACGCGGTGAAATTCGCGGTTGCGGGCGTCCTCCGGGTAGCGGTTGAACGGCATGCTGAAGTAGCCGGCGAAAAGCCCGTCCACCTGCCACCCGACCTCGCGCTGGGTGAAGGTCTTGGCCCCGACGCCGAAGGAGGCCGCGACGCCGACCAGCGCGAGCGCGAGCGCCAACTCGCCGACGATCAGGATGCGCTTGAGCCGCTGGTGCGTAGGACCGCCCGTGGAGGAGCGCGATCCTTCCTTCAGCGCCTCCGCCGCCGGCGAGCGCGCCGCCAGCCAGGCCGGAGCCAGGCCAAAGGCGAGTCCGCTCACCAGCGAGGTGATGGCGGCGAAGACAAAGACCCGCCAGTCAAGCGGGACGGTAAAGCCCGTCTCGTCGTTGATGCGCAGGTAGCGGCCGATAAGATCGTTCGACCAGGAGGCGACCAGCAACGCCCCTACGCCCCCCAGCACGGAGAGGACCAGGCTCTCGATGATCAAGGGAAACATCAGCTGCCGCCGGGTGCCGCCGAGCGCGGCCCGCACGGCGTATTCGCGGACGCGACCGAAGGCGCGCGCCACCTGCAGGCTGGCCAGGTTGGCGCAGGCGATGAGCAGCATCGTGAGGGACAGGCCGGTCATCAGCCAGAGGAGGTTGCGGCTGACCCCGTCCATGTTGGAGTCGTGCAGGTCGACCAGGCGCAGGCCGTCGCCCTTGTTCTCCTTGGGGTATTCCGCGGCCAGGCGGGCCGCGAGGGTGGTCAGTTCGCTCTGGGCCTGGGCGCGGGTCACACCGGGCTTGAGGCGGGCGACGCAGTGCATGTAGGGATTGCTGCGCTCCGTGCGGACAGCCGGGTAGATCATCCGCGGGACGATGAACTCGACGGTGCCCCACACGAGCGGGGCGTCGAAGGCCGCCGGCAGCACGCCAACGATGGTGTAGGCCTGGCTGTTGAGCCGCAGGCTGCGTCCGAGCACGCCCGGGTCGCCGCCGTAACGCCGCACGAAGGCGCGCTGGGTGATGACCGCCACCAGGCCCTGGTCCGGCTGCTCCTCGGCGGCCGTGAAACCGCGGCCCAGCGCGGGGGTGACGCCGAGCATTTCAAAAAACCCGGGGGAGACGCTCAGACCGAACACCTGCTCCGCCGGCTGGCCCGGTTCGCCGAGGGCGAAGCTTTCGCCATTATACAGACCGATGGCGCTGAACGAAGTCGCCGTCGCCCGGAGGTCGAGCAGGTTGGCCGGGGAGTGCGGCCGGTTCTGGGACTGCTGCGAGGTGCGGAAGATGCGCACCAGGCGGTCAGCGTCGGGATACGGGACGTTGCGCAGCAGGAACACGTTCGCCATGCTGAACGACGAGGCACTCAGCCCGATGCCCAGGGCGAGGGTCAGGACGGCGACGGCGGTGAAGCCGGGGGATTTGGCGAGTTGGCGGAGGGTGGCTTTGAGGGCGGACATGACTGGTTCCGATGTTACGGATGAACCAGCGTGGAATGATTCAGGGAGTTAGCGGTGCAGGAAGTTTGGCAGGGGAGCGGGAAATCGACCAAGGAGGCGGCGAGACGCGATTGAGCTGGGTCGGTAATGGCGGCGGAAGGAGGTCAGTCGGCGCGGAGGGCCTCGATCGGATTCACGCGGGTCGCCTTGCGGGCCGGCAGCCAGCAAGCGAGCAGCGCGGACGCGGCGAGGACGACGGGGGCGAGCGCGAGGGTGAGCGGGTCGGTCGGGGCGATGCCGTAGAGGAGCTGGCCGATGAGGGAACTGAGCGCGAGGTAGCCGGCCAGGCCTGCGCCGATGCCCAGGAGCACGAGGCGCGTGCCCTGCCGCAGCACCAGCGCCGCGATGTCGCCGGCGGTGGCGCCGAGGGCGAGCCGGACGCCGAACTCGGTCGTGCGCTGCGCGACCGAGAAGGCCAGCACGCCGTAGACGCCGAGCACGGCGAGCAGCAGGGCGACGCCGCTGAAGAGCGAGATCAGGAGCATCGGGGCGCGGCGCGACTGGGCGATCTCGTCCATGCGCTGCTGCATCGTGCGGATGTCGAAGACGGGCTGCTCGGGGTCGGCGGAGCGCACCGCTTCGCGCACGGCGGCGGTCAGTGTCGCGGGATCGCCCGCGGTTTTCACCGCGAGATAGAGGTTGAGGCGCGGCGTCTGGGCGTAGGGAAAGTAGAGTGTCTCCTTTTTAACATCCTCCTCGAGGCTCTGGAACTTGATGGGGGCGACGACCCCGACGATGGTCCAGATCGTGGGCTTGTCATCCGAACCGCCGCGGCTGATGCGTTTGCCGAGGGGATCCTGGCCGGGCCACCAGCGGTCCGTGAGCAGCCGGTCCACGACGACGACGAGCTGGGTGCCCTCGGTGTCGGCGGCGGTGAGCAGCCGGCCGCGCAGCAGGGTCAGGCCCATGGCCTTGAAAAACCCCGGGTCCACGACCCGCTCGTTGCCGTGGGGCCGGGCTGCGCCCGGCGGCACGACGATGTCGGGGCTCTCGTAGGAGCCCGAGCTGCTGTTGCCGCTGAAGGGCAGGACATTGGTGAAGCCGGCGGCACTGACGCCCGGCAGGCTGCGCAGGCGGGCGAGGGTGGCGTCGACGAACGCGATGCGCTTGGCCGGCTGGTCATACTTGGCGGCGGGCAGATCGAGCCGGGCGGTGATGACGCCGCCGGGGTTGAATCCAGGCTTCTCCTGCTGGAGGCGCTCGAAGCTGCGCACGAGCAGGCCGGCGGTGGAAAGGAGCATGACGGCCAGGGCGATCTCCCCGACCACGAGGGCGGCGCGCAGGAAGGTGGTGCGCCGGCCGGCGGAGCCGCGGGCGCCGGCCTCCTTGAGGGCCGCGGCGGCGTCGCTGCGGGCGGCCGACCAGGCGGGCAGGGCGCCGAAAGCGAGTCCGGTCAAAAGCGCACAGAACAGGGTGAAGGCAAAGACATTGAGGTCGAGCTGCACGCCGAAGGCCCGCGGCAGGGTGGACAGGCCGAGCGCGCCGAGCGCGTCCACGCCCCACCAGGCGACGAGGAGCCCGAGGGCGCCGCCGCCGAGGAAGAGCAGCAGGCTTTCCAGCAGCAGCAGGCGCATCAGGCGGCCGCGGCCGGCGCCGAGGGCGGCGCGGATGGCGAGTTCGCGCTCGCGGGCCACGGCGCGGGCGAGCAGCAGGCTGGCGATGTTGGCGCAGCCGATGAGGAGGGCGGCGGCGACCCCGGCCTGCACGAGCCAGAGCATGCCCCGGATGTTCGCCACATTCTGCTCGAGGAAGCCGTTCACCCGGCCGCCGAAGCCGCTGGTCTTGTAGAATTCCGTGGAGTCGGTGAGCCGGGCGGCGTTGCGGGCCTGGATGAGATCGAGGTCGCGCTGCACGTCGGCGAAGGTGGCGCCGGGCTTGAGCCGCGCGATGGAGGAGGAATATTCGTTGCCGCGCTCCTGGTCAGATTTCTCCTCCGGGGTGAAGGCGAAGGGCACCCACGCCTGGGTGCGTGGGCTCGGGAAGTAGAAGCCCTCGGGCATGACGCCAAGGACGGTGTAGGGCTGGGTGTTGAGCCGGATGGTCCGGCCGACGATGGCGGGATCGGCGCCAAACCGGTTTTTCCACAGCGCATGGCTGAGCACGATGACGTGGTCCGCGCCCGGCTGCGCCTCCGCGTCGGTGAACACGCGGCCGCGGGCCGCGCCGGTCTGGAGCGTGGTGAAGAGCGAGGGGGTGGCGCGCAGGCCGACGATGCGCTCGGGTTCGCCGTCGCCGGCGAGGTTGTAGCTCTGGTTCGTAAACATCGCCGTGTCGGCGAAGCCGGCCACCCCGGCGCGGCGGTCGAGGTAGTCAGGAATGGACACGCCGGCATTGGGCAGACCCATCAGGGGGTAGGCATTGTAGACGTAGACGAGCCGGTCCGAGTCGGGCCAGGGATAGGGCTTGAGCAGAATGGCGTGGACGACGGAGAAGATCGCGCTGTTGGCGCCGATGCAGAGCGCCAGCGTGACGACGGCAATGAGCGTGAAGCCGGGAGTCTTGGCGAGGGTGCGCAAGGCATATTTCAGGTCGGTGAGCATCGGGAGATATTTGGGTTCTTGATTCTCGATTGGCCGGATAATCACTCGCTGCGCAGGGCGACGATCGGGTCGACGCGGGTGGCGCGGCGGGCCGGGAGCCAGCAGGCGAACACGGCCACCGCCAGCAAGGTCAGGACCGTGGCGCCGAGCAGGATCCAGTCCAGGCCGGGCAGGGCGGGCAGCAGCGTGGTGCAGACCTTGATCAGGACGAAACTGCCGAGCAGACCGCAGACGGTGCCGTAGGCGGCCAGCCGGAACCCGGAACCGAGGACGAGCCACAGCACATCGCGGGCCTGCGCCCCG